>CAZCCU010000006.1:0-54403 GCA_964497645.1 uncultured Methanosarcinales archaeon
GGTCGCAGTCTTTGTTTCAAAGCAATTGCGGCAGATACTACATTTAGATAGTGTTTGTCTTCTGGAAGCATTATGCTTGCTCTGTCGTCAGAATAATCTTTAATCGCGTTTAATTTTTTGAGTTCTGGAATTAGCTTTTTTGCTGTTGAAAATATCTTTTGTTTTGGAATGAGCGCGTTGTCGTATTTGTAAATTAGCATGCTTCCTCTTTTTGTTTGAATTCACTGTTCTGGTGCTTATAAAGATTTGCAAATATTTATTAACAGCTGTTTTTTTCTTGTTTTTTCGGAGGGTGAAGACATGAGAAAAGTGACTTTGAATACTACGTGTGGTCAATATACAATATTATATCCGAATGGTGAGAATGGTGTTAATGAAATTTATCGTGGAGCTCGCTGCGGTCAGCAGCCGTTAGGGAATCTCGTTCTTGGTTCGATTAGCGCTCCTCCTGTGAAAGGCGTTACTTTTGATAACGGTGAATATTTTATTTCACAGAATGGTCCTGTTGCTGAGCAGATCAGGTCAGAAGCCAGAAAGAATAATGTGACCCGCACAACTAATTACGCTGTAATCCGGGATTTGGAGGGTAATCTGCGCATTCTTCCCAGAACTCAGAGCTGTGAGGAAGGTCTGACTAAAAGAATCAGGCTGGCTGAGAGAAAGGAAGCGGTCAAACCGTCGCTATGACGAGGAACGCGCGTATGAGCTTGAATTATCGAACACCCAAACAAATCTGGAACGAGCTAACGAACCGGAACTAGTTTAGTGATGTAAGGCAGTTTCGGGATATCAGAATCTAGTTTTTTTGGTCAAAAGTATTATAAAGATAATAAACCGCGTGTTGTGCTGAGGAGTTCAAAATGCCATCTTTTGTTATCAAAGGTGGTGAAGACGTTTATGATGCGTTCGATGAATTCGAACACACCAACATATTAGAACCCGTTACAGTTAATACTTCTTCTCTTGTTGAGGCGAAAAATGCTGGTTGTAGAGTTCTGCAGGACAGGGTTGATGAAGATCGCAAAAGAAGAGGGTGTTGGTCAACTGGGACATTTAGCGTGGGCGTGCATGAAGTTCTGGATGGTAAGGGAAAAACACTGTACAAAAAAGGAGGATATCAGGTATTTTGTAATAGCATAGAAAGAGATCCTATAGGAAACCCTCTCAGAAGCGGACTATGCATATCCAGAAATTGCAAATACATAACTTATGAAGCTGTTGATGTTGACCACGAGGATAATAGAACGTATACATATTCTGCGACTTTTGAGACGAAGGAGTATCGGGAAGCAATTGCGACATTGCTAAAAACTGGAACGTATGAGTTGCACGGACAGAAAGGCGGCACTTTAGTAATGAAAATGGCTAATGGGAGCGTAGAATTAAGATTACTGGATTCGCCGTTACCTTCTCTTACTCCAGGAGGGGCGTCGTTGTCAGGAAAATGTACAAGCACCCACAGTATTACTGATTTGTTGTTAATAGATGAGGAGGGATGAAAAATGTTTGACTCGCTTGACTTGAAAAGAAAGTACATGTTTGCTCTTGAAGCAGTTGTTCGTGAAGTCGGAGAACGAATTCTGGAATATAAAGGTCCTGTGCAGGACACTCGGCACATCAGGGGGCATGAGGAGTCTACTCTCGACATTTTGGCTTATGAATGGATGCAGGGTGCTTTGGAAACTCATTTGGGGCGTTTTCCTGAGGAGGAGAGGTTTGTAGGAGAATACCTTTTTGAACTGCATGAGTTGAAGGATGTTGCTTCAAAAAAGTCAGGTCGACGCGCGCGTGGAGTGTTTAGAATTGATGAAATTGATGGTACGACGAATGCGAAGCGAAGAATCGCATCGGTGTTAAATTACGCGCCTATTTCTGCAGTTTCGATAGCACTTAGCAAGAATGCTGGAATGGGCTCGATTCTTCTTGGAACTGTGTATGACATGCATAATAGGGCTACCTTTTCAGGCATGAAAGTGGATGAAGGCTTTATGTCATTCTGTGATGGAAAAACTCTTGATCCAATGGATTTCGTTGACAAGAGGGGTGACTCGTGCACTAGGATCATGGTGGTCGGATACTCAAATACTGAGCGTATCAAGAAAGGGGAGATTGAGCAGGCATTGGTGGATGCTGACAAGAATAGAAAGCAGTTCAGAATTTACGATGGCTGCCGTTCTTCTGCTATCGACACTTTGAACATTTTGAGGAACCAGTTTGATGCGTACATTGATGCCAGGGCTCTTTGGCCTGGAAGCGGAGCAATGCTGCGCCCATACGATATTGCAGGCGTCATCCCAATAGCACGCGGCTGTGGTCTGGAAATCTCAGACATTTTCGGAAACTCGATTGACAAGTACAGGGGAAGAAATAATCCATTAACCATTATCATTGCCCGAAAGGGCTTGAAGGACAAGTTTGTTGAAATACTGAAACCGGTTATAGCTGCACAAAAAGAAGCTAGCCCGAAAGCAGCCTTGTCAGCCAAACCGTAACTCTTTTATACCCTGCGGGCAGTTTTCTGTTCAATAAGAGGTGATAGTATGGCTAAAGAGAATAAAGGTTGGGCGTTTATTGGTACGCTGCCGATTATAGGTTTTATCTTGGTTATGTTGGCGCACAAGAAGGATAAGTATGCGATGTTTTATGCCAAGCAGGGTTTGGTTCTTGGCATTGCAATGGTTGTTCTAACTTTCGCGCTGACGTTGTTAGTAATTACGATTCCGCTTGTGCCTATTTGGAATATAGTGTGCTTCGTGCTCTGGATTTTGAGCATTGTGAACGCATTTTCTGGTAAGATGAAGCCGACTCCATTAATAGGAAAATTCGCGGCTAAATTTTAGAGACATCAAATTTTACTATTTTTTCTTCTTTTTCTTCCATTATTACGCAATTGACGTGAGCGATTTCTTTTAAGTGATTTTTAATTATATGATAATCAGAGGGCACTATTCTTTCAGGCTGCAGTGTTTTTAGCGGGAACCATTCCAGTTTTCCTTCTTCGCTTTCTTTTATCTTGTCTGTTTTCGGTTTTAGTACGACAAAAAACAGCAGGAACGCGTGTTTGTAAACGTCTTTTTCTTTCACGCGTTCGTGCACAATGGCGGCAATGTGGGAGAATGTGCAATCCAATCCTGTTTCCTCTTTTACTTCCCGCAGAGCGCATTCTTCAATGCTTTCTTCCAGGTGCAGTTTGCCTCCCGGCACTCCCCAGTATCCTTGGTATGGCCTTTTGTTTCTTTTGATAAAGAGTATTTTGTCATTTTTAATTATGGCCGAGAGTACCACTGGCAGGCATCCGCCTGTTAATTTTTGTGTGACGTGCGCGAAGAACGGCAGTAATTTCTCTCCGTGTGTGCTGAGCTGGTAGTCTTCGTCTTCTTTTTGCAGCATGCCTTCTTTTATCATGTTGTTAAGATGGTAGGCTAGAACGTTTGTTTTGATGCCGATTGCTTTTTCTATGTCAGAAAATCTTAATCTTTTGCTTCTTAGGAATAATTCGAATATTTTGTGTTTGATATCCATAATTATGCTTATTTTTTCCTGTTTTTAAGTGTTTGCTCAATTTTATTTGATAGAGGCTGCCAATTCTTCTATTTTGTCCGGCTCATAATCCGATTTTACAGTCATTGGTTTTCAACATGTCAAAGAATATCATAGAAAGCTTTTTATACTACTATAGAGTAGTTAAACATGGAGGATTGACTATGAAACGTTTTGGAGTATTGCTTATATGTTTGGGCATTGCATCATTTGTCCTACCCTGGTTTGGCTTGCAGTTCAGGATGATAAACTTGTTCGGTAGCTTTCAGTGGGTTGCAGGTCTTGTTGCAATAGTGCTTGGCGCCATCATGCTGTTTGCAGGCGCGATAATTGGCAGATCTGCCAGTCAAAGCTGAGTCCTAAGAATATCAGGGCGCGACGAATTTCGTCTTGAGCTGTATTAGTATGTCAGCATTTTTTCTTTATTTTTACTTTTCTTGACAAGTTACAATAACGTGAGCAGGTCTTCCACTTTGCTTAATTCGTAGTCTGCTTTTACAGTCATTGGTTTTTCTGTTCCGTATTTTGCGAATGCTGTTTTCATGCCTAGTGCTTTTGCTCCTGCGATGTCTCTTTCCGGCCAGTCGCCGACATGGAGTACTTCTTCTGGTTTCATTCCTAGTTGTTCAATCGCTTTTTCGAATGGTTTTTTGCTTGGTTTTCTTTCTCCAGTGTCATCAAATGTTACTACGGCGTCAAAGAATTCCTGTATTTTCATTTCTGTCAGTCTTGTCCATGCTTGTAATATCGGCGCGTCTGATACTATTGCCAATTTCAGTCCTTTTTGTTTTAGTTTCAGCAGTGTTGACATGACTCCCGGATAAGGCTCGGCTAAAACAGTTCGCGCTTTTCGGTATGCTATGATTCCGGCTGCGAGTATCTTATAATCTATTTTGTTCTGCGTCCTTATCAGGAATTCTTGGAATATTTGCTGGTGTTCTATTCCGTATTGGTCGTATAGTTCAAATATCAGTCTTGTGGCTTGCGCCTTGTTGAGCTTCACTCCTGCTGCTATCATTGCTTCTACTGCTGCTTCTGTTGCCTGATTTTTCATTTTCATGAAGTCTATCAATGTGTTATCCAAATCAAACATCACTGCTTTAATCATATGTAGAAGTAATTGACTCAAACATATATAGGTTATCTCTTAAATTGCTGACTCAAGAGAACTTGACTATAGATAGTTTTTCCTGTCAGCGCCTGTGTATTTTCCTACACGTTTTTCGTGGCACGGAAGGCATGCGCCCCAGCTTGCTTTTAAGAACTTGAACTGAGAGCACACTCTGCATTTTGTTTTGTAAAGCATTGTCATTTTGAACCCACCAAGTATAATCTATATAGTAGAGTATATAAATCTATCCTATTCTTATAGGCGCTATCTTGAAGCTTTTCGCCAGTCCTTCCAAAAGGTCTGTTCCTGCGTATCCTGCGAATAATGCTACTGCGTTGTTTATGCCAATCACGCTTCCTAGGATCGCGCCAATTATTATTGCTCCAGCAACCGTCATGAAGAAATAGCTTGGTATGAATTTCCTTTTCTGAATGTGCGCTTTTCTTACACCAATAACAGCGCGCAATAATCCGCCTAGTCCGCCGATGATTCCGAACACGACTGTTGGGTTGTCGAGCATACGTCAATCAAATGAATCATTCTTTTTAAACGTTATGGCAAAATAGCTATATTCTTGTCGAGATTTGCTTAAATACCGGCGTATTGTGGGGTTTTCTATAGTATAGGGAGGGGAGTGTTATGGTTAGCTACGGTATCAAACTTGCAAAAGAAGAGCTTCAGATGAATGTTACGAAGCTGAAGCCGGAAGATCCATTTCTATGGGCATCAAAATTCTGGATGCCGATTTATAATGATAATCGAATGCTGTTATACAATCCGCGTACGCGAAGATTAATTGCGCAGGGTTTTGAATCGTATATAGAAAAAGAAAAAATCAGAGTCGATGTTGTCGCAGGCACATCAACTGCAGGCATTCCTCACGGCGCCATATTGGCTGAAAGATTGAACAAGCCCTTCATCTATATTCGTGAAAAGCCGAAAGAGCATGGAATGTGCAATCAGATTGAGGGAATTGATGCAGAGAGTGATTTGAGAGGGAAACGCGTCCTTGTCATTGAGGATCTGATATCGACTGGCGGCAGTTCTGCAAAGGCAGTTAACGCTGTCCGAAAGGCAAATGGACGGGTTGATTACCTTTTCTCAATTTTTAACTACGGTCTGGACGAAGCCAATAATATGTTTGACGGAAACGTGTCTTTCGAGGGCAGTGGTGCAACGCTCAATCCAGCAGTTAACGTGCGTTCTCTGCTGACGTACGATACGTTGCTTGAAGTGGCTGTGAAAAACAAGTTCATCAACCGGAAGCAACAAAGGATGCTCGAGGAATGGCGCGCAGACCCGTTCGGCTGGGGCGCGAAGCACGGTTATCATTGGATGCGTGGCGCTGAGACAGAGAATTTATCAAGAAAAGAAAGAATTGCGAGAGAGCGTGTCTGTCTTGCAGTTGATGTGCAAAGCACACGTGAAGCATTCGCATATGCTGATGGCTTTTCTGATGTCGTTGGCATGATTAAGATTGGCAAGGCAACAAACCAGGCAGCGGTCAATGAAGGCGTACCGCTTCTGCGAAAATTGCATCAGACCGGCATGAAGGTATTTCTTGACTTGAAGCTCAAGGACACGTCAGACCAGGTCTATTTGGCGGCAAAACAGTGCACCGTCCCGGGCGTCTACATGTTTAATGTGCATGTCGATGGCGGCGAGAAGATGTGCAGGAAAGCTGTCGAAGGTGCAACAGAAGCAGCAGCTGCCCGCGGCATTCCAAAACCGAAAGTGATTGGCGTTACCGTTCTCACAAGTTTTGACGGGGGCGATCTGTCATCAATCTGCGTCGATGAGAAATACACAGACCACGTCATCCATATGGCAAAGCGAGCCAGGCAATGGGGTCTTGATGGAATTGTGTGCCCTGCAAATCTTGCTGGCAAACTAGAAAAGAAATTTGGGAAGTGGGAATACGTGACTCCAGGCATTAAATTTGCGGGCGTGCAGAATGTCGGACAGAAGCAGCTAGACACGCCAGATGGTGCAGTAAAAGCGTGCAAATCATCGACATTAGTCATCGGCAGCGCAATCACAAAAACAGAGAAGCCGCGCAAAACAGCACACGAAATTCTGCAGGTAATGGCACCATACGTATAACATGGCAGACCGTATTGAGCGCATTGCTAAACACAGGGATGCAAGAGCAGCGACATTATTGGAAAAGCTGCGCGGGGAAGGTTTTTCTGTAAGGAATGTTTACCGTGTTGACAATTTCACTCTTGACGCCGAGCCTTCTCGTGAAAAGCTGAACCGGATTGGGCGAATGCTGATTAATCCTGTTGTTGAGCGGGCGGCTTTTATGGGTTTGGACTTGTTCGATCCATTTGAATCAATCACTCCGAAAGAATTTGACTGGGCGGTTGAAGTTGGCTTGAAGCCCGGCGTGAAAGATAATGTTGGAGAAACAGTCACGCAGGAAATCAATGATGCCTTGAAAGAGCAGCCGCCAGTGTACAAATCCGAGACATTCTTTATCGAAGGCGCGTCTGAAGAAGAAATCAGGAAAATCGCCGAGGGATTTTACAACCCGCAGATCGAGCAGGTGCAGATAGCCACGCGCGTTGACTTCTTTCAATCAAAATACACTTACGTGCCGCGAGTACAGCTTACTGGCACGCCAACTGCCGATATTGTCAACATCATTGGTGTTGATGATCCTGAATTGCTGAAAATAGGAAAAGAGGGCATCGCGAACAGCGATGGAACAAGGCGCGGCACGCTGTCTTTGACGTTCCAGAATCCTGATGGCAGCCAAAACTTGGCGTATATGAAAACCATCCAGAAATATTTTGCAGAACGCTGTCGCAATCCAACTGACATCGAGCTTGAATCCATTGCGCAGACGTGGTCTGAGCACTGCAAGCACACCATTTTCGCTGACCCGATTGATGATATCAAAGATGGATTGTATAAGACGTTTATCAAGAAAGCGACCGAGGACATCAAGGAGATTTGGAAGAAAAAGGGCAGAAAAAACTTCTTGGTCTCGGTTTTCAAGGACAACTCAGGCATTATCGAGTTTGATGAAAATTATAACATTACACACAAAGTCGAAACGCACAACTCTCCTTCAGCGATAGACCCGCGAGGCGGCTCCATTACCGGAATTGTTGGCGTGAACAGGGATGCGATGGGCTGCGGATTGTTCGCAAAACCAATCATCAATACGTATGGTTTCTGTTTTGGTAACCCTGATGACAAGCGAGTATTGTTCAGAAATAAGGAGCTCTCGGATAAATTGCTCTCTCCAAAAAGAATAATGGATGGCGTCATTCAGGGCGTGAATGAGGGCGGCAATTGTTCAGGCATTCCTACGCCTCAGGGCTTTGTGTACTTTGATGACCGCTTTAGGGGAAAGCCTTTGGTTTTTGTCGGCACTGCTGGACTGATGCCAAAAACAATCGGCGGCAAACCGTCTCATGAAAAGAAAGCAAACCCTGGCGATCATATTGTAATGCTTGGAGGCCGAGTTGGCAAGGACGGAATTCACGGCGCGACTTTCTCTTCTGAATCATTGCATGCTGGCTCACCAGCCGGCGCTGTGCAGCTCGGCGACCCCATTACGCAGAAGAAGATGAGCGATGCTTTGTTGGAAGCGCGTGACCGTCTTCTCTACACCAGCATTACTGATAATGGCGCTGGTGGATTGTCGTGCTCAGTTGCGGAAATGGCAAACGAGGCAGGCGGATGTATTGTGAATTTGGAAAAAGTGCCGACAAAGTATGCAAATATGCAGCCGTGGGAAATCTGGATTTCTGAGAGTCAGGAAAGAATGACGCTTTCTGTGCCGCATGACAAATGGGACGAGTTCAGCAAGTTGATGAAGAGCCGTGACGTCGAGGCAACAGTTATTGGCGAGTTTACTGATTCAGGAAGAGTTAAGGTCTCGTATGCAGACAAGACAATACAGAATATGGTTTTGGATCTTGATCTTGAGTTCTTGCACGACGGTCTGCCGAAAATAGAGCAGAAGTCCACTTACACAAAGCCTTCTTACTTAAAGCCAAATCTGCCAGGCTTGGAGGATTTAACTGAATCTTTCACCTCATTGCTCAGCAGTCAGAACATCGCGAGTTATGAGTTTATTTCCAAACAGTTTGACCACGAGGTTCAGGGCGGTTCTGTTTTGAAGCCTTTGCAGGGCAGAGGCAGGGTGAACGCGGATACTTCAATAACGCGTCCTATTCTCAGTTCAAAGAAAGGAGTTGTTCTTTCGCAGGGAGTTAATCCATCATACAGTGAGTTAGACGCTTATGATATGGCTGCCTGCGCTATTGATACTGCCATCAGAAATTCAATTTCAGCTGGCGCTAATCCTGATCATCTCGCCATATTGGATAATTTCTGCTGGTGCAGTTCAAGAGACCCAGAGCGTCTTGGCCAGCTGAAAGCTGCTGTGCAGGCGTGTTATGATTATGCTGTCGCGTATGAAACGCCGTTTATTTCCGGCAAGGACAGCATGTTCAATGATTTCAAGGGTTTTGACGAAAATGGAAACCCTGTCAAGATTTCTGCTCCGCCAACTTTGCTTATTTCTTCAATTGGAGTCATAGATGATTCAAAAAAAGCAGTTTCGCTTGACGCAAAGTGTGCTGGCGACATTGTTTATGTTCTTGGAGAAACTCACGATGAGTTTGGCGGTTCTGAATATTTGTCGATGATCGGACAGCATGGTGCAGGTTACGTTCCTAAGGTTGATGCTGCCAAGAACAATGAGCTTTATCGCTCATTGGCACAATGCATTGAAGCAGAATTGATTGAGTCTGCTCAGAGCGTTCACAGGGGTGGCTTGGCGACAGCACTGGCCAAGACAGCAATAGGCGGAAAGCTGGGCTTGTCTGTTTCTATTGATAAGCTTCCTGGAAGTTGGACAAGTCCGGAGTCTGCTTTGTATTCCGAGAGCATGGGAAGAATTGTTGTTACAGTCAGTCCTGAAAGGCAGGATTATTTTGAAGCGATGATGGGAGACAACAAATGCGTGCCAATCGGCATGATTACTGAAAAAGATGATTTTGTTATCAAAACAAAGGATTCGGCAATAGTAAACACCAAGACGCGCAGTATGCTGAAATCGTACAAATCAACGTTCAAGGACAACTAACATGGCAAAACCATTGGTAATGATTGTGAAGGAGCATGGAACTAATTGCGAGAATGAGTCAAAGTTTGCATTTGAGAAAGCAGGAGCGAGTGCAGACATCGTGCATATGAATGATTGGATTGCCGACCCAAAAAGAATCCACAATTATCAGATTGCAATGTTCCCGGGCGGCTTTTCTTACGGAGATGATACTGGTTCTGCTTATGCTTGGGCGAACAGAATAAAAAATAATTTGCACGATGATATTGTCAAGTTTGCTGAAAACAAGGACCATTTGATTTTAGGAGTTTGCAATGGGTTCCAGTTGCTGGTTAATTTCGGCTTGTTGCCAGGTCTTGACGGCAAGTATGACATGACATCCGCTGCATTGATGCACAATGATTTTCCCAGATATCAGTGCCGTTGGGTTGATTTGGAAATCAGGAGCAGCAGTCCGTGGTTGAAGGATATGAACGGTTTGATTGTCCCAATCGCACACGGTGAAGGAAAGTTTTTTGCTGAAGAAAGTACTCTAAAGCAGATCAAAGAAAAGAATTTGGTTGCAGCGAGATACGTAAGAGGCACTATTTGCGAGCATCAGGATCTTCCTGCCAATCCTAATGGTTCTATCGAGGATATTGCGGCAGTAACTGACGAGTCCGGCAGGATTTTGGGCATGATGCCTCATCCAGAGAGAGCTATTGATTTCACTCATTTACCGCACTGGACTTACGTCAAAAGCTTGATGAAGCGTTCAGGTGAAAAAATTCCTGAGGAAGGCCCAGGCATGTACGTTTTCAGGAATGCGGTTGAGCATTATACGAGGTGAAAAAATGACAACAGGTGTTGATGAATATTTGAGCAAAGTTATCCAGCTTGGCGACGAGGGTTCTGACTTTTTGAACAAGCGTTGCGCGCCTACCTTGAAGAATTCTGAGTTTGTTGATGTTTTGGATTCGAGTATGGGCGGGCAGCGTGTGCTGAGGATTCCTGATGAGTATTACGTTGTTGTGCATTCTGCTGCAGGAGACCCTGGAAAGACTGATTTGAAAGAGCACTCTGCATCTCTTATTGACAGACTGGTAGAGCAGGCCAGAGTTATCGGAGCAACGCCAGTTGCCATGGCCAATGTAATTGATGCAAGCAAGGGAGAAAGGTCTGATTTAGAATGCGTTGTTGATGGAATGACTGAGCGTGCAAATCATCACAAGGTTGCAATCATGACTGGTGAGCTTGCGATTCTTGGCGAGGACATTATTACCAAGAAGGCGAATGTTTCTGGCACGATGATCAGCATTATTCCGAAGACCAATCCAGTAGGAATGGTGCATACAACGATTGTTTACGACATGGCAGTGCCCGGAATATTCAGTTGGAACAATGTGCAATACGCGTTGTTTGATCCTGGTGGCAAGGCAGTCTCAATCAATTCTGATGGTGTTGGCACAAAAGTGAAATGGCTTGAGATGCTGAGTGCATATAACAGTGCGCTTTACGATTCGACCGCTATGAAGGTTGATGATTCTGCCAAGTCAGGAGCGAAAGTGATTGTTATTTCTGATACTGTTGAAACAACAAGACCGGTGGAAATACTGAATATGCAAGAGGAAGCTAAGCAGATTGGAAAAAAGCTCGGTGCAAAGTATATTTTGCAGGCTGAGAATGTGGGTGACAGACTGCGGAGTTATAATGGGCGCGCGGTTGGGTTTAACGTGTCCGGCTCTGCTGTATGTGTTATAGATGAAGATCGGTTGCGAAATCCTTTGAAGCCTGGCTCTGGAGAATACGTTATTGCTATTCGTGGAAAGCCGAATCCCAGGTCGAATGGAATTACTTCAAAGCGCAAGATAATCAATGAGATGGGGAAGGAGTGGTGTAAAAAGCATTATGTTGAGGAATGGCATGAGACATTTGAAGGCAAGGAATTCTTAGACTATCTTGCAGAACCGTCGACCATATTGTATCCTGTTTTCATGGACTCGATAAAGCAGGGTTTGGCAACAAGCGTTTATCACATGAGCGGTGGGGCTTACAATGGCAAGTTCGCTAGACCTCTGGCAAAGAATGGCTTGTTCGCACGGATTGAGGACATCTTCTCACCTAACTGGAGGGAGATGGCAATGGTGAAGTTTGCGAACGTGCCTATGGAGAAGGCGTACGCGCAGTGGCCGATGGGCAATGACGGGTTCATTACAACTACAAATCCTGATGAGGCTATTAAAACCATACAGAAGCACGGACTGGAAGCCCGCGCTGTCGGGCGTGTTGAGACGGCTGTTGATGGAAAGACAGGTGTAGAATTGGCCGGAATCGATGCATCTAATGGCCAGAACGTGTACTTCTCCGGGAGGGATTGAAAATGATAAACTCTGTTAAAGTTCTGGAAAGCGAAGTTGTTAAGCATGAGTTCAAAAGGGAGAATGGCATTATTGGCTTGATGGATCGTGGCGGTTCTAATCTGGCAAAGATTAACGATCAATTCAGGGAAGCCACTGGTTCTCCTATTGTTCGCCTTGTTGTTACAACTCAGGCCAGTCATCCGGAATGCAATGCGCGAAAGAGAGCAGAAGAATTTAATGTTCCACTAGTGGACAAGGTTGATTTTCTCAAGTATGAAGAACTGCACGGCGTTTTTCCAGGTGACTATTTTTTGGCATTAAAATATGTGAAAGAGAATGATGATGGCGTTCGTGAAAAGATTCTCAGTAAGATAAAATCTCCCCTTAAACCGGAGTCAATTATTCAAGTCCGTTCTGATGCGTGCAGGATGTTGAAGTCTCATATCTATAATACAATTGAAAGGCTGGGCGTTCCGCAAAATATGCCTGCGTTTGGTGCGGGCTGCATGTCTTTGCTTTCAGAGGAGTTTGTTGATACGGAAAATCAGGGTGATGCGTTTTATATTGAGAACGTTCACCCAGGAGACTTGACAAAACACGAATTGAACGGGATTAAGCGCGGTCTGCGGAATATTACTGGTGATGGCTGGATTCCTCCTGCAAAAGCAATCAGCGCTGGACATGAAGTGTTGTATTCTTCCATGCATCACATGGACCCTGAAATGGATGCCGGCCGGCTTCGCATGCGTGGCTACGCTTTGCGAATTGATTATAATCGCTTGTTGAGCAGAGTTAATATTAAAAAAAGGGAGCAGCTCGAGCAGGTTGGCCGTGCAGCACAAGATGCGCTGAAATACTTGGGTGACCACGTTATTGCAGGCGCCACGTTTTGGGACTTGTTTGAGGGAAATTGGGGTGTGCATAAGAGCGGAGTTCTGGCATATCGTTCTGGAGAAGAATGGTATCTTGCGGCTAATGGTATAATGATTGAAGACCACGTGGCTAACAATCCGAATACTGTTTTCAAGAGGAGTAAAGAATTCATTGACGAAAAAGTAAGCGAGTTTTATTCTGCTATTGAAAAGATAGGAAAGGCCACATGAGAAATAAAGGTCTTGCTGTTGCTTCTTTGGAGCATCGTGTTCGTCCTATGTTGCTGAGCGTTCCTGGAATGACGCCTGAAAGGTTCATTCAGATTTATTCTCGTACGCGTACTTGGTTTTTGGACATGCTTGGCACGTGCAATCCTGAGGTTGAAGCTCCAAAGCGCGAGGTAAATGTGTGCGGAATGAAGTTCCGTAACGATCTCGGCAATGCTGCAGGTCTGGACAAGGACGGCAAATTGCTGGCGTTTCATTATTTGCTCGGCGCTGGTTTTGCTGTTGTTGGAACTGTTTTGAGCGAGCCTCATCAGGGCAACATCATTCAGGCTTTTGGAAAGTCTTGCAATCCGTGGACTCCTTTGCCGTATACTGGCGCGGCCATTAACACTCTTGGTCTGCCGAGTCATGGTGTTGATTATGTTGTCGAGAACATCCGCTCTTTCAAGGACACGTTTGAGCCGGTTGATTTTCCGATTGGCGCGAGCGTGATGGGGCATCCGAAGCACAAGGATGAAAAAACCAAGCTAGAAGGCATCATGTATTGTCTGGATAAGTTGTTCCCGTATGTTGATTTTATTGAGGTGAATGAGAGCTGTCCGAATACTGCTCACAGTCAGGAGCAGGATAAATTGGAGCTGAGATTGAAGTCAATCGCGAACAAGCGTGATGAGTATCTCTCGCGTATCGGACGATACATTCCTGTTTTTGTTAAGGCGCGTGATGCTGGAAATGCTGATTTAACTGTTGAATTGATGACGAACTGCGGGATTGATGGTCTTGTTCTTACTAACACGCAGATTAATTATGATTCCGTGCGCCACTTGGTTCATCCGAATGATCTTGAGTTGTTTGATGCGTATTTGCAGCTGTCTGCGAAGTGCGCGAATGGTATGAAGGGCGGCATGAGTGGTCCTTTGATAAGAGAGATTGCATTTGGTGAGGCTGAAAAAGCAGCGAGGGCGATTGAACAGCAAAAGTCTCCTCTTGTTGTTGGTCATGTTGGCGGTCTTTCTTTTTTTGCTGATATGGAGCGCAGCCGTGCGATTTCTCCTGTAGTGAAATTCCGCGAATGGTATACTGGCGAGATGAATTCGCTTGGTGCCGTTCCCGTTGACCGGTTGTATCGCTGCGTTGTGATGCCTCCTCCGAATTATTTCCGGAATTTGTTCAAAAAACCGTAAACTTTACGGGTCAGTCCGTAAACTTTACGGGTTTTTCATCGGAGGACTCTTTAATTAGTTTTACATGTTATTTCTTGAGGTGAGAATCATGAGTAAAAAAATTTCAATGGGTATTGGGGCGTTGGTGTTGTCTGCTGGCGCTTTTTGGTATGGCCGGCATGAGGCAGAGAAACAGCAGTATGAGGCAGTGCAGGCAAAGTCTGTTGCTGGCAAGTCAGAGCCTGATTGGGCTATGCGCATGCACCCTGAGGCTATGAGTTATTACAGCAAGGGCATGGAGAGAATGAAATCTGCTGGTGTCAGCTATCGCGAAGACCAAATTATGTTGATGCTGCGCTGTGCTGATAGAGAATATGATGCGGGCAAAAAGGTTCATCGTCTTGATGTTGAGGAAGCGCGGGAGTTGTACGAAGTTGTCTTGAACCCGGATTCAGCTCTAGGCAGGCTTGCCATGCCTCTTGACAGGATACCTACCGTTAAGCATTCAGTGCCTATGCCTTCACATTACGAGCCTCTCGTTCCGTGCCTGCTTGACGAGAACAATGACAATCTTGTTTCAAAAGAAGAGACTAGGAGCGGACATGCTAAGATGAGGCGAGAAAAATGACAGATGAAAAGCATGCAGACGATCAATATTATGAGGATGATCCGATCAGAAGGCATGGAAAGCTCAGACAGCATCATGAGGACAGGATTCCAATGCATGATTGGAGAAAATATGCGATTGTATTCCTGATTGGCGTTGGTTTTGCCGCTGCTGGCCGTTCTTATGTTGAGCAGTGGAAAAAGAGGCATGAGCCGAATCAGGAACAGCCTGAAAAGCCGAAAAAAGAGTACACGAAAATTGATGCTTTTGGCCGTGAATTGCTCGTTTCTCCTAAGGGCCGGCGGTTGCTGAATCAATTGAAGGATGAGATTTATGCGCGCACGATTTACAGAGAAGTCGGCAGTTTTGCACAGCAGAAAATAGCCAGCGCGGTTTGTGATTTGGCGTCTGATGATAATGTGATCGATGACAAGTGTTTGGAGCGCGAGCTTGAGATTGTTTTTGATGACCGCACGCCTGTTGGCAAGTTGTGGTTGTCTTACAAGGGTCCTGTGCCAGTGCCTGAAACCACTCTTGAGGACAAGCTCAAATTGCGCCAGATTTACGAGCAGTGGAAGCGTTATCGTCCTATCATGATGCGTCTTTTGGACACCGACGGGAATGACGGGCATTCTGATGAAGAGCTAAACAGGGCTGCTTATAAGATACTTAAGCAATAAAAAAGTTTAAGTAATTGATAAGTGATACATCAGGATAATACCTGTGGAAAATGACGGATTTTTGATTTAAAAGGCGTAAAACCGAAACATTTAAATATCACCACTCCTTAGTGACTATCATGAGCTTAAAACAATGGTTTACTACCGGTGTTACCTTGACTGCTCTTGCAATCGGGGGATGTGGATACGGCAAAAGAGAGGATTATCCGGAATTGCGCAGAATAAATAGCCAGCCGAACTATCTCAGAAGCCTGTATGACCACAAGTGCCCTGAGACAACTCCGCCACAGTATTGCCATCCAAAAAGGCGTTAGAACTTTCTTAGAGTTAGTTCTTTTTCAAGCACTTTTTTCTCTTTTGTAATTAAGTCTATTTTCGCTTTTCTTGTCTTCGTGCACTCTTCTACGAGCTTATGCACTTCCACGTCAAAGCCTGCTTCCTGCAGTCTTTTGATGGTGAGCACCTGCCTATTGCTCAGCCCTTCATGTCCTAGTTTGCACTCTACGAATTTGAACTGCTTTAAGGCAGGGTTATAGCATACCAAGTCAGGCATGCCATGGTGCACGGTGCATAGGTAGCAAAGAAAATCCAGCGCACTGTCTCCGTATAATTCCATTATTAGTTCTGCCAGTTGCACGTATTTCTTTTTGACGTGCGGGTAGACGTCTGCTGCTATGGCGTGGACAAATCCTCCTCTCCAGACGTGCCAGCCCTGTTTTTCCAGCCGTTTGCGCAACTGTAGTTCTGCCAGCCCGTGCCTTGACTTGTAGGGGTATTTGCGCATTGGCACGTATACTGTTATTACTTTTAGTCCGTATTCTAGAATGGTGCTCTGCCTCACGAAAAAACTGAGAAATTACTCCTTTAAATACGCTATGCGCGGTTGTCCAGTGGATTGCCGTTGGGTCAAAAGGCATATAAATGACTGGTTTTTGTGATTCTGCGTGGCAGATAAGAATGGGGAAAAAGTACAGCAGTTTATCGAGTATGCTTTTGGCTACACTGCAGTTTCTAAATTGTTAAGAGGTGCGCTGACGTATGATCGTGCTGTTGTGGGCTTGAAGGAAACTTGGCTTGCTGGTATTTCGCCAAAGGACGTTCCGCGCTTTGTTCAGATGAACTCAAATTTGGATCTTGCTGGTATTGTTGCGAAAGAGCATGTTGCCAAACTGGTTGAGACTGCTGGATTGAGCTCGCCTTATGGTTTTTCTTCGCAGGCTTTGTTCAGGAAGCAGAGCGGACACTCCGCCGCTGAGAAGATGAGACATGATTTCGGGTTTTACTTCAAAAATTGCCTTGATCTGAATGGTCAAGGTAGTATCGTGCTTGCTTCTGCAGGAATCATAGTGACAGCGCGCTTGGGGATTGAAAAGCATGTGCTTGTTGTTGCGAATATTCATAACTTGGCCGTTCCGAAGATTAACATGGCGTATGAGGATTTTCAGTCAAAGTTTGAAAGGTGTGCTGATCCTGTTCTTATTAGAGCCTGGGCAGAGCAGGAGCTTGCGAAGGCGCGCGACATTATGGCAAATGGCGGAAAGATTCCTCATCAGGCGTCATACTTGAGAGGGTTAAACTACATTCTTGAAACAGGAAGGTATTACCCGAAATATACGATGGACGGTGATACTGCCAAGATGCCCGTGTTTAAGCCTCCTAAAGAAGGCGAAAAGCCAGTTTAGAAATTATTTCATTACTTTCAGCACTGCGTTCAATACATCTTTTTCTTGTTGATTTTGTATGTGACCATTTCCATGTTGGACAATTAGTTCTCCAAGTTTTCTGAATGCTTCCCAATTATCTTCCAGTATGTAATGATCATTGTCTGAGACTATTGAGATGATTTTGCCTGTTTTCGCGCGTACTTTGTCGAGATTGATTGGTGTTTCTAGCCAGGGCTTTGCTATCAGCCAGTCTTGTGGATTTTTGGTGATTTCTTCTGAAAGTGATGTGACAAATCCTGCAACAAGAACTGCTCCTTTAATTTTGATGTCGGCAGGAGATTTCTCAATATATCTTAGTACTGCCTGGACTCCCATGCTGTGCCCGATGAGAATGTTCTCATCTTCAGCATCAACAAGTTTAGCAAGATGGCTCACCCAGTACTCGATCTCTGGCGCGTCTGTGTTTGGCATTGTGGGAACTTCAACAAAAACATTTCTTGCTTCAAGTTCTTTTTTGAGCCATTGGAACCAGTTTCCGTCAGGGCTTCCTCCCCATCCGTGTACTATTATTGCGCGTTTCACGCTCTTGAAAAGTGGCAGTTGGCACTTAAACTTTTCGCCAAAACTATAATTTCAGATGGCCGAGAATCTCTCTTTTGCTTGTCGCTTGTTCTGCCTTTTTTTCTCTCCAGCGTAAAAATCTGGGAAAACGCAGTGCATACCCGAGCGTGTGATTTGGAGATTTGGTAATTTCCGCTCCGGTAACTTCTACAACAACGCGCGGGTCAAGCCAGACGTCCGGCTGCATTGATTTTGAGATTTCCAATCGTGCAGGCTTATGCTCGATTTTTTTGAACTTTTTAGGAAGTCCTGCTAGTTCTTTGTCAGTAAACCCGCTTCCCAGTTTGCAGAACGTCTCAAACTTGTCTTTTTTGTCATCGTATGCTGCACAAAGCAATGCCCCATAAGTGCCTGCTCTTCTTCCTCTGCCAAAATAAGCGCCGACAACCACTAAATCAAATGTGTCCCGTAATCCTTTGACATATTCCGGCTTCCATTTTATCCAGTTCCAGCCTCTTACGCCTGCTTCATACGGTCCGTCTAAATTCTTGATTACTACTCCTTCTCCGCCGTTCTCAACAGTCTTATTGAACAGGTCTTCTATGCAGTCTGAGTCTGTGCAGGTTTTTTTGAGTGTGAACTTGATTCTGTTTGTTTCTTTCAGGCTTTTTTGCAGTATTTCGAATCTTTTCTTGTACGTTTCGCGAAGCAATGATTTTCCGTTTATGTAGAGGATGTCGAACACGAATAGTGTGACTGGTATTTTTTTGACGTATTCCTCAACATCATATTTTCTTCTTCGCTGCATCAATATCTGGAACGGTAGCAGATTGCCTTTCGCGTCCACTGGCATTGCTTCGCTGTCCAGCACGCAGTCTTTCGCTTTGACTGTCTTTTTTACTGCGTCTACAATATCAGGGAATTGTGGCGTAATATCTTCCAATCGTCTTGAATATAGCTTGATTTTGTTTCCTTTTTTGTGGACTTGTATTCTTTCTCCGTCGTATTTTTCTTCTACGACAACCGGATACCCCATTTTTTTGCCTACAGCGTCTATATCTTTTATGCGCTGGCAGAGCATTGATTGGATTGGTATTCCAATCTCAACTTCTATTTGTTTGATTTTTGTGATTCCTTTGTGGGCAAGCGTGCGTGCGATTACGCCTACGTCTGGGCAGACGTGGTATGCCTGTTCGAGTTCTTTTCTGGCTTCTTTGCCTCCAGTATATGCGATTGCAAGTGCGTCAAGAACTGTCTTATCGCCCACTCCTAGTCTTAAATCTCCTATAACTATGCGCGCCAGGTATCTCGCTTCTAGTGCGCTTGTTTGTGATAGTAATCCTGCGAGGAGGGTTATTTTCTTTTCCTGGCTTCCAGTGCCGGATACTTCTGCTATTTTGTGAAGTGTGTCAAACACTGTTTTAACAGTTAGGCTTCCTCGCTTTGCGTACTGTTCTGCTGTTTTGCCCACGTCGCCGAGTTTTTTGTATTGCCATAAAACAATTTCTTCTTTTTGTCCACTTGCCATGGCTATGCTTTTGACGACCATTTTTTCCGCCATGCCCAGATTGATATCAGCGAACTGTGATGCTATCTGGCCGAGAGTGAGATATGCGATTCTCTCTAATTCTTCTTTTGGTGTTTTTTTGAAGAATTTGCTGAGAATGTCTCGCATTGTGTTGTAAGAGCTCGTTTTTTCTAATTGCTCGTACAATTTTGCGAGTTCTATGAACTTCATATCTTGGTAAACTTCCTCTCGTGGTGGAAGTTTTTGAGCTCGCCTATTTTTTTGAGTGGTTTGACAAGCGCATAGTCGTATTGCACTGTTATTTTTGCATTCAATACCGTTCCTCGTTTGTATGCTGCTTTTGTGAGCCAGCTGATAAGATAATGTTTTCCTTCAATCGGCTTTTGTGTTATCAGTATGTAATCGTGTCCGTCTTTTTTCTTCCATCTGGCGCCGGGAATGTCGCTTTCGACATCAATTATGACGGGAACAGTGCACGTTTTTTCGCATGAGTATTCTTTGTAGAATCGAGGAGCCCATTTTTTTACTGCGTCAGAGTATTTTTTGTTGAGTTTTTTTGTTTCTGCGCATTTTGGACTGCATGGAGTGTGCGCGATGAACGGAAAAGAAACGTCTGAATCGTGCAGGCTTTTGTAATATTCGTAATAGGAATATTTTCGCGTCATTTTCGCACCATGCTCTCGTATGAATTTGTTTACGCAGCATGTTGGATAGCCATAAACCTGTCCGCCTATTTTGTCTGCGTCTGAGTGTTTTTGCTGTTTGAGCAGCATGATGTATTCCAGGAATCGTTCGTTTGTGTACCTGTTTGAGAACAGGTCATAGCCGTACCATGTGCCTTTTATTTTCCAGACTGCCGCGTTTCCTTTTACCGCGGTTATTTCTTCATATCCTTTTGCTCCGCTTACTTCAAATCCGAAGCTGTTTTGTCTGAGCAGGTCTTCGAATTCGTGTTTGTCGTGCAGGTTTTTCTGGATTCTGATGTGCACGTATGTGCTTGGCTTGACGCCTGTGATGAATAGTATTGCTTTTAGTTTTGAGTTGTTGTCCAGTGCCGGCGATTGCTCTATGAATCGTATCAATTGCCTCTTTTTGTCCATCAAACTACCTCTTGAACTTTTTCTTGACGTATTTGGTGACTTTTTGCACTCCTTGTGCTATGCCTCCAAATAAGCTTACGAATGAAAGCGTGAAAATTGTCATGCTTGCTATTAGGAATGTGAAAAATACTTGCAGTGCTGTCCACCAGTTTCCGCTCATTATTGTGGCTCCGATTCCGATGAAGAATGTGGCGAAGCTTATGACCATTTCTGCGATGAATGCTTTCCAGTGTGTTGCGAAGCCGATTATCCAGTGCACGACTAGTCCTGCTCCGAGGCCTAGCATGCTTGCCGAGAATAGTACAAATAGGATCGATGCGATTAGTGCTGCTGTTGTCTGCATTACGCCTGCTGCCTGTGTTTGTATCATTGCGTCTGCGAGATAAGAAAGCCCAATACCCAGTGCAAGCGTTATTAGCCCTATCCAGATTGAGACGCGCATAAAACGATTAAGTAATATATCGTTTTTAAAGGCTTCGGATGCATAGGCATCCGATAGTGCTCAGAATTAACGCAATCGTTTGTAATAGAAAACTGCATCGGATGGGTACTTCCAGATTTTCTTGCCGTTTACGATAACCCATCGCTCTTTTGGTGATCGCTTGAATCCGTTTGCTTCGTAAAATCGTTGTGCTTTTTTGTTTGCCAACCACAATCTTAATCGTTTGCAGCCGAGTTTCCGAGCATGTTTCATTGTTTCTAAAAGAATCTGTGAACCGACTCCTTTTCGACGCTCAGATTGAAGTACGCCAAACCATCCTAGCCAGCAATCAGTTTGTTCAGGATAACAGTAAATTCCGGTTATGCCGACAAGAGTATTTTTTTCATAAGCCAAATGATATTGCAAGTATGAGTTGATATGCTTGAACTCTCCAGTTATGCATCTGCCATACCATTCTTTGATGTATTTTCTGCTGTATTTGTCTTTGAATATCGAAAAAGCTGTTTTGAGTGCGAGTTTAAGATTTCTCTTGCTCAATTTCACCAGTTTCATTGCGTAAATAAGAACTCTGCGAATTAAAAAACTATCTACTCTTCTCCCCAGATAAATCCTTTAACCCATCGCACTAAGAAGAAGCTTTTTCGTTTTGTTTTCTTTGGTTTTTCTGCTTTTGATTTTAAAGTTTTGGCTGGCTTTTCTTCATGCTCAACATTTTTGACTTTGGCTTCTATTTTTTTTGCTATCTCTGCTCTTGGCTTTTCCGATTTGACTTCAACTTTCTTTTTTGCGACTTCAACTTTCGGCTCTGCACTCTCAACCTTTTTCTTTACAGTTTCAACTTTTGGTTCTGCTTTCGCTATTCTTGGTTTTATTTTCTCAATTTTTGGCGTTTCAACTTTGATTTTTTCTTCCGGCTCTTCTGTGTCGGGCTCTGGCTCTGGTTCTGGTTCTGGGACTGGGAACGGATGCGGTTGCGGCGGTTGTGGAGGTCTTGGCATCGGCTGGAGTTCTTTCGGCAGGAATTGCGGTCCGAGTTCTTCCGATATGCCTTTGCAGAAGTGGCCCATTTTGCTTTCTATCTCATCGCTTTCTCCTGGGAATGCTTCCGCTGCTGTTTCGAGGAGTTCTACTGCTCGTTGGACTTCTTTGGCGAAGTCTTCTTTTGATACTCCAAGTATGAATCTGGCTCGCATGGTTGTTGCCAGATACTTCACTTCTTTTAGAATGTCCTTTTGAATATTGTCGCTTTGCTGCCAGCCTGATTCTATTCTGCTTTCAAGCCATGAGAAATATGGTCCGATTCTGCGTGAGAACACGTCCATGTCTATCTCTGTAATCGCCTCTTGTGACATAGAGCGGGTGTGCAATTGACGTGCTTTTAAATCTTACGCAAATATCGAAATGGAAAGTACAGGTTCTTTGGAAGGTATTCTGTACTAGCCGTACTTCACTTACATTAAATAATTATAGCGTCAAATGAACAGTTAGCAGATGGATGGACAGTATAGTCAATCGACAATGGATAAGTTTTATGAGAAATTGATGGCTGGCGGAATAGCTGTTACAAAACCAGATGTGAAAGGTATTTTTAAGGAAATTGAGAGTGCTAACAGGAGATTGTCAGAGGTAGTGGCGTACCAGGTGGCGTACGAGGAAGCTTCAAGGTCTTATGAACAGTTCAAAAGCGATTTTCACGGAAAGCTCCTCAAAAGAAATATCTTTTTGAGAAGGGTTGATATCGAATCATTCGTTGGCAGTCTAATGAAAGCGAATGCGAATGTAAAATCCGATAAAATCGATCTTGAGAAAGCGCTCGAGGAAGCGAAAGGAGTGTATGAGCATTACGTAAGCATGCGAAAAATTAAGATTGAAGAGCCTTGGGATAAAAGGAACCGAAGAGTGCTTCAATTGCAGTAAGATTTTTAAGCTGATATAATTCCTGAAATCACGTGGGCAGCGTTTTTCGGGACTATTTGTTGTTCGGCCTTGTGTATTTTGTACAGGGCGCTCTTGGCTTGACTTCTGTTGCAATGCCGATTTTTCTGAAAGATGATTTAGGATTGTCAGTTTCCCAGATTGCGACATTATCCGCTATTTCAATGGTTCCGTGGGTTATCAAGCCGTTGTATGGCTTGTTGAGTGATTATTTTCCGATTCGCGGTTTTCATAGAAAGCCGTATTTGTTTATTTCCAGTCTGCTGGCTTCTTTTGGCTGGTTTTTGACTGCTGCTAATGGCACGTATTGGTCTGTTTTGATTGCGCAGATTCTTGCAGCGATAGGCATTGCGGCTACTGATGTTGTCGCTGATGGTTTGGCTGTTGAGAAGAGCACTCCTAAGCAGAAGGGCAGGATTCAGACTGTTTGCTGGGGTAGCAGGAGTGTTGGCGCGGTGATTACCGGATTTTTTGGCGGGTGGTTGCTTGGCTTCATTTCTAATCAGACGATTTTCGCGATTACTGGTTTTCTTCCTTTGCTGACTTTTGCGATGGTGTTTTTTGTTCGGGAGCGCGTGCATGTCGCTCCTCGCGTTGGGGTTTGGCCGTTGTTGAAAAAAACTTGCAGGACTTATTACAGAATGCGTATTTTGTGGTGGGTCAGCGCTTTCTTATTCCTCTGGTTTGTCTCTCCTTCTTTCAGCACTCCTTTGTTTTTTTACATGAAGGATACTCTGAGTTTTTCTGAGACTTTGCTTGGAACTTTGGTAAGCATGGTGAATGTCGGCGCAGTCATTGGCGCAGTATTATTTGGCAAATGGTTTGACAAGATTAATCAGAAGAAATTGTTCATCTGGCTGATTTTATTAAATACCGCAATGACGTTCTTGTTTTATTTCATTCTTGGCGCGACAAGCGCGTTTATCATCTTTCTCATCAACGGCATTTTGAGCATTTTGGCGATTATTGCGAGCATGCGTTTGATTGTCGAGGTTTGCCCAAAGGGCTTGGAAGCAACTACATTCTCATTAGTAACAGGCATCTCTAATCTTGCTTCGGGCGTTGTGGCAGTGTATATCGGAGGCCAGCTGTACGACCTTATCGGCTATAAGCAATTGATTCTTGTTAACGCAATTGTAGGAATTTTACCGTTGCTTTTGATAAAGCCGATTTTTAAGAAAGTCAAGTAGCTATCTTTTCAGTCCATCTTTCGTGCTTTTTGTTTCGCATGTGCAGAAATCCATTCCAAACCCGCAAGTCGGGCATGCTTTTTCAAGCGCTTTTCCGCAGCACATTCCCGTCCTCAGATATAGTTTGCCGCAACCATGGCATTTGAAGTTCATGCAGGTATAGGAAGATTTGTGCTATTTAAAGCTTCCTTCACCAATAGCATAAAAATCGCAGCAAAGCAAAATAAGCCTATATCTTTTTAAATTCTCTCCATCTTTATTCTTGAAAAAGAGGGAAGGATGAACGTTCGTATTTTAAGTGTGCTTTGGCTTATTTCAGTCATAGTGCTCTTTTATTTTCTGAAAGAAATCGCGTTTTTCTATCTGATTGCGGGCTATATTTTCTTCGCCATTAAGTGTTTCCGTGAAAGAAATTTTGATTGGGAGTCGACACTCTCGTTTGGCATTGCTTTGTCTTTTGCTGGCATTGCTGCTCTGCTGTCAATTGGCATTATAGGATTTTTGCTCAGGCTGGTTGGTCCTTTGCCGACAATTCTCGTGTTCATCATTTGCAGTGTTTCACTTATCGTTCTTGGGATGGTTTACGCGCTCACGCGCGTTAAACTCCAGTCTGATATTGAAATGTCTCATGGTTTGAGAATTGGTCTTGTTCTTTTTCTTTGCGCGTTGATAATCGGGATTCCTTCTTACGTTTTCGCTATGAACAGGGCCACAGGGCATGCTGTTGAAAGAGATATTTTGAAAGCTAGTGTCGAAAGTTTTTGGGCTTTTATGGATATTATTGACCCTCATTCAAGTCTTTATGTTGAAGACTTGATTAAAAGGCAGCAGGTGACTTATGAGCAGTTACGATTGCGTTATGAGCGGCCTCCGCCTTCTGTTTTTTCGCGGATAAAGAGAATTTTGTCTGATGAAGTCTTGGCTGAACGTTTTGAGCTTTCACCATTTGTTTTTAAAACAGCCATCAGAGGTGCGTTCATGGGTAATCTTATCAGGAATGCTGATTTGTCTGCCAAGGCTTGGAATGTTATGAGTGAGGAGCAGCGCGCAGATTGGACAGCAAGTCTGGAAAGAGACATCAATTCTTACTTGCAGAAACCCAGAGGAAAAGTGTTGCCTGAAAGAAAAACAGAGATTTATGACGCGCAGGAGATGCTTAATTTAGGCTATTCTCCGCTCACGGACTGGTCTTTCAGGCAGGCATTTATGGCTACGAACGTATGGATGGTTGTGCAGGAATTGGCTTCAAGCTCCCAGTCTTGGGTCAAAGAAAGTAGGCTTTCTCCAGCTTACGAGTATGAACTGATACAAACGTATGATGAACGCACTCATTTCATTGCTTCGCTGGCGATAGCAAACTCAATAATTATTCAAGATACAGCGCGCGCATGCGCTGCTGGCTTTTGTGAGGATGCTCTGATATTTGATCGTTATTTACTTCAGCCAGGTTGTTTTGGTTGGATTAGGCAGGAGGACAGACCAGAAATTTGCAAACAACACATTGATGAAAAGCCTTGGCTTTGTGACATTCATCCTCCTGATGCTGATTGTCCTAGACGTGTATCTCACTACTTGCAGACATAATCTTTTTAAACGCTCTCTATTCTGCTCTTCATATGCATCCGTATGAATTCAAGACTGTAGAGCCAGCCATTTTGGACTTTTGGAAAGATGGCAAAATCTACGAAAAGGTCGTGAAGAAGAATGTTGGCAAAAAGCGCTTCTATTATTTAGACGGCCCGCCGTACACTACCGGCAGGATTCATATTGGCCACTCGTGGGGCAAGGCTCTGAGGGATAGTATTCTCCGTTACAAGCGTATGCAGGGCTTTGAGGTTTGGGACCAGCCGGGCTTTGACATGCATGGTTTGCCTATTGAAGTTAGTGTTGAGAAAGAGCTGGGCATCAAGAACAAGAAGGAAATCATCAACAAATTAGGCCTTGCGAAATTCATAGAAGCCTGCCAGAAGTACGCGTTAGACCAATTGTGGCCGATGGTTGAGGATTTCAAGCGTTTGGGCGTTTGGATGAACTGGGCTAGCCCTTACATGACGATCAAGAATGAGTACATCGAGGGCGCTTGGTGGGCTTTGGCAAAAGCCGACGAGAAAAAGCTTCTCTATCTGGGCAAGAAGTCGATGACTTGGTGTCCGAGGTGCGCTACTGCACTGGCAAAGCACGAGTTGGAGTATGAGAACAGGAGTGATGACTCTATTTTTGTCAAACTGCAAGTTGAAGGGAAGCCGAACGAATACCTCATCATCTGGACTACTACTCCTTGGACGATTCCGTATAATTTGGCGGTTATGGCTCATCCTGATTTTGATTATGTGAAAGCTCAGGTTGACAGCGAAGTCTGGATTCTTGCAGAGGCATTGGCGCCTGGCGTTATCGGCGCTGTTGCTGGCAAGCAGTACAAAGTTTTGGACAAATTTAAGGGTGAAAAACTTGCAGGAACGAAATACGTTCATCCTTTCAGGAGCGAGATTGAATTCCCTGAAGCAAAGAAAATCCACACTGTAGTTTTGTCAGAGAAATACGTTACAACTGACGCAGGTTCTGGTTTGGTGCATTGTGCTCCTGGTTGCGGTCCTGAGGACTTCGAGGTTGGTAAAGAGAATGGATTGCCTCCTTTTAATGAAACTGACGAGCATGGTTGCTTTAGCGAGAAAATGGGCTCGCTGGCTGGCATGGTTGCAAAGCAGGATGATCATAAGTTCATACAATTGTTGGAAGATAAGAACGCGATTATTGACAAGGTGAAGGTTGAGCACGAGTATGCTCATTGTTGGCGTTGCAAGACTCCAATTATTTTTAGGGCGACTGACCAATGGTTTTTGGCTGTTGAAAAGCTAAAAGATCAGATGGTTGAGCTTAACAAGAAAGTGTATTGGGTTCCTGATTGGGCTGGCAATAGGTGGTTTGACAGCTGGCTTAAATCGCTGCAGGACTGGTGCATTTCGAGGCAGAGGTTCTGGGGCGTTCCGTTGCCTATCTGGGTTTGCATGTGTGGAAAGCATAAAGTCATCTCTTCTAATGCTGAGCTGAAAAAGTTGTCCGGTAAAGAGTTGGAGAACTTGCACCGTCCTTGGATTGACCAGGTGAAAATTAAGTGCGAGTGTGGCAAGGACATGCAGCGTGTTCCTGATGTTTTGGACGTCTGGCTTGATTCTGGCGTTGCGCCTTGGGCAACTTTGGATTACCCGTCTGATGAGAAGACGTTCAAGACTTTGGGCTTTCCTGACTTGATTTTGGAGGGCAAGGACCAGATCAGGGGCTGGTTTAACAGTTTGACGTGCATGAGCATGATCAGCCATGGCCAGATTCCGTTTAAGGCAGTGTACATGCACGGATTCATTAATGACACTCAGGGCAGGAAGATGTCCAAGTCTTTGAAGAATTACATTACCCCATATGAGATTATTGATAATTATGGCGCTGACACGTTAAGATATTACCAGATTGGGTGCGCCCAGCCTGGTGTTGACGCGAATTTCAATCATGAAGATGCCAAGATCAAGCACAGGAATCTTATTGTCTTGTGGAACCTGCAGAAGTTTGTTGTTGAACTTGCAAGAGAGCTGAAGACTGCTCCGAATGAGATGGATGACGTTGTCATGAAGGCGCTGTGCGGTGTTGAAGAGCGTTTTATGCTGTCGAAATTGAACAGCACCATTAGGACAGTTACTGCATTATTTGAAGCCTACAGGCTGAACGAGATTCCTGCAGTTGTTGAAGACTTATTCCTTGCTTTAAGCAGAGGTTATATCCAGATGGTGAGGGACAAAGCCGCTGTTGGTGATAATGAGGAAAGAAAAGTTGTTCTTTATACCATCTACAAGACTTTGACTGAGAGCATGAAATTGTTCGCTCCGATTGCGCCGTTCATCACAGAGCAGATTTGGCAGAATTTGAGAAAGGAGTTCAAACTGGAAGAGGAAAGCATCCATTTGTTCGCTTGGCCAAAAGCGAATGAAAAAGACATTAACGTGAAGTTGGAGAAACAGATGCTTTTGGCAGATGGTGTTGTTCAGGCAATTCTTGCTGCCAGGGAAAAGATCAAGGTTTCGTTGCGCTGGCCGGTAAAGACAGCACAGGTTGTGTCGCAGGATGACGATGTTCTGAAAGTGTTGGAAGAATTGGAAGCCGTCATTAAATACCAGACTAATTGCAAGGACGTGCATGGTCACAGGGAGTTTTCTGAAGTTCAGATGAAGCTCAAGGCTAATGCTGGCGCGTTGGGCAAGGCGTTTGGCGCGAAAAGCCCTAAAATAATGGCAAAACTCACAGAGCTGAGTGCGAAAACAATTCTGGCTCAGCTTGCTAAAGAGGGCAAGTTCCCTGTAATAATTGATAAGGAAACTGTTGAATTGAACAAAGACCACATCGTAATCGAGCGTGATGTTCCAAAACGATATGTTGAGGTTGAGTTCAGGAATGGTTTTGTTTATATTGATACTGAGCGTTCTGATGAGCTTGATGCAGAAGGCTACGCGAGAGAAATCATGCGCCGTGTTCAGCAGATGAGAAAGGATGCTGGCATGCAGAAGTCTGACAAGGCTTCAGTTTACATCCAGACTGATGCTGCTGAGATGCTTGAGAAGTGGAAAACGAAGATTGAGGAAAAGTGCGGTGCCTTGGTTAAGCTAGGCGGTGCTGACCCTGTGAAGAAGCACGAGCATGTTGCTGAAGAGAAAGTGAAGGATAAGTCCTTCAGATTGTTCCTGGATAAGCAATAATTACCATAATCTTTTTATACCATTCATTCTCATAACCGGCATATGAAAAAGTTAGTGATTTTAGTGGTATTGCTATTCTCTTTGCCAATGGCTTTTGCCCAGCTTGACTGGTCTATTACTGATTTCAGGTGCGGGAACAAGGTTCTTGACCAGTTTGAGCTTTGTGAAAAGGACATGAACGAAACTTTCTGTGATGATCTTGCTACTATTTTGGAAATAGACACTGTGTGCGATGTTCTGCACTGCACATGTTTGCCTAGAGTTAACAAGGCTTATTGCGGAAACAATATTCGTGAGGGTGTTGAGCTGTGTGATGGCGATGGGAGTGATATGTGTTCTCAGTTCGGGCAGGCGATCAATATAAGCCTGAAATGCGACCCGAAAACGTGCGGCTGCGATATCAATCAGACTATTCCTTCAGATTATAATCCTGGTGTTGTTGAGGGGCTGATTAACGCTTCTCAGACTGCGTCTTCGTGCGGAGATAAGAAGGTTGAGAGGAATGAGGATTGTGATCCTCCGAACACTTTGTGTAAGACCAGCGCGAATGATCCTGGAATTTGTACGGAGAAGTGCAGGTGCGTGTTGCCTGAGATGTTTGGCGTGGAGGAGCCTCAAGTTGTGACGCCTGAGAACGTGTCGAACATTACTGGAAACATTACTGTCAATGTCACTGCCAATGTTACAGCGGAGAATGTTACTGCTGAGAACGTGACTGAAGAGGCTGAGGAGAAGCCCGGCTTTTTCGGGAGATTGTGGGCGTGGATTGTGGCGTTGTTCAGCTAATGATGAGGATTACTGTTGTACTGTTATGCTTGTTGCTCGCGTGCGTGCCAGTTTCTGAGCCTGTTTCTGGACCGATTGAAAAACCTGTTGAACATATAGAGCCGCCTGTTGTTCAGCCGTCTGCTGATGTTAAAGTTGAGCCTGCCACGCGGACTGTGAAGCAGACTGGCAGTATTGGCACTTTTATTTACGGTTTGACTGAAGACAATAGGGTTGTCAGCATCGATAAAACAGGTGCTTCTTGGAAGTTCATTTATGAGAATGGGAGGCTGGCGGAGATTACTGGCCCTCAGAATATTGAGTTTTTGTATGAGCAGGGAAAATTATCGGCGATAGATTCTGATGCTTCTAAATTGTTATTGAGGTATGATTCTCGTGGGCGTCTTGTCGAGGTGAAGGGCGGCCAGCAGACTTTGTATATTGATTATAACTCGCTCGACTTGGTGCGTTCTGTTAAGAGGAATGCTGTTGTGTCCGCAAGTTTTGAGTATAACGATAAAGGAGTTGTGAAGTCGTTGTCCAGAGGTCCGATTCCAACAAATGTGTTTTTTGATGATAAGGGGAGGGTTCGTAATTTTGATGCTGATGATACCAAATTTATTCTTGGATATTGGCGTGATGACAAACTTATTTCTTTGACTGGAAAGACTTTTGGAAAGGGCGTTGCTGTGAGTTATGGTCCTGATTATCCGCCATTTAAGGCGGACATCATTAGTGGGGATGACAATAGCATATTTACGTCTGCGTATACTGATACTTTATACAAGGCTGTTGATGAGTATTTGTACTGCAAATATGTCAGGCGGTTGAAGGACGTGTTGTTTGAGGGCATTAGTTACGCGTTTTTCGTTAATTATTTCAATGGAAGCTTGGCTGATTATATCGCCATGCAGTTCAGGTGTGTTCCATATGAAGCATAGAGAGAAACCATTGGCAGAGGTAACATTTAGAAAGTATGAGAAGCCTTACCGGCTGACAGGAAGAGAATTAGTCAAGAAGTTGTGCTTGAGTGTTGGCTTGTTGCAGCCTGGCGATGGCAGAGACGTGATTGCTGACGTGTTTTTGGCGTTGCTGAAGGCTGTAGAGCCGGTTTCGCTTGTCGATATTGAGAAATCAGTTAAATTGTCAAGGAAAACCCATAATTTGGCCATGGTCGGCGTTGCCTCGTCTAACATCAGGCGCCAGGTCAAGAGGCTGAAGGACGCGTTTTTGGTTGAAAAGCTTGGAAACACGTATAGAATTTCTGAAAATGCTCCTTTGCATGAGGTGTTTGCTGAGAAAATTGAAAAGTTTTATTTACCCACGATTGTTTCGCGGGTGAAAGAGTATTGTGAAGCTGTAGAAAGAGAGAGGTGGAATCATGGATCAAATGTGCCCAAAATGTAAGAGCCCGATGACAAAGGCGTTCTCGACTGTCAGCGGAAATTCTAAATACATGACGTATGAGTGTGAGGTTTGTGATCACAAGGAGATGAAGTGTACTGGCGTTTTGAAATAATCATTTTAAAGTTTTTTCATCGACAACAAACTGTTTTCCTTCATGCTCGACAATCATTCCGTGTCTGAGCTTTCTTCTCAATCGGATTTCCACTTTTCCGTCAACGAGAACAACGCCTGCTCTTATGAGAATTTTTGCCTGTCCTCCTGTTGTCGCAAGATTGATTACTTTGAGAAAGTCCTGCAATTCAATGTACTTGCCTTCTTCGTCTTGTTTCATTGCAGATTCCACTCTTTGTAGAATTGAGAAAGGAATTGTTCCATTACTACATGACGTTCTTCCGCTAGCTTTTTTCCTGTTGACGTATTCATTCTGTCTTTTAGCAGTAGAAGTTTTTCGTAAAAATGATTCAGAGAGTTGCCCTTGCTGCTCTTATATTGTTCGAATGATTGGTGCATGACTGGCTTGTCGTTTGGATTCCAGATTTCTCTTCCTTTGCTGCCTCCATAGGCAAAGCAGCGTGCAATTCCAATAGCGCCGAGAGCTTGTAATCTATCCGCATCCTGCACTATTTTTCCTTCTGTTGTGTGCATCTGTGTTTGCACGCCTGCGCCTTTGAATGATATGTCTTTGATTATGTGGCAGATGTGTTCGACAACTTCTTTGTCCGCATTGAGTTTTTCGAGCCAGTCTTTTGCGAGTTTTGGCGCGACAGTTTCATCTCCGCCTGTAAACTTCCAGTCAGCAATGTCGTGCAATAGCGCGCCTAGCTCGATGATAAACAAATCAGCTTTCTCATGCTCAGCAATGTGGAGCGCTGTTTTTCTGACACAATCGATATGCCACCAGTCGTGTCCTGAGCCTTCTCCTTCGAGCTTTTTTCTTACGAATTCTTCTGTTTGTTTTAGAATTTCCCCCTTGTTCATGTTCGCGAGTACGTACCAAATGCTTTTAAACCTTTGCTCAATAATATTTGAAATGGTCTACGAGCCCCAAGAGGACAGTTTTCTGCTGAAAGAGTTTGTGAAAAGACACGCTAAAGGCGTCGTGCTGGACATGGGCACTGGTTCTGGTTTGCAGGCACGGGAAGCGTCGCATAGTAAGAGAACTTCCAAAGTTTTTGCCGTTGATATCGACAAGGCAGCGATTAAGGCTGCGCGTGGTTATTCTGACCACAAACGCCACAAGAAGGTAACATGGATTGTTGGCGATTTGTTCTCTCAATTCAGATCAAAGAAATTTCTTCATTATTTTGACACTATTATCTTTAATCCTCCTTATTTGCCTCAGGATCATAAAGTTCCAGATATTGCTTTGGAGGGTGGTAGAAGAGGTCACGAGGTCATTGAGCGTTTTCTTAACCAAGTTAACAATTATTTGAAGCCCGATGGCATCATTTTGCTGGTCTTCTCCAGTTTAACTCCAGAAGTTCACAACTTATTGCGAAAAAACATGCTGGTTGGCAGGGAATTGGGCAAGACGCACATGTTTTTCGAGGATGTTTTCGTGTACTTGATTAAAAGAAATCCGATTATTAATCAGCTGGAGAAGAAAGGTGTTTGCAATATCAAATTCTTCGCGACTGGCAATAGGGGCTTAGTCTTTACCGGCAGATATAAGAGTAAAAAAGTGGCGATTAAGATCAAGCATCCTGAAAGCACTGCGATGGAAACAATAACACGCGAAGCTGCTATGCTGAAAGAGGTTAACAAGCACGGCATTGGTTCGAAATATTTGTTTCACTCGCCGCATTTTTTGGTCTACGAGTTCGTCGAGGGAGAATATTTGAAAGATTTGGTCGATTCAAAGAATATCAGGTCCATCTGTAAGAAAGTTTTCGAGCAATGCTTCCAATTAGACTTGCTGCACATCAATAAAGCTGAGATGACGCGCCCATACAAGCACGTGATTGTGAAAGGCAAGAAAGTCACTTTTATCGACTTTGAGCGCGCCAGAAAAGTGGAAGAAGCGCATAATGTCACCCAGTTTTGCGAGTTTGTGAAGAATAATGTTGCCAAGAAAAATAAGAATAAGTGGATTCAGTTGGCTAAAGACTACAGCAAAAACCAGTCTAAACAGCAATTGCAGAGAATACTAGAGATGATAAATGTTTGAACCTTCAATTCCTGAAAGGAGAAATGGAATGTTGTATGATGCGTGGGCTTCGTACTGGTATAGGCATTTTGACAATAAGAATGAAGGGCAGGAGATTAACATAGATTACATGCAGAGAAGAACTTTATACATGCAGGAGAGATGGCAGGATGCGATGCGCAAGAAACATGGCGTGCAAAACTCTGAAAACTTACCGAAATTGGAGAATTATGGATGACTTTTGCTGAAAAAGGAAGGTGTTAAGATAAAGAAAAATAAGGTTGAGTCAGAGATTATCTCTTTCTTTTCTTCTGCTTTTTGAGCTCTCTTTCTAGTTTGAGCTTGTCGAGAAGTTCTTTGTATCTGTTTCGTATCGTGACTTCCGTGACTCCCGCTACGTCTGCTACTTCTCTCTGTGTTCTTTTTTCGCCGTGCATTAATGCCGCGACGTAAAGCGCCGCAGCCGCGATTCCTGTTGGACCACGGCCTGAAGTAAGTTCTGCGTGCTGTGCTTCCTCGAGGATTTCTACAGCTTTTGATTGTGTTTCTGCAGTTAATTTCAAAGATGAAGCGAATCTTGCGATGTAGTCTGCTGGATTGCTTGGCAAAATGGTTATTCCTAGCTCGCGGGTTACGAATCTGTATGTTCTTCCGATTTCTTTTTTCTCGATTCCAGAAGCTTCTGATAATTCGTCAAGTGTTCTAGGAACTTCGTGGCGTCTGCATGCAGCGTATAATGCGCCTGAGACTACTGATTCCATTGATCTGCCGCGTACAAGTCCTCTTTGGACTGCTTGGGTGTAGATCATGGCTGCTTCTTCTTCCACCATTTTTGGCAGTTTCAAGAAAGATGATACTCTTTTGAGTTCTGCAAGTGCTAATTTCAGGTTTCTTTCAATGGCTGTTGATATTCTGTATTGCCATTTTCTTAGTCTGAAGAATTTGTTTCTGTCTTTTGAGCCGAGTTGGAATAAATCAGCTTTTTGTCCGACTTCTGTTCCGAGTCCTTGGTCAAATTGAGTGTAAGTCATTGGCGCGCCGGTTCTGCGCTGTGAGTTGTCACTGCCGCCGTCGCCTTCGAATTCTCTCCATTCCTGGCCGAATTCGACCATTTTGTCTTCTATAACTAAACCGCAGTCTTTGCAGATTATTTCTCCTTTTTCGCGGTTTACGAACAGGTTAATACTTGCGCATTCCGTGCATTTTTTAACATAGTACATGCTGGACACCCACCTATACTATAGCCACCATCTCCCTATATAGGAGAAAGCTATATGTTACACCACAATTAATTTTATATAGTACTGTCAGAACTAGTATATAAAGCTTTCTATATTTTAAGTCGATTTAACAGGTTTGCGCTCCTGATTCCTGGCATACTGCTGTGCAGTCGCTGGGCAGGGTCGTGCTCATCGTTTTGAGGCTTGTCTTCATGAAGGGTGTTCCTCCATGGTTGATACAGCAGCATTGGCCTACTTCGTCTACTTCCACTGCGGGCTGTTCGTATGCCCTTCCCGGCCCTTGGATGGCGTAATACATGCCGATTACCGCTGTAAGCATTACGAGAAATAATATCAGGTTGCCTAAATGGTGTGTTTTCATGGGCAGACTTTCTTATGGAGGAATGGGCATTTTTCGTCAACTGCTATGCAGGTTGTTGATGTGATGGCCGTGTTTGCTTCAAATTCTCTGAAGAATTCATTGCATTGACATTGTTTGTCTCCAGCTGAACACACGCTTAATAGGTGCTCGCTGTACGCGTCATTGTTCATTATCTTGCCGGTAGAGTAGCACACTGAGCTTATCGTCGTGCATCCGTTGTCTTGGATTGTCTCTTTTTGGCCTACAAAGTATTCTTCTTGTTGTTGAACGACTGTGAATTCAGGGCAGGAAGTTTCTGTTGGGTTATCTCTGAGGTAAACCGTGCAGGCGTAGTCCCTGACGCCTTCGATTGTTCTTCCTATCTGGACGTTTTGGTTCCATACATAATAGAACGCCAGTATTGATATGGCTAGGGTAATAATAAAGGCCGTTATGGCCAGTCTTTCGTGTTTCTCGTGTTTTATGGGTTTGCTGCGCATAGTCCGTCCTGGGCAAATATGTCCCCTTGGCCCGCATAGTTGAATTGACATGCCGATTGGCAGTTGTCTGAATAAGTTTGTAATGAGGAACGCACCAGCACTTGTTGGCCGTCGTCTGCTAATATATTGCAGCAGCATTCAAGGTATTCTTGTTTGACTGCCGCTCCTGCTCCTCCGCCTGTCATGACGAAATAGCTAGTTACTGCTATTGCAGAAATCAATAGTACACCTAATATTGCCTGTTGTTCTTCCATCCAGTTTTCTAGTGATGTGCGCTATATAAGATATCGGTCCGTATAGTACGTTTTGAGAATTAGTCGCCGTTGCTGTCTGTGTATTTGTCTGGCAGGTTGGTTAAGTCTCCATCGCTGTCGTGGTATCGTGCGCCGAATTCGTCGTCTGCTTCTACGTTTGGATCATAAGTGCTTTGTGTGAATAATGCGCGTGTTTTTTCTTTGAGTGCCTCTCTTTCAGTGCCAGTCACTGTGATTGGCGGGTAGAACGTGCCGCTCTTTAACGAGTCTGTTGTTGGTGCTGCCGGATTTTCTTTAAGCTTTCTCAGCATTTCTGCTGCCGTATTGCCTATCTCGCCTGTTGATGGTGCTGGTTCTACAACTGCGCCGCCGGTAATTCCTGATGGCGGCTTTACATTTATGTCAATATCTGGGATCGCCACTCTTTTTCCTGTTGTTTTTGACTCACAGGCAACGAGCAATAGAAGAACGCTGATCAACACTGCAAACACCGCTTGTTTCATATTATTCGTTCCTTATTCGGGAGTATTTAAATATTTTGGGTGTGGAGTGATTATTTTTTGGAACGCGGCTGCCCAGATTTGAACTGGGATATCCTTTCGGAAACGAGTTAGCTCTTTGAAGTTCGAGACTCGCGCAGTACCAGGTTGTGCCACAGCCGCATAAAGTATTACCTCAACGGAGTCTTTAAAAAAGTTGCTGAGGAAAACTCTTATAAATACCCTCTTCTCTCGTTCATTCATGCAAAAAGAGGATGTATTGAAATCCATAGCAAAGCGTTTGCGTATTCATTCGTTGCAGATGACCACTAGAGCTGGCAGTGGTCACGCGACTACTTGTTTGAGCATGGCAGAATTGATGGCTTGCTTGTTCTTTGATGAGATGCGTTATAACATTAAGAATCCTCATGATGATGCGAATGATGAGTTTGTGCTGAGCAAGGGTCATGCTTCTCCTATTTTGTGGGCAGCTTACGCTGAAGCAGGAATTATTCCGTTGAAGAAACTGGAAGAATACAGGCAGTACCCTTCTGCGTTGGAGGGCCATCCGACTCCTAACATGCCTTGGATTAAGGCAGCTACTGGTAGTTTGGGCCAGGGATTGTCGGTTGGTGTTGGCATGGCTGTTGCGCTGAGGATGCGCAAGATAGGCGCCAGAGTTTTCGTGATGTTGGGTGATGGTGAGTGTGCTGAGGGCAGCGTGTGGGAGGCTGTTGAGATTGGAAAGAAGCTGGACTTGTCCAATATTGTGGCAGTTGTTGACTGCAATAGGCTGGGCCAGTCTGGTGAGAGTTTGCACGGTCATGATGTTAAGAAGTGGCAGCAAAAGTTTGCTTCTTTCGGCTGGAATACTTTTGTGATCGATGGTCACAACGTTCATGAGATTTTGAATGCGTTGTCAGGAGCTAGAACTACTCATGGTCCTTCTGTGATTATCGCAAAGACTTTGAAGGGCAAAGGTGTTTCTTTTCTTGAGAATAAGGAGGGCTGGCATGGCAGGGCTTTGAAGCCTGAGGAATTGCAGAAGGCATTGGTTGAGATTGGTCCGATGCCTGACGTTGATTCGAAAAAGTTTGTTAATCCTTCGCCGAAGGCAAGGCCTGAGAAGTTTAAGGAAAAAAGTCCTGTTCCGCCAAAATACAGGATTGGAGACATGGTTGCTACGCGAGAGGCTTATGGAACCATGCTTGAAAAGCTCGGCATTAATGACCGGGTTGTCGCGCTTGATGGGGATGTGAAGAATTCAACGTTCTCAGAGAAATTCAAGGCGTTTTATCCTGAAAGGTTCATCGAGTGTTTTATTGCCGAGCAGAACATGGTTGGAATGGCTGTTGGGCTTTCAGCAAAAGGTTTTATTCCTTTCGCGAGCACGTTTGGAACTTTTTTCACAAGGGCGCACGACCAGTTGAGGATGGCGGGCATTTCAAGGTCAAATATTAAGTTGTGCGGGTCTCATGTCGGTGTCTCGATTGGCGAGGACGGTCCTTCTCAGATGGGTTTGGAGGATCTTGCTTTGTTCCGTTCTTTGCCGAACAGTGTTGTATTGTACCCCTGTGATGGCGTTTCCGCAGAAAAATGCACTCAATTGCTGGCAAACCATAATGGCATTGGATATTTGAGAACTTCGAGGCCGAAGTCGCCCGTCATTTACAGCAACAGTGAGTCTTTCAAAATCGGCGGTAGCAGGCTTGTGAGGAGGAGTTTCCGTGACAAAGTTGTTATTATTACGGCTGGCGTTACCGTTCATGAAGCCATAAAGGTTTCTGATGAATTGAGGAAAGAGAAGAAGTTTGTGCGCGTGATTGATGCGTACTCCATCAAGCCTTTGGATGGGAAAGCGATTGTTTCTGCTGCTAAAGGAAGGAAAGTTGTTGTTGTGGAGGATCATTATCCTGAGGGCGGTCTTGGAGAAGCGGTTGCATCATTGGGTATTCCTATCACGCATTTGGCAGTCAGAGACATTCCTCGTTCTGGCAAGCCTGAGATATTGATGCATGCTTTCAAGATTGATGCTGAAGCGATTAAGAATGTTGTTGGAAAACTATGAAGCACAAATTGCCTTTTTGGCTTGAAGCAGTTGAGCGTGTTGTTGACAGGGCAGTGCCGTATGTTCTCGCGCTGCTTACTCTGCTCATAATTTTGGAATTTACTCGCGTTGCGAGTGCTTACCATGATTTTTTCGTACGCATGGATATTTTCATTGTCGCGTTTTTCGTCATTGACTTGTGCTTTAAGTGGTATCATACGCGTGAAGTGTTGAAGTTCATCAGATTGTACTGGATTGATATCCTTGCTGTTTTTCCGTTTTACGCTGTTTTCAGATTATATTTTGCTGTGACGGAATTGTTTGCTGCCGGCGAGTCTGTGCAAAAGGTTTTGCACGAGACTGTTTTGCTGAGAGAGACGAAATTGTTGCGCGAGTCAGAATACGCTGCTAAATTGGCTAAAGAAGGCAGGTTTGTCCGGGTTATCGCGCGTTCATTAAGAATTCTCAGGGCAAGATGGTATGTGGCGCACTGGCATTTGCACAAGGTGTCGAGAGGTTATAGCCAGCATCATAAGTAGACTGCGATTGCCCATTCCACTAGCAAGAATAGTGCGTAAATGCCTAGTAGCAGAACTCCTTTTTTCCAGTCGACTGATTTGGTTTTAATCCATGAAAGTACGAATAAGAGAGTTATGATTGTGAAAATCAGTACGTTAATCAGCTGTCCGAATGCGAATTCTACCGGCCGCACTAATGCTATAATGCCGAGGAATAATAGTGATTTTGTGAGGTTGCTTCCGAGCGCGTTTCCGAATCCTACATCAGTATGGCCTTGCAGGACTGAACGTATGCTGACTGATATGTCCGACATTGATGAGCCGATGCCGATGACAGTGAGTGCGATGTAAAATGGGGAAATGCCGAGAATGTGCGCTGATTGTATTGATGAGAAGACTAGCCAGCGTGATGCTAATAATATTGCGACAAGGCAGCCTGTAAAGATGAGGCAGTCGCGGTAGATGTGTTTGAGCTGGACATTTTTCCGGATGTGTCCTAGTTTGCCTTCGCTTCTCCATAAAATCACTAGGTAGGTTATGTATGCTGCTATGAGCATTGCGCCGTCTGGTCTTGAGAGAACATTGTCGGAAATTAGAACAAAGGGAAGCATGTTTAGTCCGAACAGCATTATTTTTGTTTTTGACAGAATTGATGCTTCAATTTTTATTTTTCTTCCGACGATTGCGAGCGCGCCAAGGACGAGTGTGAGCTCAACTATGTTGGAACCCATTATTGTTCCGAAGATTATGCCTCCTTCTCCGAGCAGCGCGCCGTTTACTGCTGAAACAAGTTCTGGCATTGAGGCAGCGATGGACACGACGACAAGTCCGACAAGATAATCCGACAATCCAAGTCTTTTGGCGTAATTGCTGATTCCAAACACTGCAAGGTCTGATGCTTTCGAGATGATTATCAGGCTTCCGAGAATGATGAGTGAGTAAAACAGCAGCGGGTATTGTGAAAACCATTCAAGAATCATTTAAGGAACACCCCTGCTATTTGCACTGCCGCGAATACGAAGTACAGTGATGCGAGGATTAATCCGTGTTTTCTTGTGATTTCTTTTTTCACAAAGAACAATACTACGGCTAATGGTATTATCGCAAAAGCTGCTGTTATGACTATTGGTACCGGGTTTATCGTGATTGGTTTTATTAATGATATTACTCCTAGTATGAATAGTGTTTCAACAACAAGGCCTGAGAGCAGGTCGCCAATCGCGAGTTGTTTGTGCCCCATGCGAATGCTTTTTAGGTCTATCATTAGGTCGCCTACTGAAGCGCCAATTCCGATTACGAATAAGGCTATTATGTATGTTGGAATGCCGAGTGTTGCTGCGGTAAGGACAGATGAGAAGACAAGGAATCGTGCGCCAAGCAATAATGCCACAAATGCGCCGAGATAGATAAACATGTCTTTCCAGATGATTTTAAACTTTGCCTTGTGGAGTTTTCCAACTGTTCCTTCTTTTTTCCAGAGCATGTATAGGTGCCAGGCGAATACTGAGAGCATGATGATTCCGTCAGCTCTGCTTAGCTGTCCGTCCATAACAAGAACTACTGGGAGGGACATGAACAATGGAATTAAGTATTTTGTTAGTCCAAGCATTTTTGCTTCTATCGGAAGTGTTCGTGCTACGTAAGCTTCAATCCCTAAGACCAGTGTCACAGTTAGAACTGCCGAGCCGAGTACTGTGCCAAATATTATCCCGCTGTCGCCCATTCCGCTTCCCATTAGTGACGCAATGAATTCGGGAAGCGAAGTTCCGATTCCGATGATTAAGAATCCGGTTACGTGGTCTGATAGTCCGAATTTTTGTGCGAATCCTACCGCGCCGGTTACGAGCAAGTCTGCTGCTTTGACGACTATCGCCAGGCTTGCCAGCATGACTGCGATGTGGAATACAAATGGGTATTGAAATGCCCAGTCAAGATAACTCATATCATAATTCCTCTCATTTTTCTAAGAGCTTGTACTGCATATGAGAGTTTGTGCGCGCTGCGCGCGTAAATAGTAAGTATTGGTTCTCCTTTTTTGACTTTGTCCCCGCAGTGTTTGTGTAAATAAATGCCCGCGTCAGGGTCGACGGGCGCTCCTGCCAGTCTTGCTGATTTTGCGATTGCTAAGTTGTCTATGCATTGGATTTTTCCTGTTCTTTCTGCTTTTAGCGTGAATGTTTTTTGTGCTGGCTTCAAATTTTCAGGATCCGGCATTTTTCCGCCTTGCGCTTCAACTATTCTATTCATTGCCCCGTACCCTGCTCCTGTTGTCAAAAGTTTGCTCGCCATTTTGTAGCCTTGTTCTTTGCGCGCTTTTCCGACGAATTCCAGGAGTATTCCTGTCATCCAGAGGCTTTTTTTGATTAAGTCTGGTGGCGCTCTTGGATCGTTTTTCAGCGCCCAGATGACGTCTTTTGCTTCGAGTATTGAGCCGATTCCGTTTCCGATTGGCTGTGATCCGTCTGTGACAATGGTTTTGATCTTGATATTTAATGCGTGTCCGAGCTCGCCAAAGTGTCTGCTGAGGTGTTTGGCTTGTTTTTTGTCTTTTACTTTTGTTCCTCGTCCGAGCGGGATTTCCATTAGGAGGTGTGTTGCTCCTACGCTTGCTTTTTTTGCCATGATTGATGCGAGCATTTGCCCTTCTGCGTCTATGCTTAGCGGGTGTTCTACGCGGATGATTTTGTCGTCTGCTGGCGCTAAATTAACAGCTCCTCCCCAGATGATGAATCCTCCTACTTCGTCGATTATTTTTTTGAGTTTGTTGATTGGGAGTGATACTGGGCAGAGTACTTCCATCGTGTCTGCTGTTCCTGCTGGCGATGTTATCGCCCTGCTGCTGGTTTTTGGCACTATGCATCCTGCTGCGACCAGCAGTGGGACGATGAGCATTGTTGTTCTGTTTCCTGGGACTCCTCCGATTGAGTGCACGTCGACAACAGGGTATTTGTTGAACTTTAGCGTGTCGCCTGTTTCTGCCATGGCTGTTGTCAGCAGGGCCACTTCTTTCATGTTCATTCCGCGGGTGTAGCTCGCTATTACAAAACTGGTGAGTTCTACATCTGTCAGGTTGTTGTCGACTATGTCTTTTACTATGGAATTAATCTCTCTGGCGTTCAAGTGTTGTCCGTCTAGTTTTTTCTTGATGTAGCTGACGCTTTCTGGTTTTTCGGCGATGTCTATGTGCACTTTATCTCCGTTTTTAGCGTTGAGCGCATCAAGAGCTTCTTCAAAGAAGCCAATGTGTCCGGGTGGCACTGCTTTTTTGCTTTCTGCTATGTCGAGAATTGCGACTGTTTTCCTGCCGTTTCGCTTTACTATAAGTCTGTCCATTGGGTGCAGGTCCATTTCTTGCGCGTCTTTCCGGTTTAGAATTACTACCTGAACGTCTCCGGTTGCTATGTCCATGTCTTTAACAGTCAGCTCCATTTTTTTATTGCTCCTCTGACTTTAGAGACTGGCAAAATCGCAGATTTTGACTTGTCTTTAACGGTGAGTTCCATGGTTTTTGTGTCCTATTATGTCCGGTTCTGGATCTGTGACGTGAGGCTCTCGTTCTCGTTCGTATATTTGGAGCAGTGTTTGCAATAGCGCAAGGATCATGGGTCCTATGATCAAGCCGATGAGTCCGAATACAAACAGCCCGCCCAGTATTCCTATCAATATCAGTAGCGGGTGCACTCTTGCTCTTTCTGCTACGATGATTGGTTTCAGGATGTTGTCTATTGTTGAGATTATCAGGAGTCCGTAGAAGAACAGTCCTACTCCTCTCCACACCAGTCCTGTTTCGGCTTGAAGATGCCCGCTAAGGGCGAGGAAGATGCTGGCTGGCAGCCAGACGACCCAGGTGCCGATGAATGGTATTAATGCGAAGAACGTCATCACGATTGACCACCAGACAAAGCTTTTGATGCCGAAGAACCATAGTCCAAATGCGCCTAGTGTTCCTTGTACGATTGCGACCATGAAACTGCCGTAGATTATTGCTTTTGTGACGTCTCCGAATTGTTTGACGATTTCTTCTTGGTGGTGGACTTTTAGAGGTGCGACTTTTTCAATGCGCTTGATCACATCTTTTCCGTCTTTTAGCATATAATAACAGGTGAACAGGACAACGAGCAGGTGAATGATGAGTTTGGGCAGTGATAGGATGATGAGGCTGATTTTTTTTGTTACGAATGCTATAACGTCGTTCAGTAACCCTGCCAGGTAGTTTCTGATTGCATCATCGCGTAGGAGCTTGTTTGCATCGGTGATGGTTTTGCAGAGGAAGGTGTCTTCGTAGCACCTGCTTTCTATAAGATTTCCGGAAGTTAGTTGTTGTTTTGCGCGGATGTAGAGGTAGTGGGATTCTTTAGTCAGGGTGTTGAACAGCATTACTGTTGGTATTGTTACCATCAGGAGTATGATGATTGTCGTGATGAACGCTGCAATTCCTCGATAGGCGATGCGTTTCCGCATCCAGTTGTATATCGGGTAGAATACGAACGCAAGGATGGCTCCTGCTATTATGCTTGTAATGAATGGGAATATCACCATTACGCTGATTACAGCGGCAAGCGCGATCGTTCCCATGAAGAAATATTTGCTCGGACTTCCCTCTTTTAGCATGGTGTGAATTATTCTCAGATTGATTTATAAATGTTGTGCAGAATTACTTACGCCGTCTTGCTTTGTGCGGTGAGTTCTTCTTGGGGTGCGTGATTAGTTTCCATTCTTTCTGGAGTTCTTTGACTGCTGGCTCTGCTTTCTTTTCTTCTTTCTTGAAGAACGATGCTAGTTGTTCCCTGTTGAAGTATGCGTAAATGCCTAAAAAGAGCGCGATTAACAAGAGCACGGTCCATGCTGCCGGCGCTATTGATTTCTCGTATGGTTGTGAAATTGCGCCTTCTATTGGTGTGCGTTGGCGTCGTTGGTTTAACTGCTCTGATGTTGGTTCTTGGTCGATGAATGATTCTTGGTTGCCTGATTCTGCTCTTGTTGGCAGTTCTTGGGGAGGCTGGAAGTTGTTTTCTGTTTGGCCTGTGTTTCCTTGGGGTGTCTGAACTGGTGGTGCAGCCGGAGGTACTGATTCTCCTCTTCTCGCGCACCTGCACTGTGTTAATGTAGCTCCCGATCCGCTTTTGGTGGATGCTCTCGCGCACACTTCAGTTGGCAGGCAGGCGCTGCATGGCTTGCCTGTTGGAACAAAGCCTTCAGGCAGGTCTACACATTCTGCAAACTGCTGGCCGCCGCCGCCTCCTCCTGGTGGATTACAGGGGATGATGGGAGTGTGTACGCATGGTGTCTGCTGTGGAATGATTGAGTCTATCTGTTGCTCATTACATGTGTCTTCTGTGCAGGGGTCTTGATCGTTGCAGTTTATTGGATTGAAGATGCAGTTGCCAGATACGCAAGAATCTGTTGTGCAGATCTTTTCGTCATTGCAGACTTGGGGCGTGCTTACGCAAGTGCCCTGGCTGCAAGCGTCATTAGTGCATGGATCTCCATCAGTGCATTGATTATTGTCATCTGGAATAGATGTGCACGTACCACTCTGGCAATCAGGATCCAGGCATGGATTGTCTGGGACTGGGCAGTCTGCAGGACCGAAACATTGACAGACTTGCTCATTTTCACAGTCTGAATCATCGCAATCTACATCTCCATCGCAATCATTATCTTGACCATCAGTGCAATCTTCTGGGTTTCCTGGGAAATTAAATGGATCGCCATCATCACAATCATTGCAGTAAATTTGAAGAGGACGTTGGGCGTTATTTTCAAACCATACTGGTTCAGTGCATTCTACTCCAACTCCATCCTGGTCCACATCTATTAAGTCATTAGCGCAACCTGTTTGCGGATCACAAGTGTCTTGTGTGCAGCAGGTCTGGTCATCGCAGAAATCATTGTCAGGAGTGAAAGCGCAGGCGTTTTCACCTTCGTCGCATGCATCGTCTGTACAATCGATTTGATCATCACATACTACTGCAGTTCCTTCCTGGCAAGTATTTGTTTGCTCATCGCAGGTTTCCTCTCCAGTGCAGAATAATTCGTCGTTGCAGTCATCGTCTGAATCGCAGCAGCCTTCTATTTCATCGAAATCACAGAAGCCTTCTGGTAAGCTGCATGTTCCTGAAATGCACGGGTAGTTGTCGTTAGGAGTGCAGTCGTCATTTGTTTCACATGCTGCTGTGCAGCAGTCAACGTTGCAGTTTATGAATGCTCCTTCATCTCCAGGGTCAAATACGAATCTGCTGAACTGGCAGAGTGCGTTTCCAGCACATACGCTACCACTGCCACAATCAGCTTGACAGGTGTTTGAGGTTTCAGGGCATGGATTTGTACCAGGACAGTCACAATCGCCATCTTGACATATGTGCTGACCGCCCTCGCAGGCGCCATTGCCGCAAACTGCTTGGCAGTCTTCTGGGCAGCTGTTTCCCTCGTTGGCTTCGCACGCCAGGTTTCCACAGAAAGGAATGCAGTCTTGCTGGCAGCTTTGCGCGTTCTCATCAAATTGACAGGTTCCATCGCCGCAGAACTGGCACAAGGCAGTATTACATGAACAGGGCCCGCCTGCATTTACAACTGTTGCGTCCGTGCATATTCCTTCATTTCCGCCTAGGAAGCAACTGCTTCCCGGAGGATCGCATTGTTCTCCTGATTCTTGTACTCCGTTGCCGCAGCAGTCTTCATCGATTTCGCCGTTGCAATTGTCATCAATCAGGTTACCGCAGACTTCCGGAACACCTGGGCTTATAGCACCTGTAGTATCGTCGCAGTCTGCATCGCATGGGATAACTTGTGGTTGTATTCCTTGTTCTTGAAATATTGGTTCAACAACATAGGCTGTTGGTGAAGAAACAGGCATTTGCAGGCTCCAGAGAGTAAGTCCTACTCCTATTAATGCCACGACTAGTATTATTACAAATACTGCGTTTTCAATTGCTTTTTTGTTCAGCATTTGTAGTACCCATCAAGATCACCATCAGTAGCTAAGCAATTTAGATTGCACGTGCCTGATATGCATTGATCTTGGCAACCACACCCAACATTGTTGTTTGTACTCACGCACGTTCCACCATTGCACACATCATACGTGCAGTCATTTCCATCGGTGCACGGATCATTATTGTCTGGGTTATCGCATGTGCCATCAGCTAGACAGAGATCGTCTGTGCATGGCTCATTGTCATCACATTGTGAGTCGAACGCACACACTGCTGTGGCTGAACAGGTGAACGTACCAGCCTCGCAAACATTGTCTACACAATCAGGTTTTGGATCTGCCGTAATGATATTGCCCGAAGTCTTTTTGAAACAGAGGTCGATACTGCATTTGACAAAAGGATTATTAGTGCAGTCAGCATTAACATCACAATTATCAGAATCCAATGGCGTGTTGGGGTCTGCGCAGTCGCAGTCCGTTACGCAGTCCTTGCAATCACCTTCACCAGTGTCCGGATCAAAAACGCATCTTGGTTCAGAATCGTCACACGGACCAGATCCTCCGCATTCTTTTCCAAAATCGCAGTCGCATGGATCGTGGCAGAATCCATCTACACACGTATTGCATGCTTGTATTGAAAATCCTGCTGGTGCTGGAGCGCAGGCGAATGGACAGTCAAGATCGGTCGTGCAGGGTATCGGCTCGCAGCAGCTGTTGGCGCATTGGTAGTCAATATCGCACCACGTGTTGTCTTCGCATGGTTCAGCGCATTCTTGCGCTGCTACGGTGAGAACTTGGAATATTGACAGGATTAGTAAAGTAACTATCCCCGCACCCATTTTTTTCATGTTAAGTTACCATATTATATTCTGTTTATAAATTTAACGCCGATGTTTTCCTTTTTTTGCCTTATGTTCTTGGCTTTCATACGGCTTGTATGGAGGAGCATACTTTTCTGTGGGTTTTTTTCGGACAAAGAATACTATTATAATGGCGAGAATCAGCGCTGTCAGGGCGCCAAGCATCAATAGTGGATTTTTGGTTTTACTTTCGCCTGTTGGATTTACAACAGCGCCTTCGAAGGCTGGCTGTGAAAATTCAGGCCTTGGCGCGGTCCGTTGTTCTACGGGTCTTTGGAATGCTGGAATCTCTTGTTGTCTTGGAGTTTGTTGTTCAACTGGAACTTGTGTGAAGTAGTTGCTGGAAGCAGGTGCTTGTGGTGCTGGCGCTTCTGCAGTTGCGCTCGATCCTCGGCATCTTGAGCTTCTGCAGACTGCCAGGTTTTGGTAGTTTGGTGAAGAGCAGAATGTTGGACAATTGTCAAAGTCTGGAGGGATAAAGCCTGCTTTGCCCGCGCTGCCGCCTCCTCCGCCTCCACTGCTTCCTCCGCCGCACGTATTTGGTCCTGGCTGGCATGCGCTGCTGCTGCAAACGTCTGGAATTGTGCAGCTATCCCCATCACTGCATGGATCGCTGTTGGGATCAAATACGCAGCCGGTTTGTGAGTTGCAGCTGTCGTCTGTGCAGATATTTGTATCATCGCACGTTAGAGAAGTTCCAGCTTGGCAGCCTGATTGTGGGTCGCATGTTTCAGCGCCATTGCATACATTTCCATCATCGCATGTTAATGGCGTGCCGGACAGGCATGCACCCTCATCACAAGTTTCTGTTCCATCGCATACATCGTCATTATTGCAGTCTGCATCTTCGTCGCAACAATCAGGTATTGACGTGCCCTGGCAGACGCCATTATTGCACGAGTCTGGGCTGGTGCAGAAAATGTTGTCATCGCATGGATCGCTGTTGGGATCATATACGCAGCCGGTTTGTGGAGCGCAAGTGTCGTCAGTGCAGGCATTTGAGTCATCGCAGCTGAGAGGTGAACTTCCTACGCAACTGCCACCGCTGCATGCATCAACAGTCGTGCACGCGTCTCCGTCATTGCATGGATCAGTGTTGTCCGCATTGACGCAGCCAGCTTGTGTATCGCATGTATCATCTGTGCAGGCATTGCTATCATCACAGTTTAGCGGGGATCCTCCAACGCAACTGCCTTGCGTGCAGGTGTCTTGAGTCGTGCACGCATCTTCATCATCACATGCAGAGTTATCGCAGTCTGAGTCTGCGCAGTCTATTAAATCATCGCAATCGTTGTCTTTGCCGTCTGCGCAGTTTTCTGTGTTTCCGAAGTAAATGTCGGCGTCGAGGTCATTGCAATCGTTGCACGAATTTACCTGTGGCACGAATTGTGGAATTTGTGGTTGCGGAAGTGTTACGAATGCTGTTGGTGTTGCTGGTATTTTTAGGCTCCACAGGGATATTACAATTCCAATTAGCGCTACGACGAATACGACAATAAACACGACGTGTTCGATTGCCTTTTTGTTCATTAGCAAACCGCTCCTTGTCCGTCGCCGTCAAAATCGTTTAAACTGCACAAAGTTTGCTCATCACACGACTCACAGCAGAAGCATGGGTTGCCGCTGCCTGCGCAATTGCCTTCCCCGTCGCATTCATCCGTTGCGGTACAAAATAGACCATCATTGCAACCTGAACCGGAAGGGTCATCACCAACACAAGCAATAGCAGCCTCATTGCAAACTTCAGAACAGTCAGAATCGCCGTCTGGACCAGGGCAGGGGTCGCCTGCATGTGCGCTGCAGCTTCCTCCGCTGCACGTGTCTGCTCCATTGCAGAAAAGGCCGTCATCGCAAGAATCTGTATTGGCTGTAAATACACACCCGTCTTGGGAATCGCAAGTGTCGTCAGTGCATGGATTGCCATCGTTACATACTACAGGAGTTCCAGTACATGACCCGCTGGCGCAAGCATCGCTAGTTGTGCAAGCATTGCTGTCGCTGCAAGAAGCACCATCAGCCGCATTTACAAGACTGCAAGCACCGCTGGTCGCGCAACTACCAACCTTGCAAACAACACTAGTCGGGTTGCAGCCGGCATTCACACCCGTTGGCGTGCATTTATCGCAAGTGCCTGAGATGCAAAATGGTTTATTGGTTTCGCTAATCACGCAAAGCGGGCAAGAAACGGTGGAAGAGCTGCAGTCGGTTGGAATTACACAAATCGTAGGATCGACGCAAAAACCATTCTCGCAAAAATTGCACGCCGCTGAAGGCGAGAACGCGTTCACATAAGAAGGGCAGGCAAATGGACAATCAGAATTTGTCGCACACGGAATAGGCGCACAACAACCGCTGCTGCACTGCTTTTCTATCGGACAATCGCTGTTGCTGCTGCATGGAGCAGTACAGCTTTGCGCGGAAACATAAACAGGTAGTAGTAATGTAACTAATAATAGCAATGAAACTAACCCCGCACCCACTTTTTTCATTACAAACGCATTAAACAAAGTGTTATTTATAAATTTATTGATGAGCCCGCTCGGGTTCGAACCGAGGACTTGCTCGACGTCAACGAGCCGTCATAACCGCTAGACCACGGGCTCGAACTAATGTTCGATATGGTTCTTTCGAGCCTGTGGTTCCAGAAAGCTCTGCTTTCCTCTACCACTGGCTCAGTTATGTATTAAGTTCAGAAAGTGAAGCCTATTTAAAGCTTATTCAAAAAATAATGAATAAAAAAATTTATTTCTTGAAGCTGAGTAATGCGACTATGACTGATAGCGCGCCTACGATGATTTGTATCCAGGGCGTTCCGCCGGTCATTCCGCTTAGCCAGGCATCGAGCTTTGGCACTAGGTGGACGAGTCCGCCTATTAATAATAGCCATGGAGCCCATTTTTGCATGTCTTTTGTCATTTTTGGAGTACCTCCAGAACTTGTTTGAGCGATTATTGTTTATTATGTTTCTGTGCTTATTGTACGTTATGAAGCTCTTTGCAGATGTGTTGTGGAATAATTGTTTCTGCGTTTTGTTTCGTCGTGTTGTCTGAGTGATTCCATAACGAAATGCTCTAGTGGCATTGGCTTTTCAAGTATGCACCAGGATTCATCTTTTATTGAATTGCTTGCCTGCATGTGCACTGGGCCTCCTGAGAATATTTCAACCAGTGATTCGAATACTTTGTCAGTTGACGCTGCAACGACTTTGTATGAGTCATCTCCTGCGTATTTTCCTGATGGACCTTTTGGTTTTTCCAGTTTTAAGTAGACTTTTGAGTTTGGTGTTTCCAGTGTTAAATTAACTGCTTCGTCGCGATAGCTGTTAAGCCATTCTGCAAGGCCTGTTAGTTGTGGGACTCTCCAGAGGCTGTTTATATCTATTAGTGTTCCTTTTGTGTTTTGTTGGGGGCATTTTTGGCTGTATTTGTTGTCTGTTGCTAGTTTAAACATTAGCGAGTCTATGCTGAGTGCTTTCATCGGGCGTAGTTTTACGTCCATTGTGTCGTAAACTTTGACTACGACGTTTCTGTTGTCAAATAGTCTGTTCATGTAACTGATGGTTGATTCGCTGGGCTGTTTTCCTATATAGTCGAATCCTGTTATGAGGTATGGATTGTCGCCAGGTTTCTCCGTGTCGGGTTTTGATAGTTCTAACAGGAATTTTCCTGAGAGAGATACCAGCAATTTTTTGTCTCTGTACTGGTTGAGTTTTTTTAAGAAGTGGAAGAAATTATCTAGCCTGAACAGTTTGGCCTCAATCATCGGTTTTGACATACAGCCATTATTGCAAAATCAAGTTATAAGTTTGATGTATGATAAATACGGCTTGTATTTACAGAAAGTTACGCTGCGCAGGCGAAGTCCGCCCACAACAATACTTGGAGCTGGGCATATTGCTCCTTGGTCAGCTTGCCGACTTCCTGGCAGACGAGAAGGATGCTTTTTCCTTTCCACTGCGAGAGTTCCTTGTTAAAGCTGCGTAATACCCGTTGCGCGTGTTGCAGCTTACTGCACGCTTGCCTGTAAAGCTTGACTTGATCAGCAGAGAGGGACTTTATGAGATGATTCACTTGCTTTAATTGCCCGGAATACTTGAAGAGCATCAACACACATTGTGCAACAGAGTCCAGATTCGGATATGCTGTTTTAGCTTCTTCGTATGGCTTCCTCTCAAACCAAGTGTCCAGTTCATTCAGCCTGTTGAGATAGACTTCATAACCTATCATGTTATCGAGAATCCGCTTCACATCCGCGAGGTCTATTTGCGGCTCTTGTGGCGCCTTGCGCTGCGCCTGAAGCAACGATTCGAACTTTGGCCTTAACCCAATCGCCTCGGCCGCTGTCTTGATCTTTTCACGGATCTTGTCTAACAATCCGAGATAATAGTTATAATAAGTGTCATTGGCGGGCCAGTCAGCGTTCGCGAACTCTATGGCGAAGTCGTTGTACGCTTGCACGAGCGCTTCGGCTTCGCCGCGTAAGCGTATCCGCTCCAATCCTTCCGCACGTAGAACTTTACTCAAGAACTTTTCGACATCGTCCAGATGGACTTTGCTGTTCACATAGCGCCCGATGAAGTGTGACGCAACGTCGCTGATTAATGCCGTCATAACGAAACAGCATCATATCAGAACTTATAAAACTTTCTGCACTGCAGTTAGACTCAGAAAATACTCGAAAGTGCTATTGCGCTGCTTTCACGTTTTTTAGTCAAATCGTAAAGTTTTTAAATGGCTCGTCTCTTGATGTCGCATGCAAAAAAGAGTGATTGAAGGCTTAGTTTTAGGAGTTGTTTTTTTTGCGGCAATAATTGCCTTCTGGATAATCATTGATGAGCCGGTTGGAAAAGCAGGTATGCATCCTCCAAAAGAATTTCCAGGTCCAACATTTCCAACATTTAATTCAATTCCTGAAGCGACTTCAACTACGACACAGTCTCCAAGCCCAGCTCCCTATGAAGAACCTTCACCACCTCCTTTCACTTACGAGTTGATTGAAGAGGATATCTGCAGTAAGCTAAAAAGTACTTTAAAAGATGCGCTTACAACTAAAAGTCAGGGATTCAAACCGTACTGCACTGGACGTTATGATCTTGAAACAAAAGAATGGTCATTCATGGTAGGATTTACCTATTTTTTCCCGAATTAGAGACATCATAGTTATTCTAGAGCCTCGAATGTGCTTTGCACTTCGAGGATCCAAAAATCGCGAAGCGATTTTTTAGAGCCTCACGCGGGAAGCGGCACCCTCTTTGTAAGCATCCGCTTGCTTGAGGTTGCAAGAATCTGTTTAGAACAAGTTCATTGAGAGAAATCGCTCACGTGAGACGCTTGTTTTCTCTATCACTCAGCTTGCTGTCGTTTAAGGATTGCCTCTTGAAGCTTGTCGTTCAACTCAAGGGGCTGCTTTTTGAACGGGTAGTCCTTTGCGGAGAGCGTGGAACGCACGCACTCGTACGTTGCGTATGCCTGCACCATCTGCCGGTTGAAGTCGGCTGTGGGCGTACCTTGGTTTTCAATGAGACTCGTGCGGATTCCTTCGCGCCTGAGCTCGTCGTAGATGCTCCTGTATGTGTTGATGAGTTCGCCTTCCTTCTCAACAGGGATCTGGTATAGCTTCACCACGCCCTGCCGCGCGCGGATTGCGCGGCGCTTAGCAATATCCTTTGGAGGATAGCTGACGATGAATTGCACGTCCGGCCAGAGGATACCCATCTTTTTGTTGAGCTCACGCGTCGCCCACCAGCCGTGTCCGCCGTACGACTGTCCGACCCAGCCTGAGAGCTGCCAACGGTCAAGGATGACATTGTGCCTTTGCGCCAGTTCCTTCACGCGCCGGTTCGTGAACGTCCTGCCGCACGTGAACAGGTATGCTAGCAGCGCATGGCTTCGCTCGTCTCGATTGTAGTGGTTCGCATAATCGAGCGCTTCATGTTTCACGTCTGTCCCTCCAATCACATCGTCGTCTGATTTGGGCACGAGGTGCAGCGTCTTCACGACATCTTCCCACGTGCCGAGCTTCCCATCGAGCCCGTGGGCGACCCGGTATACTGCCTTGGTGAGCGGGCGTATCGGGTCATACTCGTTCTCGCGCACGACGACCGCGTTGGCACTGTCCGCGAGCAGCATCCCGATGAGCGTGGTCTTGCCCGCGCCGGTGACTCCGTCGAATGCGACGATCATGCCTCGTGCGGGAAGCCATTCTATGAGGGGCAAGCACATAGTCATGGGGTCGCGGGCTTGGATGAGGTGCGTCTTAAGCTCTGCGTAGATTGCATCGGGCAGACCTATGCCGTTGCCTTTGGGCGGCACGACGACCATACCCTCATCGACACGTACAGTCGCGCCCGGGGAGTGCGTGTGGTTGATGGTGCTGGCCCAACACGACCTACAGTCGGCCTTCCAATCGTATCCATCTGCGACGCTCCGGTACTTGACGATCAGTTCACTTTTGTGGCAATGCGGGCACGTGTGGGTTTCTGTGGTCACGTCGAAATCTGCCACGTACTTCGGCAGACCGCCTGGCGTGACTGGCAGGCCTGCACCGCGCCGGACATCACTCATCCCTGCGGATTCTTCAAGGTTCATTTTTTTTCATCGATGCTTGGACTACGGTACTCTTGAGGTATGTGTTCTTGCAGCTTTTCATCCAGCGCTCCATCTTTTTGCAGTTCTACGTATCCTCTCCGTATATCGTCTAACTTGTTCTCATAATTCATGAGAAACTTCTCTCTTTCTGCTTTCAACTCTACGCTCCGTTTTTCCAGTCGCATTACCTTCTGTTCGATACCTTGAGGCTCGCGATTTAATCCCTTATACGCATACAATCCTGCGACAGAGAGAAAACCGCAGATAATCACCGTGTTTATTATGCAGCCAGAAGGCGTTTCTCGTTCTGTTCGATAATACGGCGTAGAAGAAGACAAATTTGCCTGCGGATGGATGTCAGAATTTTGGGCATCTCGTTCCGGCTCTTGTGCCGGTTCTTGTTGCCAATCGGGGCCTCCCGTCCCACCACTCCCATAGCTATACTCTTCCCAGGATGATGCCATCGACATGCAATGATTGATTGATAAATATATCTTTTTCCACTATTAAATATATCATCACTAGTATTTCAGTAAACTTTAAAAGAGACGGCCCACTCATGTCATGCATGAAACGCAAAATCATCCGCCAAGGCAACGACACACTCACGATTACACTGCCGAAGGAATGGACGCGGCGCTTCGGTGTCAAGGCAGGTGATGAAGTGGCGCTCGAAGAGAAAGGAAACGCGTTTCTGGTCCACACCGGTAAGTCGTTATCTGTTTCCCGAATAGATGTCGATGTTACGGGAATGGACGGATCTTCCATCATTCTTCTTTTGCGTGGCCTTTACCGCAAAGGATATGATAACGTCATTTTCCGCACCAAAGATACGCACGTCAAACATTTCCGTGCCGGAGTCACGCGCAAAGTTGAGGACGTGATAACTACAGAAATCAATCGCTTAATGGGATTTGAGCTTTTCAATCAAACAAAGGAGATGTTTGAGATCAGGAGCATTTCTACTGAACCTATCGAGGATTTCGATAGTATTTTGCGCAGGATTTTCCTCCAAACACTCCAATACTACGATGACTTCAAGAAGGCAGCGCGACAAGGCGACGTAACAGCGATGCAATCGCTGATCGAGAAGCCGGATATGCTCACAAAATTCATCAGCTACGCCTCGCGTTTGCTCAACAAGAAAGGTTATCCGAAACAAGACTATTCGGCATTTCTGTACCATCTGATTGAATCCATCGAACTCATCAACGATGCCATCAAGAATGCAGCACGGTTTGTTACCGACCACAAAATCTCATTTTCACGCGAAGGGATTGACATTCTCAGGCGGCTGGATGTAGCGTTGCGGCTATATTATGAAACATATTATGATTTCAAGCTCAGCGCAGTTTCGGAATACAGCAAGCAAAGGCAGGAAATCATCAGCAGAATCAACAATCATTTCTCCCGACTGAGCAAAGGAGAATTATCCGCAATCATCCAATTATGGGTAATTCTGGACTTGATACGAGAATCTCTCCGCTTACGCGCATCGCTCATCTGAAAGTGTTGGCTTGCGAACGGGGTGCCGAAGCCT
>CAZCCU010000007.1:0-40770 GCA_964497645.1 uncultured Methanosarcinales archaeon
AATATGAACAGTCATGTTCGTAATATTCTGCAAATCACGCTTAATCTTCTCAAAACTCTCAGTCGTAATAGTATTAACAGTAGCCTGCTCTTCAGCAGAAAGCTCGCTCACACCAACAAACTGAATAACTTCAGGAGTTGCGGTTGGATTAGTTCTTGACATGATAAATTCTGTAAAGGCAAGTGTATTTAAACATTTTGGTGGTTGCGAAAATGTAAGAGCATTTTCGAAACCCCAGCCGAATTTCATTCGGCGTGGCAAAGATTTTAAAAGAAGACAGAGTACAAACTATTTAATGAAAGTTTGCGGGATTGATGAAGCTGGGAGAGGAGCTGTTCTAGGGCCACTTGTCATCTGCGGAGCTCTAATAGATGAAAAAGACGAGTCTAAGCTGAAAGAATTAGGAGTAAAAGATTCCAAACTTCTTACCCCAAAACAAAGAGAAAGAATAGCAGAAGCTTTGAAAAAACTGGTAAAATACCAATTGGTTGTCCTTTCACCAAAAGAAATAGACAGCAATGTCAACGGAGAGAATGGAAGCAACCTGAACTGGCTGGAAGCAAACAAATCAGTTGAGCTGATTAATATATTACAGCCAGAGAAAGCGATTATAGATTGTCCAAGCCCGAACACGAAAGCATACCATGAATACATTGCTGAAAGATTACTGCACAAGAACATCAAGATTGTGACTGAACACAAAGCAGATGTTAATTATCTCATTGTCGGAGCGGCTTCCATTCTAGCAAAAGTTGCCAGAGACGCAGCAATTGAAGAAATCAAGAAACATGTCGGCGAAGACTGCGGACCCGGATACCCAGCAAACGCGATAACAATACAATTCCTCAAGAAAAACTGGGACAAACACCCAGAACTATTCAGACACAGCTGGAGCACATACAAAGAAGTGGCTGGATTGAAGAAGCAGAAAAGGATTGGGGAATACTAGAAATTCTTATAAAGCGATATATATCGTGTTCTTGATATGTGGGTTGCGAAGATAAGAGTAAAATCTCCGAAAATAGGCGTAGGTGGCTTTGCTGTGAAGCATCACGTAACTCTCGTAGGATATCCACTCAGATACTGGAAATCAAAGGGAAAATACAGCTACGCACTTGTTGTAGGCAATATCAGCGGCTCAGAAAAAAACAAGAAAGAATTCTTCAAGGATGGACTGCAACAAGGACTGTTCACAGAGCTGGAACTAAACAGAGACTTTTTTATCGGAATAATGCGCACACTTCAAACCAATGATCCCATATACGATCCTCAGATTATCTGGCTAAAACCAGCCTACATCTCAGCAGAAGGATACCAAATCTGGGAAATGGCCAGCTGGAAGAAAGAAGTGCTTCAGAAAGTCATTGTTGTTTCCAGAGAATTCCAAGGAAAACTCCTGAAGCTGACGCAGGAAAAAGTTGGCAATGTAAGCCTGGTCGGCTTTAAACCAGAGCTTACAGCAAAACAACAGACGGCGTACGAGCTTGCGATAGAGAATGGCTATTATGAATACCCCCGAGAGACAGAGCTAAAAGTGCTTGCAAAGAAAATGGGTGTTTCCTACGCAACGTACCAAGCACACCTACGGAAAGCAGAGAGAGCTTTACTCTCGCGCAGATTAAAATGACACGATATATATCGCCAGTAATATTATATGCCAGACTTATACTCTGCAGAATATAGGTGGATTATGGAAACTGTAACAAAGCGGGAAGTATGGTCGTGGTCATTCTACGACTTTGCAAACTCATCCTACGGCGCCCTGATGGTCACACTATTATTCCCCGTATTTTATAGAGACTTTATCGCTGGCGGAACAGGAAGAGCAGATTTCTTCTGGGGATTAATCGTTTCAATTTCTATTATATTGGCAGCACTTGCATCACCAATAATTGGTGCGATTGCTGACCGCGCCAAGAACAAAAAAGAGTTCTTGATAATACTAACTATACTTTCCGTTTTAGGAACTGGAAGCTTTTTCTTCGCGCCTAAATTAGGGCTTCTTTGGACGTCAATAATATTCATTGCGACAAATTTTGCCTACACCGCAAGCGCAGTAATATACGATTCTTTCCTGCAAGATGTGGCTACAAGACACACCAAAGGCCGAGTTTCAGGACTCGGCTGGGGGCTTGGATATGTTGGAGGACTAATTGCCACAGTGCTGTTCTATCCCTTATTTAGCAGCGGATTTGCAGGTGAAAACTTACCAAAATACCTGTTAACTTATCCTTTTGTTGCACTATTTTTCCTCATATTTGCCCTGCCCGCGTTCATCTGGCTGAAAAGCCACAGGCATCTGTGCACGCACTCTTTAGGGCCCCTGCAAAGCATCAAAACAGCAATTACGTCTCTAATTCAAACAATCAAAAACTGGAGAAAATACAAAAATGTTCTATTGTTTTTGTTAACCTTCTATCTGCTAAGCGACGGATTAAACACTATTTTCTTTTTCACATCAATTTATGCCACAACAACACTTGGCTTAAGCATAAGCAAAGTCGCACTTGTTTTTATTATCGTACAGCTTGTAGGAATTCCAGCTACAATAATATCCGGCAGACTAACCGATAAATACGGAGCAAAACCGGTTCTCGTTTGGAGCATAATCGGATGGATAATTGCAGTAATTCTGCTTCTGACAAAGCCTGAATTCGGAATGCTGATTGCAATTGGAGTGCTTATCGGAATGGTTGTGGGATCTTCGCAAGCACCGGCACGGGCATTATTATCAAAACTCGTGCCAGAAGACAAAACATGTGAATTCTTTGGATTTAATGGTTTGGCCAGTAAAGTATCAGCAAGTTTGGGACCAGTAATATTTGGAGCAATATCGTGGGCAACAGCAAGCCAGAGATGGGCATTAGCATCAGTGCTAGCATTCTTTGTAGGAAGCTTGTTCGCATTAAGATTTGTCCAAGAACCAAAATAATTACTTCGCCTCAATAACCTTAATGATATGCCATCCGAACTGAGTCTTGATTGGTTTTGAGAGTTCTCCTGGCTTTAACGAGAAAGCGGCTGTTTCGAACTCTTTGACCATCATGTTCCTGCCAAACCAGCCCAGGTCGCCGCCTTTCTTTCCTGATGGGCATAATGACTTTTCTTTTGCGACAGCTTCAAACTCCTTGCCGTGATTGATGTCGAATAAGAGACCGAAAGCTTCCTGCTCGGTTTTTACTAGAATATGCAGCGCGTGGACTTTGGAAGGCATTCGTTTCACCTGTTATATTTTAATTGTATTTCAAGCAAATTATTCCTTTTTGGATAATCAGTATACACACAGAGCGTTTTTCCATCAATCACGGTTGGTGATGGAAACTTTACAGTAATCCCAGTCACGCCCTTTTCAACTTCGATACGCGTTGGAGTTTTCAAACCAGGAATCTCATAATAAACTGGAACATTCTGCAAAAATAATCTCCTGGCCGCGTTGTTAAATGTCAGTTCGATATCATTGACTTTGCTCGGATCGTCGGACGTATTTATGATCAGATCGTAACCAGGCACATCAACCCGCTGTTCCAATGGAGCCGGCTGAGGCTTAACATCCTTAGAACTAGCATAAAATAAACCAGCAGCAGCTGCAATAACAGCAGCGCCAATACCAAGTTTTAGTTTTGAGCTCATGTTAAAAATTAATTCAGATTATAGTTACCAAGCGACTTGGCCAAACCGTCTAATCCGGCCTTGTCCAAAGCCTTTGCAGCATCAGGCTTAACGCCTAAGAATTTGATGTGATAAATCACTTTATTGCCTCTTTTTGAAGCCAATAATTCTCCTTCATGCAAACTACCCTGCCCAGCATGAGAACCTTCAGAAACGCTTACATCACCAATGCTAACGCCCCTGGTAGGACCAAATGAAAGTGATCTAAACGAGTCGCTGCCCCCAATTAGATCGCCTAAACCATAACTAGTGTCAAATAGTGGTTTAGGAACTTCCACAGGCTCGGCAATGAGAATCATATGACCACGAGAATCACGCACCATGAGCTTTTCCAAGTCTGACAAATCAGGTACGAAATCTGCCTGCCAATAGTGCATTTCTTGATGTTCATTGACAGACTTGACTTCCATACCCTCGCCTTGGGTTAAAGCACTATAAATACTAAAGCCGCCTTCCATCAAGAAAGCAACTTTATAATGGCCATGATCAAAACTTCCAAAGCTCACTTTCGGTGCAAATTCTGTTACATACTCACCATTAGGCGCAATGGGCAAAAAGGCAACAGCCTCGACAACAGGAGTGCTAGCATCAACTTGAACTATTCTGGACAAGAACTCATCAAGAGGATAAGACTGCTTTTTTTGAAACGAGGTCTTGGCTTCTGAGACTCCTCTCAAGCGCTCAACCTTAAACTTCCGCAAATCAGACATTCCCCAGCGCTCAACATCTTTCAACAACATAGGAGCACTATAAACAAATGGTTCTCCTCCAATGTACTTACCAGCTTTTATTGGATGCAGGTTAACAGAAAGCTGAGGCGTGTCCTTTGCAACATTAATAGAGAAATTAGGCGGAATATAACGATATGGTTGGACCGGTTCAGCACCAACCCACTTAAGATCAGAAGGGCTTAATTCGTGCAGATTACAAGCAGCTTGAAGGCTGCCAATAAACTCAGAATACCCAGCAGTGCTTTCCAAATGATCAAACCTTAGAACTTTAACCACTCCCATAAAAAGATTAAGCGATTAGTCATTTATAAACTTTTCGGATGTCACTACTTAGTCCGGGTGATAATGGACCAAATTCAACATTAAGCAGCAAGGTAGACAAATCTTTATATACAATGAGTATACAAAAATGTGATATGGAAGGGAGTGATGCGGCGACTACTTCACAGCTAGAAACACCAGCATTAGCGAAAGCCACCAAGATAACCAAATTAGTGCTAAACGGCTTCAAAAGCTTTGGAAAACACACAGAGCTGTTATTTGGGGACGACTTTAATGTTATTCTAGGACCAAACGGATCTGGAAAATCGAACGTTTTGGACGCACTATGTTTTGTCCTCGGCAAGAGCTCTTCCAAACAATTACGAGCAGAAAAAAGCTCAAACTTAATCTACAACGGCGGAAAAACAAAACAACCAGGAAAAGAAGCAGAAGTCAGCATAGTATTCGACAACAAAACAAAAATGTTCCCAATAGAAGAAGACGAAGTCAAAGTCACAAGAACGGTCAGACAAGACGGCGCGAGCAAGTACAAGATCAACGGAAAGACGAAAACACGACAGGAAATTCTAGAACTGCTCGGCACGGCCAAAATAAATCCTGACGGTTATAACATCATACTTCAAGGCGACATCGTACGGCTCGTTGAGATGAGCCCCATCGAGAGAAGGCAGATCATTGAGGAAATAGCCGGAATAGGAATGTACGAAGAGAAAAAACACCAAGCCCTCAATGAATTGCAGAAAGTTGGAGAAAAGCTGAATGAGGCGGAGATTATACTCAAGGAAAGAGAAACGTATCTGAAAGAACTTAAGAAAGACAGAGACCAAGCCCTGAAATATAAAGAACTCAATGACAAAATAAAGCAGAACAAGGCAAGCCATCTCAAAAGACAACTCAACAGAAAAGATGACGAGCTGAAAAAGTTAGAAGAGAAAAGCGGAGGACACAGGGAGAAATTAACGAAATTCCAGCAACAGATACAAACATTGCGTGATGAAATAGCACAGCACAAGAAGACAATACACGACATCAATTCTGAAATAGAAAGAAAAGGGGAAGTAGAACAGATAAAACTTCAAAAAGAGCTAGAACAATTGAGAATACAACTAGCAATGCACAAGACGCGCATAAGCGCGTGCAAAACGGAGATTGACAGAATAGGACAAAGAAAAGAACAACTGCAGAAAAATTTGGAAGAAGTAGAAGTCAAAATAAAAGAGCTAAACGAGCAGAAAGGAAGCCAGACAGCACAATTGCAGGCAATGCAGAAAATCATCATTGAAATAGACGCAAAGATAAAAGAGTTCAAGCTGAAACACGACCTGGCAGACGATGCAGATATAGACAGGCAATTTGAAGAATTGGATAAAAAAGCAGAAGAAAAACAACGAGAATTACAGCTTCTCAGAGAAAAACAACAGGCACTCGTACGCGAGAAGGATAAGGGCGAATTCCAAATAGCCACAATGGATGAGAAAATAGCCAAAGTCAAAGAACTAGAAGACGCACACAAAGACGAACTCGACCAGCTTAAGCACAAAAAAGAACAATTCAAGAAATTAGTCTTAGAATTAAACGAACTTCTGAATCAAGACAGCAAAGACGCAAATACTTTAGCAAAAGGAAGAGCAGAACTGCATTCAATGCGGGAAGAAGAGAACAAGCTAAGCATCAAACAATCATCAGTGCAGGAAAGCATAATGCAAAACATGGCAGTCAAGAAAGTGATTGAGAACAGGCAAAAATTCGGAGAGGTCTACGGCACTGTTTCGGAACTGGGAAGCTCTGACAGCAAATATTCCGTTGCATTAGAAATCGCAGCCTCACAAAAAATACACAGCATAGTTGTTGATGATGACAAGACAGCAGCACAGGCAATCAAGTTCTTGAAACAAGGCAGATTCGGATTTGCGACGTTTTTACCGTTGAACAAGATAAGGCCGGCTATTGTCAAAGAAGATCTGAAAAAGCTGGCAAAAGAAAAAGGAGTGCACGGATTTGCAATAGATTTGCTCGAGTTTGATCTAAAATTCAAGAATGTATTCTCACACGTGTTCGGAAACACTCTTGTCGTTGAAGATATAGAGACAGCAAGACGCATCGGAATAGGAGAAGCAAGAATGGTCACACTAGAAGGAGATTTATGCGAACATTCCGGAGCAATGACAGGAGGATTCAGAGCAAAAAAAGCAGGAAGCTTCAAAGAAAAAGAAATCGAATCAAAACTAGAAGACGCAAGAAAACATATCATAGCACTCGAAGACAGGCTGCACACACTAGAACGGAACAGGAAATCAAATGAGGATAATATTGCAAAATTACGAGAACTAAAGGCCAATTTGGAAGGCGATATCATCAAACAAGAAAAGAGTTTACACTTAGACACTGGCGATTTAGAATCGACAAGAAACTACAAAGAAGACCTGACCAAGACACTCAAGCAGATTGGAAAAGAACTGGAAGAATTAGAAGAAAAGACAGCAATCGAGACAAAATCACTCACTGATTTGAAAATAGAAAAACAGAACATCAGGAACAAGATAACAGAATTAAGAAATCCGCGCGTCCTGGCAGAATTAAACGCGTTTGAAGAGAAGAGAAAACAGCTTGCCCAGGAGAAGATAAGAATAGAATCAGAGCAGAAAGGCATTGATGTGCAGCTGACAGACATTCTAGGCAGAGACAAGGAGAACATGCAGAAGCTGGTGAAAGACATGGACAAAGAAGCTGAAGCGTTCAATAACGAAATAACTGATTTAGATAAAATGACTTCTGGACAAGAATCAGAACTCGACAAAAAAGAAAAAGAACAAGCACAATTCTTCAGCCAATTCAAAGGGCTCATTGAAAAAAGGAACAAGCTGGACAAAGAAGCCAGCGAAAAGGAGAACAGGATTTTAGGCATTGACGAGATCTCGCGCAAAGAAGAAATGTCTGTGAATGTGCTGTCTATCGAGGAAGCACGCATAAAAGCAGAAACAGCAGGACTCACAGCAGAATTCGAACAGTACTCCGGAGTAGAATTAGATATGGAGAAGCCGGAAGAACAGCTCAAGAAAGAGATTAATGATTTTGAGAGAATGATGATGAATATCGGAAACGTCAACATGAGAGCGCTGGAGATTTACGAAACAGTCGAGAAAGAATACGGAGGGCTTTTGGGGAAAAAGAACATACTGCTGAGAGAAAAAGATGACGTTGTCATACTCATGAACGAAATAGAATCGAACAAAAAAGAATTATTCCTGAAGACACTAACAGTGGTTGACGGACAATTCAGAAGAATCTTCGGCCAGCTGACAACAAAAGGAGAATCTTATTTAGAATTAGAAAACAAAGAAGACCCATTCGCAGAAGGATTACGCATTAATGTCAGGATTACAGGAAACAAGTTCTTAGATCTCAGAAGCTTGTCAGGCGGAGAAAAAACAATGACAGCACTGGCATTCCTATTCGCTATCCAAGAACACGAGCCGGCAACATTCTACATCTTGGACGAAGTTGACGCTGCATTGGACAAGCACAACAGCGAGAAATTGGCCATGCTGATCAGAAGCTATTGCCAGAAAGCACAGTATATAGTTATTTCACACAATGATGCAATCATCTCTGAAGGAGACATACTTTACGGCATAAGCATGAACCCAGAAGCAGGACTGAGCAATGTTGTCAGCCTGAAAATGTAGACAAAATCTGCTTAATCTTGTCAACAGACTGCTGCCAGGAATAATATTTCATGATTGTATGGCGAGCGTTCTTCCCTAATTCCTGACGCTTCTTCGGATGCTTCAACAAATACATTATTTTTTCACCAAGCTCATTAACATCCTGACGGGCGAATAACAAGCCGTTTTTACCGTCCACAATATACTCACGGATATTGCCAACAGGAGTAACAACAGCAGGAAGTCCCACTGACATCGCTTCCATGGTTGCCAAAGAAGACGTTTCTGTCAAGCTCGGAAGAACAAAAACATCCATAGCCTGAAGGAAAGGAACAACATTATCCTGCTTTCCTGCCCTAATTACATGGCGGGAAGCTGGAATCTCCTGCTCCAAGCCCTCTCCAACAATCAATAATACAGTGTTTCTGTATTTTGCATGAACCTGCTGGAAAGCCTTGTATAAAGTAGGCAAGTCCTTTTCTCTCGCAATCCTTCCACAGAAGCCGATAACACGCCGGCTCTCAGGAATACCCAACCTGCGCTTTGCCGCACTTTTTGATTTTGGCGGCACAAATTTTGAAGTGGAAACACCCATGTGCACCAATTCCTTCTTAGTCTTAATCTTATTGCCAGACAGCAAATCACCAACCTCACCAGAAGGAACTAATAACAAAGAGCATTTGTTGTACAAACGCCTTGCCAATGAACGCACATACCATTCAACAAGCCACTTATAACTCTTAACAGCCCGCTTGGCAAGCTCCCAATCAACACTATGGATATAGCTCACAATCGGCTTGTCAAATTTTGCGGCAAGCTTGATGCCAGCCTGGCCAACCGGACCAATTGTCTGATTGAAAACCACGTCAGCATCCTTGATGATCTTCTTCATAATATCCTTATCAGGAGAACAAAAGAAAATATCACCAAACTGCCAGTTAACCAGCGGAAAACGAATGACCTTAACACCTTTAGGCATCGGCACTTTGCCGGGAAACTTCGGCGCAAACACAACTACCTGCATATTTTTTGCCAGCTCTGGCAGTATCAATGACAGAAAACGCGCAATGCCGTCCCACCTTGGAAGGAAGCAGTCAGTAGTAATTACTAATTTCATTTTAGCCTGTAAAACACCTCAGCGAACTTATAACCATGAATAACGCCAGAAAGCCAATCCTTTACAATCAACTTCCAGAGCAACATCCACATACCAATCATCCACATCTGCAACTGGCTCTCATGAATCAGAAATGCCTTTATTTTAGTATTGAAAGTATCACTGATATCAACAACCAAACGCGGAAGATTCCTATTCCTCAGCTTCAGCAAAGACCAGACTTCAAAAGAGTAAACAGGGCACGTGATTTTCTTCTGCTCAATCAAACCCAACACTAAACGATATACTGCCCGATGGTCAGGATGAAAATCATCAAGACCATGCGTGAAAATCTTTGCGGGATTCTCCTTCTGAATAATCCACGCAAGCTTTTCCGCAATATTACGAGACTTGAAATCCTCCTCAAAATGACCCTCCCGGACGCCCAAATACGCAATGCCTTCTCCTCCCATGATCTTGTCTGCTTTTATTGATTCTTTCACCCTTCTTTCCACAATAACTTCCTTTCTCAAATGAGGATGAGACTTTTCTCCAAAGGAGCAGATTATAGTTCTGACACGCTTGCCTTCTTTAGCGTATTTTGTCAAAGCACCACCTGCGCCAATTATGTGATCGTCATTATGGGCCGCAATTGCCAGGATAGTTTCTTTCATGACGAGAAAGCTATATTACGTGTTTTTAAAGGTTTGCTGAGAAAGAAAAATGCGCCGACTGGGATTCGAACCCAGATGATCAGCTGACGTCTAAGTTAACCTTAATGGAAGGCTGACATTCTACCATTGAATTATCGGCGCGAATACCCTAAAACCGATATATTCGCTATAAAAAGATATCGCCTACAGTTTCAACTCTTTCTTCAAATTCTCAAGAAAACGCTTGAAATCTTCCTTCTTGATGCCTGCACCGCAAGCCTGCGCGTGACCGCCGCCATAGCCCTCAATGCCTATCAAGGCGCGCTCCAAAGCTTTTGAGAGCTCTATTTTACCAGGAGCGCGCAAAGAACAGCGAACCTCACCAGATTTCTCCCTTCCGACAATAATCACTTTCTTCAACTTGTAAAGAAGCTCATTAGAGAGATCTTTTGTCAAGCTAAGCTGATCGTCCTGATAAGTGTAAACAAAAAGAGGGTCCTCGGAATCGTGTTTTAACGCGTTTGTGAGCATTTCCTCGTAGATTTTGTTCACTTCCAAATATTTTTTCCACAACAATCTGCCCTTTGGAGTTCTCTGCTCCAAAATTTCGTACGGGTCGTCGATACGGGTTAAAACTTTGATAGACTGAGTGACTTCAGACATCGGACCTTTCAGATTGAAAGAGAAAACTTTCACCAAAGTGCCAATTCTGGTGTTAAACAAAGCTTCTTCAACAGTTGAGCACGTTGTTGGCAACAATTCTCCATACGCCTGCTGGAATTCCGGAGCAAAATCAGGAAAATACCAATCACCAATAGAGCCTGTTGTCGCAATCCAGAGATCTTGCGGACGCTCCTCGCCAGTAACCTGCCAGATTAAAGCAGGAGTAGGAATGTTCACGCCACGCTTTTGAGGATTAAAGTATTTCACACGGTCTCTTTCTAAGACTGCGTGATGGTCAACCCAAATGACAGGAACTTTAACAGCGTCAATAAACTCCTGGTCCATCATGGCAACATCAAGAACAAACACCTTGTCAGCGCCGAATTCTTCCACTTTTCTTGCGTACGGCTCGACAGTAATACGCGGGTAAGCCTTAACTGGAATGCCTCTGCCTTCCTGCTTGAAACGGTAACATAAGAGAAAGCTTGCAAGACCATCAGGATCATCATGAAAAATGAACAAGGGACGCTGGCAGTTCATCAATTCTTCCTTAACTGTTTCAACTTCCTTCGGAGTAAGCATGCAAAAAAGCGGTTGACATGGGCTTAAAAAACTATCTAGAAAAGTATATAAATGACTTAAATGAAAATAATGTCATGAGCGTCTGCGACAACTGCCACATGTACAAAACATTCGGAAACAAATGCTGGTTTTACTGGGAACACAAGAAAACCTGCACTCAGTTCAAAAGAACCGCAGAAGAGGAGCCACATTTCTGCGGAGAAGAATTGATACAAATCACACACTAAATTCTTTTAAAGTTACAGATATTCCTTACATTAATGTTCATTAAAGGGGTTACATACAAAGAAAAAGAAAGAATTCTCAACTATGCGCTAGCACGCGCACGACCACTAACAAGCCAACAAGAATTTACTGGAAGCGCGCCAGCACCTTTTGTCGGACGATTCGGATATCCATATGTCAATGTCGGCATTCTGGCGCCGCAACAGCACGATGATAACGCATGGCAATATGACGCGCCTCGCCATTGGGCGCACAATAATCTTGGAATTTCTGACGTGGTTGCTTACAGAACAAGCATGGTCAACAGCAGATTTGTTAGCAACATAAAACAACCAGACAAACTAGTGGAAATCGCGCAGGATGTAGCAATGGCAGCACAGCCAGTCGATATCGACGTCACGCTTGAGAAAAAGCCCAGCTTAAACATACAAACAGACAGATGGGTAACACCAATGGGACCACAAGCAAAATTGAAAGAATTACAGTTGGCCAGCAATCCTAGAATTCCTACAAAAGTACAGAAGTTCTACGATGATACTGATTCACTTGCTGTGGAAGCACTTACCAACCTATACAAACACGAAATTGACGAAAATGCGCTAAGCAGAATGTTAAGCGTGGGAGTGTTTGGAAAACAAAGAAAATTAGTGCCGACAAGATGGTCAATTACTGCAACAGATGACATTCTAGCCAATAATTTCCTGGAAAAAGTCAGAGAGCAACCAGTTGGAGAATATGGAGCATATTTTGGCAGCTATTTAGGAAACTACTATCTGCTATTATTCTTCCCAGAACAATGGAGCTATGAATTATTCGAAATGTACGTCGGAAAGCCAGGCATGCTAGAGTACAGCACAGACCATGAAGAGTTTGCAGGAAGAAAAAATTATGCGGAGAATTGCGCAGGAGGATATTATACGGTGCGAATGGCTGTTGCGGAACATTTGATGAACAATAAAAGGCAGAATACTGTTCTAGCATTACGATTTATCACAGACGAATATGTGCTTCCTTTGGGCGTCTGGGTTACCCGTGAGGCAACAAGAAAAGCTCTTGCGAACAAACCAATAACTTTTGCCAGCAAGGAATTAATGCTGCATTACGCGCAATTACTTGCGAATAAAAAGTTTGGAGTTGATATAAGCCAGATTTTACAGAAAAGCAAGCTACTCAAAGAAAAACAGAAAACTATTGGAAGCTTTATTTAAGACGATCGTCAACAATCCTGGCAACGCGGTACAAGCCTTCCTCGTTGCACAAGTGTATGTCAGAACCGACTTCTAGAATGAACTCATCGCGCAAGAAGTGAATAGTCTCACGCTCAAACTTAGGGAATTCGTACGCGCGCTCACCAACACTCTTGTCAGCACCGACTTTAAGGACAACTAATCTGCGGTCAAACTCTTTTTCAGCAGTCTCAGCATCAGCATAACCAGTCAATGTAATCCCAGCAGTCAAACGCTCATTCGCCCTGTCCTTAACATTAACAAAACAGTTTCGCGTGCCAATCCTATATGTCACGACAAATGCATCCGCGCTCTTCGCACAGGACTTTGCAAAATCTTCAGGAGCCAGTAATAGTTCACAGCCAAGTTGAGAGTATGGATCATGCTCCCAGCCAGTCGGCTCCAATGGCGTGCCAGTGACTTCTTCATCTGAAGGAACAGTCTTTGGAGGAAATTCCTGCGGTGGAGAAACAACTTTTTCCTCTGTGATAACTTGCGGTTCTGCTGGCTTTGGAGCAGGAACAGGCTCTTTCGGAGGAACTGCAGGCGCACACGCCACCAAAATCAATAACAACAACAGGAATAACTTTTTCATGCATCCAACAGAGAAGCAATAACTATATAAATCTTTATCTGCTTGACGTACACATGGACGTACATCACATTCTCGTCGATATACAACAAGCAATCAAAACAATTCAAGAAGCTCCTGTTAAAGGCAATATTACAGATTACAAAAAACAAAAGCAGGAAGGAGCCAAACTAATGCTCAAAGGAGCAATACAAAGACTGCTTGAAGAGACTAAGCATGTTCCCGAAGCACACTCTATCGCGCAAAAACTGGCTGTTGCAAAACTGGAAGAAATACCAAACTACTTGGAAAAAATAGCAGAAATAGCAGCAGACGAACCAGAACAGAAAAGCCACAAAATACCAAAACTGCCGAGCGAGATAAGAGATGATGTAACTGCAGACCTGCAGGAAATACAATCTTGCATGAACGCAGGATGCTACAGAAGCGCAGTCATATTGTGCGGAAGAGTAATGGAAACAGCACTTCACAGAAAATATTTTGATGCTACCGGAAATGATCTCCTTGAGAAAGCGCCAGGGACTGGACTTGGCACACTTATTGCGAAACTTTCTGAACACGGAGTGAAGTTAGACCCAGGATTGCCGAATCAGATACACCTGGTAAATCAAGTCAGAGTGTTCAGCGTCCATACAAAAAAGGAAAGTTTTAGCCCGAGCAAGACGCAAGCTGAAGCGATAGTGCTGTATACGCTGGATATACTTGATAAATTATTCAAATGACGCGCAGGAAAGACATAATAGACTTGCTTTCTAAGCAGTCAATGACTGTACGAGAGCTCGCAGAATTGTTCCACGCAGACGCCAGAGACATTCTAATAGATTTAGAACACATAGCACAGAGTGTTAGACCAAGCAGACTAATCATGGAACCAAGCAGCTGCAAAAGCTGCGGGTTCTTATTCAAAAAAAGAGAACGGCACAAAAGACCGAGCAAATGTCCAGAGTGCAAAAACGAGAAGATAACGGAGCCGGTTTTCAGTGTTGAATCTTAAACTTCTCCAAATCAGACAAGAATCTTTCTATTGTTTTAACAACAACCTCAGGCTGAGTCTCCAAAGCATCAGCAATCTGGCCGAGAATATCACCAGTGAAGCCCTTGGTTGACTTTAATGTAAAGTCAGGCAGGGGCTGCTTTTTCTGCGCTGCCTTTCTGGCCTTCTTCCAGACGTCCAATAATTCAGCAGCACGACCAGGCAAATGAGCAACATCACACTTGAGCAATGCGGCGGCTTTGTCAAGAACTTGCTTTTCCTGGGCAATCAGGTTTTCAGCAGCCTTTCCTGCAGCGAACGTCAAACGGACAATGCCGTCTTTAATCTTAGATGATTTCAGAATTTTTATTTTCCCTGCTTCAAGCGTGTTCTTCAAATGAGTGCCACCACAAGCTTCAACATCAATACCGGGAATCTGCACGATACGCAATTGTTTGCCAGGAGCAACACCACCCTGATAGATAGCCATGCCAAAAGTCTTTTCAGCCTCCTCACGAGACATGAAAGACAACTTTGTCTTGATGCCGGACTTGACAATCCTATTACATTCTTCTTCTATCTTTGCGATTTCTTCGTCTGTCAATGATTCATAATGCGTAATGTCAATATGCGCCTTATCAACGTCTTTTTTAGCTGAGGCTTGATTGACATGAGCTCCAAGAACTTTACGCGCAGCAGCATTAACAATGTGAGTAGCAGTGTGATGTTGAGCTAACTGGACACGACGAGAGAAATCGATTTCACCATGCACCTTGTCGCCTGCGTGGAATTTAGGAGGAGACTCGAGAACATGAATCACGTACGGACCCTGCTTGAACACGTCAATGACCTTTGAACCTTCCAACATGCCCTGGTCGGCAAGCTGGCCTCCTGAGACCGGATAGAAAACTGTTTGGTCCAGGATGACACAGTTGTTGTTGATTTCAAGAACTTTAGCATCAAAAGAAGACTTCTCATAATCATCAAAATAAAGAGCTTTAGTAGGAGGAATATTAGGAGCGATGTCAAGCTTTTCTTCACGCAATGTTGCAGTTTCCTGCTCCTTCTTCTCATGACGAGCAGCAACAAGAGCGTAAAAATTACCAGGAACCTCGATGACTTTACCAATCTTGGCTGCTTCATCACGAATCATCTCAGGACTAATACCCTGGCTGTCGTAAATTGTGATGAGGTCTTCGGTTGTGAGCTTCTTTTCCAGCAAACGAGGCAGCATACTTTGCGTTTTTTGCTTTGTTGCCTCGTACTTCCTGCGCTCGACTTCCAAAATCTCAGAGACTTCATCAAGATTTTCAGAAACTTCAGGGAATAAAGGCTGCAAGTAATCAGCATGCCAGCGGCAAACTTCAGGCAAAGTAACATTCCACTTATACTTATCAATAAAGCCGAGGGCTCTGCGTAGAATCACACGCAAATTATACATGCCGCCAACATTTGAAGGAAGACCACCATCATTAATAGCGAACAACAGTGCGCGGCTGTGCTCGGCAACTGCGTATAATGCTGCCAAAGGCTCGATTTTTTCTCTCAATGCCTTCACGTCCATCTTCAACTGGTCGGCAACAAACTTCCAAGCAGCATTGATGTCCTTGACTTCGCCAATGTTCAGATAAGGAGCCAAAGGCGTGAACTTACGCATAAAAGCATCATCGTATTCCACTCCAGTAATCTCGCGCAATTTCTTCACAACAGGAGGGAAAATACACTCGTAAATCGAAGCCTTGCCCTGCGTAAACCAAGGCACACGTTCCATACCCTGACCCATGTCAAGCACCTTAATGTTCAGCTCTTTCAAGCCTGAAGGAGTAATTTCATACTGCATGTACACTTGGTTTGCAAGCTCAAGACCTTTTGAGAAAAATTCCATACAAGGACCAAGATTTCCGCCACCAGACCAGACATCCTCATGAATTGTCAATTCAGACATTTCCAAACCAATTCCCTCATGCAACCAGGTCAAGAAGTCACTGATGTATTTGTTAGTATTGTAGTCTTTTGGCGGGAAAAAGCCGTGCTGGCCCATCATGACAAACGCGACACAATGACCAGTTATGCCGACATTATCAATATCCGGAAAGCGGACGCACATCTGAGGGATAACTAATGGGTTAGCAGGAGGAGAGATTTCACCAGAGACAACAAACGGCTGGAATGCGGCAATAGATGCAATGGTGAAGTCGGTTGTTGGATTCCAGCGAGCGATTACTGGATATCGTGAAATAGGCGTATAGCCAAGCTTTTTGAATACACGAGCAAATTCCTGCCAGGTTTGGATGTAGTCCAACGGCTTCTTTGTAGGATGGCCAATAAAGCGGAAACCGCCACTACAGGCAGGATCGCCGCAAATGTCTGATTTATGAGTAACCCAAAAATAACGCTGGCATTTGGAGCACTGATGACGGGAAAAGCCCTTTGATTTCAGTGTTTCAACAGGAAAAAAGTCATCGGGATGCAAACTAGCATTCATACGCACTTCTTCAATGATTTCCTTATCTCCCATGACGAGAAGCAGCGATTAAGCTGTTTAAAAACGTTTTGCAAGAATAAACCAGACTATCATCAAAGCAACGGCAATAGCCAGCGTAATCACGAATAAACGCTTATCATTGCCAAATCCGAAGGGAATAGGGCCAAGAAGGCCTACGATTGCGATCTTGCTCTCGCCAGTCTTAGAGCCTGATAAAGCGCCAATGACGACAAGGAGAAAACCAAGGAAGATGAGAATAATGCCGATTGACAACAAGTTGCTTTGCATGAAGAAAAAAGAGATTAAAAGAATAAAAATATATCGTGATTAAGGCTTTCTACTCCCTTGAGAAAAATAAGCTGTACCGGAAAGATGAAGCTCGGCTCTTGCCTTATAAGCACGAACTTCGCCATTACGCTGCTCGCTGAAACTTCTAACTTCAACCACCATATCTGTTGCACTCTGAACCATCTCAAACAAGTCATCGAGACACTCAGCCAATACTACTTTGCCACCAAGGGACAATATGTGTCCGTCATGCATTTCTGAATTAATTGATGTTCTCAGATATTCATTAATAATTAGGACTTTCTTTTCAATAGGAGAAATCTGTCCGTCTGTACGAGTTACAACCGATGTGCGTGCAACATAGAACGTTCCCAAACAATTTCCAGTGTTCAGCTTTCCTGGATCTGGATTTTGAGACCAGACACGCATCGAATTGCCATATGCCCCTGGCCATGAAATACCACTAGGTATGCAAAGACCTGCGGAACTGATTTTTTGAGATTCGAGCGCCATAAAAATGAATTAAAAGAAAAAAATTACTCCTCGCCGCGCATGCGGGAGAAGCCGATTATCAAGCCAACAATCACGAGCAGTGCAACCAACACCAAGAGAATTATCTCCAATGCTGAGCGCACTTTGCCAGATGAGTCGCCTGATGTTGAAACCTCAGTGGTTGTCACGTTCTGAGAAGCCTGCTGAACAATAACAACTGGAGCAGGTTCAGGCTTGCAAGCCTCGTTCTCAAGGACAGTAACCTTGGCTGAGCTGCCAACTTTGCTGTGTCCGTCGTTGTAGAATGCTTCAACAACCATGTCATACACGCCCGGCTCTGCGCACTTAGGCAGTCTCAAGAAGAGCTCTTCGGTCTCTTCCTCTTCGTCGTTCTCAATTTCCTCTATGTATTCAGAGGCTGAAACGCCCAAAGCAGGGATAGTTGCAGTAACCTTAACATCATCTTCATCCTTCTGACCCTTGTTCTCCAAACGAACAGTTGCCAAAAGTGCCTGGCCTGCCTTTACAGCACTGCCTGGGCTCAAGGTCACGTCTTCAATCGTCATTGCGTGCCTCTTCGTGTCAACCTGCAATTCATAGTTGTACACGAGCTCCCAGCCATTTCTGTCTGAGATAATAACACGCAACTGGTAGTCATCAACATCAACATCGTCTGGGAGAGTCAAGTGCATTTTCTTGACATAAGTGACGTTAGCATCAAAGTCGAAGGGACCAATGTGATCTTCAATGTCATTCACGTCATTGTATTCGTATCCAGAAATGAATGCGCGGATTTCAACATCCTTCGCGTTTTCCCATGGGTGCAATTCAAGCTCAAGCTCAAATTCCTGGGCGCGCTCGATATCCAATTGGTTCAAGCCGAAAGGCTCGATCTCAGTGTCATCAATTTCCGCCCGCTCAATGGCAACCGGAACATAGGTGTCCTGTGCAGCAACCATAACAGATAACAACACAAGCAACACGCTAAAAACAATTGTCGTTAATGCTTTCATTCTTACTTCCCCCCGACGATATTTTCCATAAATTTTAGAGTTGTTACCACTCACGAAGTATAACCTATATTTAAAGGTTTCGCATCTTTTAGTATTGGCAAGTAACAAATGGTTGTTACATATAGAAAGTGGTTGATTCTCTTCAAAATGTGGCAAGTGGTTGATTCTCTTCAAAAGTTTTTTAATACGGCATACAAGAGCCCACTGTATGATCCGACAACCAATAGTAGTCATAATGGGCCACGTCGACCACGGAAAGACCTCACTTTTGGATAAAATCAGAGGAACGGCCATCGCCGCACGCGAAGCAGGAGGAATCACGCAGGCAATCGGAGCAAGCATCCTGCCGCTCAAGACTGTTCAGCAGATTTGCGGCAGTTTATTAGAGCAGTTGAAATTGAAGTTAACAATCCCAGGACTGCTATTTATAGATACTCCAGGGCATGCTGCATTTGTAAATTTGAGAAAAAGAGGAGGAAACCTGGCAGACATCGCCATTCTGGTCGTAGACATAAATGAAGGATTAATGCCACAGACAAAAGAAAGCATAGAGATTCTGAAACATTCAAAGACGCCATTCATAATTGCGGCTAACAAAATAGACATTATAGAAGGATGGAAGCAAAAGCCAGGAAGTTTGCTGCAAAATCTTTCTTTACAAAGCGCTGAGACGCAACGCAAATTTGAGACAAAATTGTACGAAGTTGTTGCACAAGTATTTGAGCTCGGCATACAAGCGGACAGATTTGACAGAGTAAGCGATTACACAAAAACAGCAGCACTTGTGCCAGTAAGTGCGAAGACTGGCGAAGGAATCCCTGAACTTTTAATGTTATTAACAGGACTTGCACAGAAATATCTTGAGCAAAGTTTGAAAATTGAAGAAACAGGACCTGCCAAAGGAACAATAATGGAAGTCAAAGAACAAAAGGGACTAGGTACGGTGCTTGACGTCATTATATATGACGGAAATTTGAAAGTTAATGACCAGATTCTTGTTGGAACTTTAGATGAACCAATACAGGCAAAAATCAAGGCTTTGTTTGAACCAGAGCCCAATGTAGAAATGCGCGAGAAAAAAGCAAAATTCAAACTAGTCAAAGAAGTAACAGCGGCAACAGGAGTGAGAATTGTAGCACCAGGAGCGGAGACAGCAGTTGCGGGCGCACCAATAATGAGCGCAGTCGGAGATATTGCGAAAGCAAAGGAAGAGTTGCATAAGGAAATGCACGAGGTCTTGATTGAAACAGACCAAGACGGAATCATCATCAAGGCCGACGCGCTTGGAAGCCTTGAGGCATTAATGATGCTGCTGCGCGAGAAAGGAATTCCAATACGAAAAACAGGCATCGGACCTATAACAAAAAAAGACATTACCGATGCAGAAGCACTGCTAAACACCGATCCATTACATGGCGTGATACTCGCATTCAACATCCCAAAACCAGAATTCATAACTAGCGCGCAAGTCATTGTTAATGACGTCATTTATCGATTAATTGAAGATTACGAAGCCTGGAAAATACAACAGCAGAAAAAAATTGAACTGTCAAAATTAGATGTACTCGTCAGGCCATGCAAAATAGAACTTCTCAAAGGATACGTGTTCAGACAAAGCAACCCAGCCATCCTCGGAACAGAAGTAATCGGAGGCATACTGAAATCGAACACTCCATTAATGAACAAAAGCGGCGTTCAAATAACTTCAGTCAAAGGCATCCAAGTTGAAAAAGAAAATGTTGACAGACTAGAGAAAGGAAAACAGGCAGCAGTCAGCCTAACAGACGTGACAATCGGCAGACAAGTGAATGAAGGAGATATTTTGTACAGCGCGATACCAGAAGAGCATTTCAGAAAATACAAAGAACACAAAGAGCACTTAAGCGAAGAAGAGAAGAATTTACTGAAAGAAATAGCGGAAATAATGAGGAATAAAAATCCGATGTGGGGAATATGATAATGAAAATCTTCGATTTTCAAATATGCCAAATGGAGGCATTTGTCACATGAAAGAGAATTACGCATTCATGGGAAGCAGAGAACTGAAAGAATTCTTCAAACTAATTGAGAAGCAGTATGGAAAAGTTCCTGAGCTCTTTGAAAAGCTGGAATTCATACGAGGCAAAGAAAGAATCTTCGCAATAACAAGAGATGTTGAACTAGTGGATATGAGGAACTTACGCATGAACAGCATCGGACTTTACATCGCTGAAGTAAAGAATGGGCAATTAAGGCTAAGCATAGAAGGCTCACAGATGATCGGGCCAAGCGCGACCAAGAACTTCTGTGAATTGAGCGAGGAACAGCTCAAAGAATGGTTCAAAGGAAACGACTTGAAAGTGGAAGCTACTTATGAAGGATTTGTCATACTTAGGAAGGGCGCGGACTATGTCGGCTCAGGCAAGTACAAAGAAGGCCTTATCATGAATTTCGTGCCAAAGGCAAGAAGACTTCTAGAAATGCATTAGACGAGAATCACAAGCTATATAAAGAAGTGGAGTTCTCTTTTGATTTCCTTTTATAATTTATATAAAATATAAGTAAAACGTGAGTGAAGACTATGAGCAAACAATACGACACACAGATAGGAAAAACAATCGGACCCTACCTCGTACACAACGAACTAGCACCAAAGAAACCAGTTTACTTTGGAAAACATCAAAACACTGGCAAAGAAGTTGTGATCAAAGGAGCAGAACCTTATGAGTTGGAAGAAGACCGAAATCCCAAAGCAGTAGGAGAGCTCTGCCTGGAATATGAACACTCACTGCAATCAAGGCTCAAACACCCAAACATTTGTCCAGTTGAAGGACCAATAATAGAACACAAAGGAGAACACTACATCGTCACTCCGCTTGTTGGCAAAAATGATTTTGTAGATTTCATAAAGAACTACAATCCGACAAGAGTAGAACGCCTTAAAGTTCTAGAAGACATCGCACAAGCACTGGTATACTGCCACAGCAAAAACATAGTCCACCTTGATATGAAAGCAGAAAACTCGGTTGTAAACGATGGAAGAGGCATCCTAATTGACTTTGGCTCCGCGCGCGAACTTACCAAACCGCACGAAATAGCTGACAAAATCGTTTCATGCACTTTCAGCTGTGTTGCACCTGAATATTTCCGCGACCATGTCTTCACTAAACGCACAGATACATTCTCTTTTGCAGTCATGACATACTGGACACTAACTGGAAATAACGCATTCAAAAGACTGAAACAAAATATATGGTATGAACAACCAAAATACGTACCAAAAAGAATGGAAGAATACGGATCACTCGGAAAACTCACCATCGCCGGACTCAGACTCAGACAAGCCGAGAGACCAGACATGACAGAAATTGCCGGAGCACTCAAGGAAATAACTGCCAGACCTCGTCACCAACCCAATGGAGATTCTTTAGCACTTTCCCCTGCTTCAGCATAGAGATTTCTTCACCTGAGAACAAAGCCTTTGCAACACATAAAGGCTTTTTGTGAGTCTGGTCAACAACAACCACTAATTCGTCTTTCTTGATCGCTTTGTCTAATTCTACAATGCCAGGGCGCATTATGTCCGCGCCCGAGGTGACGAACTTGACTGCGCCCATGTCAACAACAACCTGCTTCAAGAATGTTTTTTGAAGCAACAGTTTCAGAGCTGGAATGACCTTTCCTTCATGATAAAAGAAGAAAGGAACATCATCTTTGAGAATGAACAATTGATGGTCAACATCAGCCAATGAAACACGATCCTTCTTAGAGAAAAAGTCAACAGTACTGAATCGCTCTTGAATTTCAGCATTTATCTTTTCAACATCAGACCTACTCAACTGCTTCTTCAATATCCACCTCCATAGGAGAACCCGTCTGCAATGCCTTAATGAGTTCACGATCTAAATGCTTGGCAGCCTTATCTGCCCTTACAGCAAAAGTTCTAGGAGAGGCGTACTCGCCCAAACGGATGACCAACTCCTTGTCATCATTAAAATCAGGATTAGTCTTTGCGAGAATGACTTCTTTCAAAGCTCCTGTCTGGATAGTGATTTTCACTTTTTTATGCTTTTTCACGAACTGCTTTAGTTTGGCAGTGTCAAAGTCAGCACGCACGCCAACAATGCAGTCGCCTTCCGGAGAAAGATAGTCCTCTCTGGTGAACTCTATTGTGTTCTTGTGGGCTGCTTTGATATTCGGATGACCCCAGGCGCGAAACATCATAAATTTGCTTTGGTGAGGCAAGATTTAAAAGATTTTGTACTTCCCGACAATATATGATAGAAGAATTCGAGGCAGGAAAGCTGCCGGCAGAAGATAAGTGGAAAACACACATTGATGAAATTAGGAAAAAGACTGTTCCAAGCACAAAAGAAGAAGTTATGAAAGCTCTTGTTACAGCAGTAGAGAAAAGAGTGCCGAAAGAGAGATTTGGATTGTTCTTAAGCGGAGGAGTGGACAGCGGCCTATTGGCATTACTTTTGAAGAAGTTCACAGACAATTTCATCTGCTACAGTGTAGGGATTGAAGGCAGCAAAGACTTGGAAGCAGCAGAATTGGCGGCTAAAAAACTGAAATTGAACTGGAAACATAAAAAGTATACCATTGAGGAAGTTGAGCCAATACTGAAAAAGACCGCTGCGATGTTTGAAAAGCCAGATGTAGTAAATGTAGGAGTTGGAAGCGTAATAGTTGCGGCAGCAGAACTAGCAGACGTAAAAATATTCTTTGGCGGGCTTGGAAGCGAAGAAATATTCGCAGGATATCAAAGGCATGCGCATGCAAATGACATCAACGATGAATGCTGGAAAGGACTAAAAGAAATGTGGGCAAGAGATCTAGTCAGAGATGCAGCGCTTGGTGAGAATCTGGGAATTTCTGTCAGAGTTCCTTTTCTTGACGACGATTTGATAAAAGCAGCAATGGGAATACCAGGCGAGAGAAAAATAAATCTCGAGCATAAAAAAATAATTCTACGAGAAATAGCAGAAGAACTCGGACTGCCAAAAGAAATCGCATGGCGGCAGAAACAGGCAGCGCAGTATGGAAGCGGATTTGACAAAGCGATGGAAAAGCTAGCAAAGAAAGCAGGAAAGAGCAAGAGCGAGTATGTCAAAGCACTTGTAAACCCTACGAAAAACTAGGGGTTCTTGTGCATTTGAACATTGAGGGCGTCGTACGATTATTGCGCAAGTCTGAACCTAGGAAGAAGGTAGCGATGCTTAACCAAGTCCGCGATAGACATGCCTTTGGTCTCCTCAAGAAGTTGTGGGTCTTCTGCGGCGATGAACGGGATGCCTTGCTTGTGGGCTGTTTCCCGCAACGTCGATGCATGCGCATACCCGTATACGACAAGAATACCTGGTTCAACCTGCAGGGCATTCTTTGCCGTTGAGAGCACGCTGCGATCGCGAGCATGATATGTTGCATCGATGACTGCAGACTCGTATTCGCGACGCACATTGTCGATGGGGTGCTGATAGTCTGCCCGTACCGCATCGGCGCGCGCTTGCGCTTCTGCAACCTTGCCTAGATTGCGGAGCAGCCACTCTTTCTCGCGCTGGACATCAGCCTTGTACTGGGCAAGCTGGTGGTTGAACACGTCCATAATCGGACGCTCGACAGAAACCAGGCGTTCGATTGCTTCTTGCGAATCAGGATAGATTGTCCATTTCCTGCTATTGATAAGCGACTCGACCTTTGAAAGGTATGCGTCTTCTCCTGAGGAACGGCGGACTAGGCGCACATGTCCTTGTTTTTCGTATTGCTGCACAGTCTGCGCGAAAATGCCCTCGAACAGCATCGCCTTGATGCCGTGACGATCATATGCCTCGAACGCAGCAGTCAGGACGTCATCAATATTGTTCTGGAAGAACCGATTGTCCAACGGCGCGTTCAGCTGTGCCATAACGGTCTGCGTGTGCGGGTGCTTCTGCGTGATATAGATGACAGAGCGTCCTTTGCCGGAACGATACGTAATTGGAAGCGAGCCAAGTGTGGTCACGTTGCGCAAAGGTGTCTCGTCACGTGGCCAGATCCCATATGCCACACCTGCCGTTGCCAAGGCGGCGCCTGCGACAATCAAGAACCGTCTTCGCCCAGAGACTCTGAGCGGTTCTTGCACTTCTTGCCTTTTCTTTCCTTTACCCATACGCTACATCTATATACTGCAGTATATAAGTGTTATTAGGATCCTACAAGAACCTAGACGATTTGTGACTTTCTGAAAAGGGCGAATTTCTAGCCAGTCTTAGCCGTGCACTTATCGTACACACTGCCAGCCTTTCTTGAAGTCCTTGCCGCACACTTCTTCAAATGTTTTCCCCTCCGGAACGACGTCGCACATTACGAAATCACATTGACAGTTTTCCGTACTCTCGCAGACTTCCTCAGTCGGATAGGAGGGTGGCGCTTGTTTAACTTCCGTACATGAATACAAAAAGAACAGACCCAACAAAACTAATGAAAGAATTATTTTTTTCATACAATGAATTAAACAAAAGCTGCTTATAAAATCTACCTCATTCGTTCACCTTCACGTACAATTTATTCAAATGTTCATTTGAAGCTTAGAAAGAGCATTTATCTGACGTGGATTTCAACAATATCGCCGTCTTCCAGCACCTTGTCGACCTGGCGGAACATCTGGCCGGGGAACTTGGCGCCCTTGCCCCAGACGCGGGCGTACTTGAACTTTCTGACGAAGTCTCTGTGGATATGCTCGCAAACAGCTTTAATTGTGCAAGGGCGAGTAAGAATCATCGGCTCGTCCAAGTCAGGCTTCTTGTTGACCTCTTTGAGAAACACTCGCACGAAGTTCAAACAATTGAAAATATTCTCCTTCAACTCATCAATACCATCCATTTTCTCAGCACTCACAAAAACAGGATTGGGCAATACTTCGTATACTTGCTTGCGCGCTTTCTCATCAATCAAATCTGCCTTGTTAACACAGACAATAGCAGGAACATACTTGCGGTTGCCCTCAATAGCATCGATGAATTGGTCAATGTCGATGTCAGATCGGATGACGACGTCCGCACTCATCATCTTGAATTCGTGCAGAATAGCACTCAATGTTTCAGCGCTCACCTTACTCAATTTAACAGTAGAATTAATGCTCAAACCGCCTCTGACCTTTTTCACAATCTTCACATCAGGCTTCAACTGGTTAACTCGAATTCCAACATCATAAACTTCCTTCCGCAAAGAAGAAAAATGCTCAGGATGAAGAGCGTCAATAACAAAGAGAACTAAGTCAGCATTGCGCGCCATGGCAAGAACTTCCTTACCACGACCCTTGCCATACGCTGCGCCAGAAATAATACCTGGAACGTCCAAAATCTGGATTTTGGCATTGTTATAGTTCAAAGTACCGGGAATACAGTCAAGAGTAGTGAAATCATAAGCAGCAACCTTTGATTTCGTGCCACACAACGCATTAAGCAAAGTAGACTTACCAACACTGGGAAAACCAACAAGAATAACAGTAGCATTGCCGGTCTTCTTGACAAACCAGCCCTCACCACCACCCTTGCCAGCAGCCTTTTTTTCTATCTTTTCACGAAGCTTGGCAATCTGACTTTTCATCAAGCCAAACCAATGCTCAGAAGACTTGTTGTACTTCGCCTTGGACATGGCATCTTCCATCTCCTGAATCTTTGAATGCAAATCGCTCATAACCCAATTGCCACTCTGCTCATATAAAAAACTTTATAACCACGCCCACCGATTTAACAGACATGGCACTAATAGACCTGCTTCACCTATTGTTCACAAAGATCTCAATAGCTATGCTGACGCTTTTCATCGGCTTCATAATAGCCAAACTAGGAGGCAAAATAGCAAAAAGAGTCATGGCAGAAGCAGAATTAAACAAGATATTAGTCGCGGCAGGATTCAAACCTCTCAGCGACGCATTAAGCACAATCATCGAATACGTAATTTACGCCGCGACCATTCTTGTAATCCTGCAACAATTTGGACTAACTGGCATCGTGCTCGGCATCATCATAACAATAACGGTAGCTGCCGTGCTCTTCTCACTGCTTTTAGCGATCAGAGACTTCATACCTAACGCCATCGCAGGACTATTCATCAGAAAAAGACTGAAGCACTTCTTAGGCAAAAAAATACAGATTGGAAACATTACCGGAACACTCGAGCATGTCGGAATCGTCAAAAGCACACTCAGAGACAAAGACGAGCACTGCGTGCCACACCTTTATACATCACGACAAACAATCACACGACTTCGAGCAGGCTGACTATATTGAAAATCTGCATTCTCGTATACGATTGAACATTCGAATCCTCTGCGATATCTTCCAGCTCATGCAAAGCCTTGCTGACTTTAATAGAAGTCTCAGAATTATCACTCAACAATTTTAATGTAGACGAAATCTTCAATTTCACATTCTTAGGAGTTGAGGTATCCTGCTCAAGCTCTTTCAATGCCGAGATAACCTGCTGAATAGTATCCATTCTTCATCACTCCTTCACACTAGCCATAACTTCTTCCTGAAGTTTTTTCGCCTTTTCCTTCAATTGCTTTTCCTGTTTTTCCATAGTCTGCACGCGCAGCTCAAACAATTCCTTTCTGCCCTGCATTTCCTTCATCAATGCAGACTTGTCAATTCCGATCATGATTCCGCCAACAATCTTGTACGCAACAGGAGAAGTTTCCAACTCCTTCAAAGCACCCTCAATCTCGAACAACTGCGCCTGAAACTGCTGCTTCTGCATGTTCAACGACTGCATGTTCTGCTCCATCATCTGCAAGCGTTGAATAGTTTCCTGAGATTCCTTCGACAAAGTCATACAGCTTTAACCTTAGTTGAAACTGAACGAGATTTATACAAAACTTTGCTTCCACAATACGGACAGCGCACGCGCTTGCCCATCATGTCCTCAGAAATTTTCTTCCCGCACAAAAAACAAGTGTATTTTACCATTTTTATTGCTCCTCGTCCTCAACCACTTCCCTCATCTTCAACTCAGGAGCTTCAGCCATCAACTGAGCTGCTTGTTCAGCCAAACTCAGCCTGGCACCAACAGTATACGCGCGAGCCGTAAATTTGGCATTGCACTTAGAACAATTCCAGATGCCATACGAAACACGGCTCACTTTAAGCTTGCCACAATACGGGCACTTATGATCCTTCTTCTGCTCAATCTCGATCTTGGCCAGTTTGTGCTTTAATGTACGCCCATAACGAGTTCCAAAACGCTTTACAGGACCCAAACCCTTCTGTGCTTCTGCCATTGAGAGTGCGGAACAGTGAGGCATTTAAAAAGGTTTCTAGCTGGCGTCGACCTGCGCAAACCTTTATATATCGTCATAATCGATGCAAAACACTATGTCAGTCAGCGAAAATGAACGATTTCACCTGAAAAAAATCATAAAAGAATTGGATTCATATAGCGCGCGCCACACTGAATTCGTCACGGTCTACGTGCCATCAGGGTATGACTTGAACAAGATAATTCAGCACTTGCAGCAAGAACAAGGCACGGCAACCAACATCAAAAGCGCCCAGACACGAAAAAACGTCATTGATGCGCTTGAAAGAATGATAGTGCACTTAAAATTGTTCAAAGGAACACCAAAAAATGGACTTGCGGTATTCTCTGGCAATGTTGCGGCAAGAGAGGGAGTATCAGACGTCAAAGTCTGGACAATAGAGCCGCCTATTCCAATCCAAACGCGAATCTACCGTTGCGACAAAAACTTCCAACTAGATATTCTCAGAGAAATGCTCGAAGCAAAAGAATCATACGGAATGATAGTAATTGATTCCCGCGACGCAGCAATAGCAGTCCTAAAAGGAAAAACAATCATACCACTCGTCGAAACACACTCACACGTCCCAGGAAAGATGAAAGCAGGCGGGCAATCAAGCGTACGATTCGCGCGAAACAGAGAGATTGCCGTAAATGACCACTTCAAAAAAGTAGCAGACATCGTCAAAAAACAGTTCTTGGGCATGGAAGGATTAAAAGGAATCCTTGTAGGTGGACCAGGACCGACAAAATATGACTTTGTCGAGAGCGGACAAATAACCAATGAAGTAAAAAAGAAAATCATCGCGATAAAAGACCTGAGCTACACCGGCGCTTTCGGACTCGAAGAATTGCTGGAAAAATCCCAAGATGTGCTTGCGCACGAAGACGTTGCCGAAGAAAAAAAACTCGTGAGCAGGTTTTTGGAAATGCTTGCCATAAAACCTGAACTGGTAAGATACGGAGAAGTAAACACGCTCAAAGCACTCGAAATGGGCGCAGTCGACATATTACTGCTTTCAGAAGCACTCGACGAACAAAAAATAGAACAATTCGAAAGCACCGCGAAAGCATTCTCGACAACCATAAAGATAATATCGATTGAGACACGGGAAGGCGCACAGCTGAGAGATATCGGAAAAATTGGAGCAATATTACGATACCCAATCGAATGAACATCCTAGAACAAGCATACCAGGAATTGTACCCGGACAACACCAATTCCAGACAGCTCTTTCTCAAATACAGCGGACGATTCAAAGGTTACAACGCCAATATCAGAATGACGGCGGCAACTGTCACTGTAAACGCCAGCAAACAATGGAAAGGAGTCAGCCCGGACATACAGAAAGGATTACTGCAGGAACTGCTCGTGCGGTTGTTCAAAACAAAAAAGCAGACAATCAACATTGAATTATACCATCATTTCATCAAGAGCCTATCAAACGTCGCGCCAAAGACGCACACTCATCCAATATTAGAGGAGAGTTTCAAACGAGTAAATGAAACCCTCTTTAACGGAATGATGAACCCGCCAAACTTAAAACTTGGAAACGGCGTCAACAGACTTGGAACTTATGAATACGCGACTGATACAGTCACGATAAGCAGCATCCTGCTTGAGAATGATGCATTAATGGATTACGTGATGTATCATGAGATGCTGCACAAAAAACACCAGTACAAAGCAAAACCAGGAAGACATCTGCACCACAGCACACAATTCAAAAAAGATGAAGAAAAATTTCCAAATGCTCAACAGCTTGAAATTGAGTTAAACAAGCTCGTAAGAAAAAACAAAAGAAAGTTCAGCTGGTTCTGGTAGCACCAGCAAGATACGTTTCTATCAAACTAACCTCATGCCGCTTTTCATATGCACGCAGCCAGCTGATATGATGCAAAGAAAGCTCATAATCACGACTTTTATCTGGATTAAGCTCCTTCTGATTCTCGACGTTAGCCACAAAGCGACCCCAAGAACCGCCAAAATTCTCATGAAGATGATGCAAAAGAGATTTCTCCCTGGAATTAAGCTCGAGCCTATCAGGATTAGTAAGAAGAAGATAATGAATTCTTTCAATAACTGTGTCTACTGCTGCTTTTCTGTCTTCACTCATAATAACTCACCTGATAAATCCTGGAAAACGACAAGTATTTAAAGCCTCCTATAGACGATAAAAGCATGGTAAGAATATTCGCAGCAGGAGACTTCCACGGCGACAAGACAACCGCAAGACTTCTAGCACAGCGCGCAATAGATGAAAAAGCGGATTTGATAATCCTGAATGGAGACATTGTTGAAGAAGACAACACAGAAGGAATAATGTACCATTTCGCAAAAACAGGAAAACCTGTTTTCTTAGTTCCTGGAAACCACGACTGGTTCGCAACAGACTTTCTTGCAGCACAATACAAAGCAGTCAATCTTCATGGAAAAACCACGCAGCATGGAAATGTGGCAATATTTGGATGCGGCGGAACAAACATCGGAATGAACATGCTCACTGAAAAAGAAATATATGACACGATAAAATACACTCACAAAGCAATAGCAAGCGTGCAAAAGAAAATTCTCGTAACGCACATACACCCGGCAGGCACAGTAATGGAATCTTTCTCACAGTTCGTAAAAGGAAGCGTAGGCCTGCGAAAAGCCATAGATGCGACCAAACCGGACATAGTGCTCTGCGGACACGTCCACGAAGCAGAAGGAATAGAGGAAAAAATAGGAAATACGTTGGTAATAAACGTAGGAAAAAAAGGCAAACTCATTGAGCTTTAGAACGATTCAATCTCTGCAAAACAGGAATAACAGCACTTCTCGGATACGGGCTTAAAGCATCCTCAAAAACAGACGAATACCTCAAATATTTCTTGCCTTCCTCCCCTTTGTAATGCAGTAAGCAGACTTGTCTGCCCATCACCTGCTCATGCAAAAAGGTCACGAGACCCTCATCAATCTCCTCATCACCAAAACAAATGCCATTCTCTTCAAGAACGAAATGAATGCTCTCGTGGAACAGCCTATGAAAATCATGAGACTCATGAGTTTTACTGAAAAAAGGAACAAAGTCAAAAAATGTAGGCGGTGAAGTTGTCAGAGGACAAGTGCCGAGAAGATTGCCCTTCAAAATCTTTGTATACGCGCCATGCAAAGACCACCAGATCTGGCGGTGAACGCGCAAAAAATCAACCATGTCGCGCATCTCAGGAGAAATACCCGTATCCTTGCCGGAAGCAGCAGACAACAAAGACCCAACAAGCACGACATCCCTGTGGTGAATCTTAGATACTCCGCAGAAACAAGGAGCGGACAACTCGGCTTCCTGCGACTTCTCATCAGCAGGATGCTTCCTTAACACGCCCTGCACGTGACCCTTAACAAAAGCAACGAACGCATCAACTTCATCCCTGGAAAGCGATTCAGAATAACGTATTGAGGGCTTCAGCTGAGGAAACATCCAACAAAGCTTCTCGATTCCCTGCAAAAGTTCATCACGCATAGCGAGTGAGGTTCAAATAGGCCTTAAGATTGTTCTTCAAAGCCATCACATCCTCTTTCACACCTCTTTCAAAACCGGAAATGAACGGAGTATATACATACTTTTCAAAAATTGTGCGCAAAACGTAGAACACTGGCTTTGTTTCCCAATGGCCTTCATAATCAGTCTCTAAAATCCCGTCAAATATTATGATAATCTTGCCATCCTGAACCCTCGTCTTTTTACCATCACGATCCACAACAACATCCTTGACATCATTGAACTGAGCACGAATCTTAATCACACTCTTCGCATAATCAGTGAATTTCTTGAAAGGCTCAAATTCCATATCTATGTACTTCCCCTCAGGTTTTGTTGTTTCACCATGACGCTTTTCAATAAGTATCCAATAGCCCTTATCCTTCACCCACTGGTCCATAACCCTCAATAATTCCTTCGCTTCAAACAAACCAGTGTATTCCAATCTTTCCTTGTCAACAACAATATTACGTTCCGCCATTATATGACCTCTTGACCAAGCGCCTCTTTAATCACTCTCGACAACTGCGCGCCTTTCAATAAACACAAATCATCCCAGTAGTCAACTATCTGGTATTTAATAATGTAATTCCTGTAAAACTCGTCCAAAGCCTCCAAAAACTTCTTCCAAGGAGGAGGACCCCTGAAACGCTTCTGCCAGTCAAGCTCGAGCTTCGGCATAACCTCGATCTGCACCTGGCCGTCCTGAAGCTTAAGCTTCTTACCTTCCTGGATGATTTCTATATCACGCATGTTATATACGCGTATAAAAACGTCCATGTGAAATTTGACATACTCAGTAACGTTCTTCTCACCATGAAACTTAAACTCGTGCTCCACTCCAGTAGGACCGGGAAACTTCTGCTTATACATCGGCATGTTCAACACATCATAATCATCATCAACATACCACTTGCGGATAGCCTGCAATAACCTGGAATAATCAAAAAAGCCACGATGCTTGATCAACGTTATAGGTTCCTCAATCTCTCTAGGCACGGGCATGCTTTAAAAAGAAGAAAGTTGATTTATAAAGGTTTGGCTTTATTCAAGCGTACGCTTAACAAAGAACTCTCCGGCCTCTTTGAACGGCATAAAAGTCTCAAGTTTGAGATAATTCATAGTCAAATCACGCAGCCTGTAACAATCAGAGTAAATGCTTTTCTTATGCATGGTAATCTTATTACGCATAAGACGCCTGCCATACAATTCTTTGATTTCCTTGAAAGGCCACGCGCCCCACTCTTTACCCCTGTCAATAACGAGAGCACCAGTGCAAGTCAACTCAAACTCACTCCTGTCTGCCTTTATTTTTTGGCCCTTCCACGCAATCTCCGTATCCTTAAGACCGACAACCTTGAAATCCAGATCCATCACGTACGTGAACAATTTGCCTCTCGTGCCAGGCGGCTGCTTATCCAAACGCCACCTCAACCAGATCTCCTTGCCAAGCGCAGGATTCTCACGCTGCATGTAATAAGTCTCTTTGAACTTAGAATCATCACGATCAGGAGTAGCCCAGTTTTCCTCAACAATCCAATCATGAATCATCGTGTAAACATACGACAGGTTGTACGCGTCACGAACCTGAATCACCCATTTCGCAACCTCGATGCGCTCAACACCTTCAAAACGATGCTTCATCGGGTTGTCAGTCGGCTGCTGAAATGCCATGTCCGCAGTAAAAGAATACAGGTTTATAAACGTAACGGGGACAAATTTAATAAAGCAGGAACAGACGGGCAGACTATGCTAGTAGGAATCGTAGGAAAGGCCAATGTTGGGAAAAGCACATTCTTCAAAGCAGCAACACTAGCAGAAGCGCTAATCGCCAATTATCCATTTGCAACAATCAAGCCCAATAGGGCATTTGCGTTCATCAAAATAGACTGCGTTGACAAGGAATTAGGAGTACAATGCAACCCAAAATACGGATATTGCGTGAATAACAAACGTTTCGTGCCAATAGAAGTTCTTGATGTAGCAGGACTCGTTCCAGGAGCGCATGAAGGAAAAGGCATGGGAAACCAATTCCTGGATGATTTGCGCCAGGCAGACGTCTTTATCCATGTTGTAGACATGGCAGGAACGACCAGCGAGAAAGGAGAACCATTAGAGCCTGGCAGCTATGATCCAGCATTTGATATAAGATTCCTAGAAGTGGAGCTTGACATGTGGGTGCTAAACATCATCCACAGAGGATGGGACAAGTTCGCAAGAACAGTACAACAAGAAAAAGCAAAACTCGCCAAAGCACTCGCAAAACAACTGAGCGGACTGAACGTAACAGAAGCAATAGTAGACGAAGCAATGAACACCATCAAACTGAACCCAGAAAAACCAGCAGAATGGACAGACGAGAACCTGCTGGCGTTCGCAAAATACGTCAGAAAAAGAACAAAACCAATGATGATAGTAGCGAATAAGATGGACCTGCCGACAGCAGAAGAAAACTTGGAAAAATGCAAAAAAGAATTCCCCGAGTATATCATTATTCCAACATCAGGAGACTCAGAACTTGCTTTGAAAGAAGCGGCAAAAGCAGGACTGATAAATTACATACCTGGAGAGAAAACTTTCACAATGAGCGATAAATTGAATGAGAAGCAGAAAAAAGCACTGCTTTACATCAAAGAAAACGTTCTTGACAAATACGGAAGCACAGGCGTGCAGAAGGCATTAGATATGGCTGTTCTTGAACTGCTGAAGTACATTTCAATCTTTCCAGGAGGAGTCGGCAAGCTGGGAGACAGCCAGGGAAGAATCCTGCCAGACTGCTTCTTACTGCCACCAGGCAGCACTGCGCTTGATTTTGCCGCGCACATTCATACAGACTTAGCGAAGAATTTTGTAGCTGCAATTGATGTCAAGTCAAAACGCAAGATTGGAAAAGAAACACCGCTCAAGCACCGCGACGTAGTCGAGATAATGACGTCGAAATAGGCTCGATAACAATCATACTCTTGCCAAAACGCCTGCTCGGAATCCACGCTTTGGAAAAATGCTCATACGTAATGAAATGCTGCATGCCCCACGGATCACACATCCAAAAACCATTCTTATTAAAACCACAAATCGTAATCATATGAGTTCCAATCTCACGAGTATTATAGAACTTACCGGCCAGCACTTCAGCAATAACAGGCTTGCCCTGCACCAAGAACTTTTTAATCAGCTGAATTGTCGCATTCTGCTTTCTAAAATACTTCTTAGTCTTTAACGCCTTTTTCTCATGCTCCCTGTACAACTCTGCCAAATCAGAAGTCCAAACGCCCCAATCATCAAGATGACCATTCCAATACGATGTAACCTTGAAGCCACGCTTGATTAATGGAAGAGCGATGCAGACATCACAAAGCCCAGGATACTGCCTTCCAAAACGCGCCTCGGAATAGAATTTCAACTCATCAATACGGCCACCATAATATTGGATCACCATTCTCACACACGCAGCAAGACAAGTATCGGGAGAACGCTGATGAAAACACTCGATGGGTAATACTACCTCACGCATCTATTACACCCAAGCTCTTGTCAACGATGACGAAAGTCACCACTTTATTCTTGCCGAGATGTTTTGCGCGGTATAAAGCCCTGTCAGCCTCGCGCACAAGAGTCTCTCTGGAAACAGAACTGTTCAAACAGTGGATCATTCCAATGCTTATCGTCAACTCACACGACTGCTCCACTGATGTGCGAAGTTTCTCAGCAACATCCTTGGCGTCCTGCTGCTTCAATTCAGGCAGGACTACCAGAAACTCTTCTCCGCCATATCTGGAACAAATAGAACCTTTAGGTGAAACCGTACGAATAACATCAGCAACACAACGCAAAATACGATCACCCTCAGGATGTCCTTTAGTGTCATTAAACTTCTTAAAATTATCAACATCAATCATCAGCGCATTAATTGGCAACTTTTCCTTTCCAAGCTCTCCCAACATCTTTTCAAACTTACGCACCAATTCACCACGATTGCTTAAGCCAGTCAGAGGATCTGTAACTGCAGATTCCTGCACTTTCTCATATTGAGACAATCTGGAAAGAACAGAAGCCAGCTCGTACAACACTTCTGATACGCTGTCAATAGGCGGGACGTGCTCGGCATACAGAACAGCATACCCCACAAGTTCACGATTGGAGATCAGAGGAAAACCAACAGCGCATTTAGACAGCGATTCGCGATCCTTGATGCCCTCAAGCAAAAAATCAGAAATAACATTCTGAATAGTGCATGATGTTTTTGTGCCTTTCACCTGAGCTACAACCCTCTGCTCAACTGCCCTGCCAGCATCAGACAAATCAAAATACCGCGCCTGCTTTCCATACGCAGAGAAAAAAACATTGTTAAGCTTGAACTTATGAGCCAAGAATTGAATAGAAGCGTATAAAGCACGGTCAATATCCTGAACGTGAGCAACAACCTGGGAAAATTCCAACAGCAATTTAGAACGGTTTAGCGCCTCTTTCAAGACACGCTCTGAACGGCCAGCAACAGCAGCCTGCTTGACTGCCAGTTCTATAAGCTCAGCGTACTCATTTTTCCACACAGGAAGCTTCTGGCGCGCATCAGAAAGCTCCTCATCAAATGCGTGCGGTTCATCAGTACGAAAAGGACCGACAAAGAAAGGAGTCCTATCGACGTCAACAGAAACGTATCTGATGCCAGGGACTGCTGAATAAGGAACATCAGTAGACCGGTTGCGCAATTCCTGGAAAAATGATAATTTACCAAAAACCGCCTGCTCACACACAACTGGAACTTTCAGCTTTGCAGACAAAGACTCTGCCAGCTCGCGCCACACCTCTGTTTTAACAAATGCAGGAAGCATGAAAGCATGCCAGAATGCGCATAATTTAAACTTTCCTGTCAGCAGGACCTGAATAACTCACATTACCATCATCTTCACGACGATAAACCTCGCCCGACATGCGCTCTTCAACAACATGAGCAGAAATGCCTGCAGTTCTTGGAATAATGAAGAAAGCACGCGCAGACTGCCACGGAAAGTTGAGGTCGCTGATGATGGCCGCTATAGCTCCGTCAATGTTCAAGTGCAATACTTTTTTAGCCTGCGCGCAGAGCTCTTTGTCAAGTTCTCTCGCAAATTCAATATGTTTGCCAGCCAATTTGTGCTTTTCTGCTAAAGAAAATAAAGGAACAACTCTAGGGTCCTGGTCATAGTGCTTATGACCATAGCCAGGCACGCGCTCCTTGCGCGAAATCATGCCCTTTATGACTTCAGCTGCCTTCTGAGAACACTTCTCCTGAAATAATCTGGCAGCCTGCTCGACAGCACCGCCATGAAAGTCACCGATGGAGAGAATTCCTGCAGCAACTGCAGAATTTATCGGGTTGCCTGCGCTTTGAACTATCCTGGCAGAGGTGATAGAAGGAACCTGGATGCCATGCTCTGCAGCACTGACAAAAATCGCGTCCAACAATTCACGCTCGCCTTTCTTCGGAAGCTCACCTTTCAACAGAAGGCAAATCATATCAGTAAATGTGACTTTGCCAACAAGTTCAGAGACGTCATAACCGCGCACACTGGCGCCTTTCTCAGAAACTTTTGAAATCTTCGTGTCCCATTTCATAATGCATCCCTTATCACATTGCCCAATTCGTGATGCTTTTCAGCGATTAACGCTCCTGCTTTTCGCAGTATTTCTATTTTTTCGCTTGGCTTTCCTTTGCCTCTTTCTATTATGGCTCCTGCGTGACCAAATTGTATTCCTTGAGGCATTTTTTCTACGAATTTCCCTCCGATAAATACTGCCAGCGGCTTTGTGAATTCCTTATTTTTTAATACTTCCGCTATTTGTTCTTCGTATGTTCCTCCTACTTCTCCCCAAATGACGACCGCCTTTGTTTCTTTGTCTTTTTCAAACCTTCGCAAGAAATCAGCATACACGCTTCCGACTAAAATTTCTCCTCCCATTCCTATTACTGTGCTTTGTCCTAATCCTGCCTGCCTTATTACCCATGCTGTTTCGTTCATCATGCCGCCGCTTTTTGATATTATTCCTATTCCTCCTTTTTCGTAAATCTTTGAGACCATGTCCGGCAGGCCTCCTACTTGTCCTATCATGCTCAGTTCCGGGCTTATCATTCCTGTTGATGCCGGCCCTACAAGTATTGCATTTTTTTCTCTTGCTTTTGCGATCATTGCTGCAGTGTCATGTAATGGAACATTTTCTGTGAACACCAAAATTAATGGAATTCCTGCGTCTAGTGCTTCTAGCACTGCACTTTTTGCGAATAATGGCGGCACAACAACAAATGACGAGTTAATCTCATGTTTCTCGCATGCCTCTTTCACAGTATTATAGACAGGCACTCCGTGCACTTCTTGCCCTCCTTTTCCTGGTGTTACTCCTGCGGGTATTTTTGTGCCGTATTTCAGCATTAATTCTGTTGCTACCTGCCCCGTGCTCCCTGTTATTCCTTGAACCAGCACTTTTGTGTTTTTATCTATTAGTATTGCCATATTCTTTCACTTTTTTTACGATTATTTCTGCTGTTGCCGTGAGTGGTGTTTCTGCTCCATAGACTTCAACATTCCACCCGTGTTTTTTTGCGGCGTCTTTCAGTATTGCAAGTCCTTCTTTTTCATAAGGTCCTGAACGTCTTACTACTATCGGAAATTTTGGATTTACTTCTTCGAATGCTTTTACTATTCCTGTCATCATCGTGTCCACTCTTGAGAAGTTTGCGATTCCTCCTACTATCCAGCATCCTTTCACTCCTGGCTTTGTTATTGCCTGTTTTGTTAATACATACATTTTTTCTTCTCTCGGGTCGCCGCTGAATTCTGTGTAGTTTGCTGGCTTTCCTCCCGCATCTATTAACGCGTCCATGCATGTTAAGCTTCCACCGCCTCCTGCCGCGAGGAATGCTATATCTCCGTCAAGTTCGAGATATTTCACTGTGCCATGATAGTCTGCATCGCTTGCTGCCTTGACTGCTTTCTCTCTTTCAGTCAAAGCTCTGCCAAGACTTGCAGCTCTTTCTCCATAATTCCAGTCTTTGTGCCTGCCTTTTGCAAAGTCATCTAAATCTATATGAGCATCTAAGCAAACATAGCCGGTTTTTGTCTGAGCAATTGGATTTATTTCCAGAAGTTTGCAGTCTTCTTTAACGAATACGTTCCAGAGCGAGACAAGTAATGGAGCAAGCGCCTTGTGCATTTTGAGAAATGAGGCAGCCTGAGCTTCAGAAAGACCAGTGAGTTCATTGATTATGAGCCTTTGCACTTCTTTCTGCTCTTCAATTCCAGTGCCGCCATGAACGCTAAATAACAGAACTGGAGAACGGGAGTCGGTATCAAAAAAGAAGCTGGCGTAAAATTGTTTTTGCATTTCTATAAGGTCTTCAACCAATACGCTCTTGACTTCCTCGCCCTTCATTGATTTGCCGAGAATGCTTACAATGGCGTTTTCGGCCTGCTTCTCGTCCTTACATATTTTAATTCCGCCCAAGTCTGCACGCTTGCCAAACAAGACCTGGGCTTTGACAACACAGGGAACTGTAAAAGGAGATTTGCTCGTGAGAAGAACTCCTTTTGGAACAGGAACACCGTGCTTTTGAAGAAGCGCCTTTGATTCGTGCTCGTATAATCTCATCACAAACGGTGATTGCCGGCGTTTTATAAATTTATCAGAAATTTATCCGCTCACAGGCAACTCTTAAAATAATGAACTGTCTCTTTTAAGCCATCGGCAAGCTTAATTTTTGGAACCCAATTGAGCTTCTGCCTTGCAATACCAATATCAGGCCTGCGCTGCCTTGGATCATCCTGAGGCAAGGGCTTGTTGACGATTCCGGATTTGCTATTGGTAAAAGCAACGACTTCTTCTGCGAGCTTCCCAATCGTAAACTCATCCGGATTGCCCAAATTAACAGGACCGACAACATTTGAATTCATCAAGCGCATCAAGCCGTCAACCATATCAGAAACAAAACAGAAACTGCGCGTTTGAGAACCATCACCATAAACTGTCAACGGCTTATTCTGCAATGCCTGCATAATAAAATTGCTAACCACGCGACCGTCATCAGGAGACATATTTGGACCATACGTGTTGAATATCCTGGCAATACGAACATCAACACCATATTTTCTTTGGAAGTCCATACAGATGGTTTCAGCAGCGCGCTTACCCTCATCATAACAGCTCCTTATTCCAACTGGATTCACATTGCCCCAATACGTCTCCTTTTGCGGATGCTCAACAGGGTCACCATACACTTCACTCGTACTGGCCTGCAAAATACGCGCCTTACAACGGTGGGCAAGCTCCAGCATGTTATACACTCCTAATACCGAAGTTTTGAACGTGTACACAGGATCCTTCTGATAGTGAACTGGAGAAGCAGGACAAGCGAGATTATAAATTTGGCCAGCAGTCTCACTCAACGGCATTGTAACGTCATGCTCGATGAATTCGAACTTTGGATTTTCCAGCAAAGGCTGAATATTTTTCTTGCTGCCAGTATATAGATTATCAACACAGACAACCTCATTACCCTGGTCGAGAAGCTCCTTGCATAGATGAGAGCCAATGAAGCCGGCACCTCCTGTTACAATAATGCGCATCAACCCCTCCCGATAGACAAATATTCAAAACCAAGCGCCCTCATCTTCTTCGGATCAAACACGTTTCTTGCGTCAATAAATTTTTTGACTTTAATTTTCTTCAAATCCATTGTCTTGAACTCGGCCCACTCTGTCGCCAAGATAAGAAGATCGCTGCCATCGGCAACTTCATACGCGTTTTCGCAGTAGACAACATTCTTCAGGATCTTTTTAGCATTATCAACAGCCTGCGGATCGCACGCCCTGATCTTAGCACCATCCTTCTGCAATTCCTCTATGAGAAGACACGCCGGAGACAATCGGACATCATCGGTATTCGGCTTAAACGCCAAACCAAGAACGCCAACGGTCTTTCCTTTCAAAGAACCAAGCAGGCCTTTCGCCAACTGGAGCACATGAATGCGCTGGTATTCGTTAATAGAACGCACTGATTTCAACAAAGAAGCGTCAACCTTATGCTTCTCAAGAACAGAAATGAACGCGTCCAAGTCCTTAGGAAAACAAAAACAGCCATAACCCAAACCAGGATACAAGAATTCACGACCAATACGCCTGTCAAAACCAATACCGTCCATAACTGTTTTGATATCTGCGCCGGTTTTTTCACACAATTGGGCAACAAGGTTTGAAAAACTAATTTTCATCGAGAGGAAAGAATTGGAAGCATGCTTGATAAGCTCCGCACTATTCAGATTGGTATGAATTATTGGAGCGCTTATGCCTGAATAAACTTCAGCCATTATTTTATCTGCTTTT
>CAZCCU010000008.1:0-36919 GCA_964497645.1 uncultured Methanosarcinales archaeon
CAAACTAGACTACCTAGACTGGCTAGGAGGCCATGCAGGCTGCGCAAGCTACCACGCATTCATCAAACAATACAAGCCCATACTAGCACTCTCAGGACACCTCCACGAAAACTTCAGAGTCAAACAAAAAATAGGAAAAACACTCATCTGCAACCCAGGCCCAGAAGGAATGGTGTTCACATTATGAGCAGTAACAAACGCATTTTTCTAGCTCAAGGCGGGCTCTGGGCTGCATTCGACGGCCTAACATCAGCCTATCTAGTAGCATTCGCACTAGCACTCGGCGCCTCAAACATCGTCGTTGGACTCCTAGGCGCATTACCCTGGCTAGCAAGCATGCTAACACAAATACCAGGCTCAGAACTGGCACAACACTTCCACCGCAAACACGTATACGTATTATTCTCGTTGATAGGAAGACTCTTCTGGATACCAATACTCGCAGCTCCATTCATATTCGCAAAACCACTAATTCTCATCATTATATGCTATTTAATTGTCAAACTTGGCGAAACCATCAGCGAACCCGCATACACCTCACTATTAGCAGACGTCGTACCCCCAAAAAACTTCGGCGATTTCAACAGCAAACGCTACCGCCTCATAGCCTTATTTGGAATGATAGCACTGCCACTCGGAGGCCTCTGGCTCAAACAATTCCCAAAAGAAAGCCCGGTCGGCTTTGCAATAATGTTCGCATTCGGCATACTCCTCGCAATTCTCTGCACGCTCATCATGCTACGCGTCAAAGAGCCAGCATACAAAGACCACCACCACCACGCCATCAAAGAATTCTTCACACTCGACGGGCCCATCAAAAAATTTGTAATCTTCGGAACAGCATTCAACTTCGCCTTCATGATAGCATCACCATTCTTCGCAGTCTACATGCTTAAAGATTTAGAGATCAGCTACGAGTACTTCGGCATCGCAACAGCAATCGCCACCCTGTCACAAGTCGTCTTCTCTCACTATATTGGAAAACTAACCGACAAATACGGAGACAAGCCAATAGCCATAATCGGACACTTCGGCACAGTCATAGTACCCCTCACCTGGCTTTTTGTAACCAAACAGGCACTGTGGCTCATCATACCAGTACAAATCTTTTCAGGACTAGTATGGGCAGCAGCAGACATCGCCCGCTTCAATCTTCTAATCGCACTCGCAGACCCGCGCAAACGAGCAATGCAAGTAGCAGAATACAACCTCTACTGCAGCATCCCATTCATCATCGCGCCAATAATTGGCGGATGGATAACAGAAAACGTAACAATCATACTAACAGGAATACCACTGATCTTCGTCATAAGCAGCATACTACGCCTTCTCAGCACGTTCCTGCTATTCAAAATACAAGAACCAAGAGCACACAAAGAATACCCCCTCGTCTACGTATTCAAAGAAGCAATGCACTTCCACCCAGGAAAAGGCATAGTACATGGAATACACGTGGTAAAAAGAGCAGCAACCAATCTTTACGGCAAGCTTTTATAGACCTGACTTTTCCCGACATAAATGGATTTGCACGAAACACTAGCACGCCTAACCAGAAACTCCATCTTCAAAGACTGGCACGTTAAAAATAAAGACTATTTCCTCGCGCACGCATTCGTCATGCTAGACCAGCCAAACAAAGGAATCTGGCAAATAGGCTTCTACAACGCGGAAAAAGAACGAATGGTAACATTTGTAGTATCAGAAACAGACATACAACACACAGAAGACCAAGAAGTCCTAAAAGAAACAACAGGAATACAACCATTAAAACCAGAAGACGTCACCCTATCTGTTGAAGACGCGCTCAAAACAGCAAAAGACTGCCTGAAAGAAAATTACCGAGCAGAAATACCCCTGAAAGAATTCTTCATAATACAAAACGCAGAAGAACACACAATGTTCAACATAACATATTTCACGCAGAGTTTAAAGACGATAAACATCAAAATAGACGCGAAAACAGGAAAGATGATCAAGCACTCAATGCAGTCGCTTGCCGAATTCGGATAATTATTTTCTTGCTGTTGTCGTCACTCTGTATTGTACAGAATATATTTTCTTGCACAACACTCTTTAAATATCAAAATCATTTCAAAAGAATCGGACGACGACAAGATTTTTAGAAAAAAAAGGTGATTGAATGGCAGTAGCAGTGAATTACAAAGAAAAACTTAAAAACAAAAATCTCGACTCTTTCTTCCGCAATGCTGATGACCAGAATGCAGAAGAAGCAATGAGCTGATATTAACCCCTTGCGGGGATCACCTCTTTTTCGCGCACCTCTTTGGGATTAAAAAACAGCAAGAACACCGGATTTATATTCATTTATGGCACAGTTTCTATCCATTCCAATGTGATAACTGCAATCAATCTACTGCAGCCTATGAAATTTTAAATACCACTATGAAGTTCGTTTGCGTATGATACTGGGGGTTACGGGGCATTATGCAGCAGGAAAAGACACTGTAGGAGATATTCTCAAAGAAGAACGATTCCACTCAATTTCACTTTCTGATTTTATACGCGAAGAGGCAAAAAAGCGCAAGATAAAGGACACGAGAGAAAACCTCATCAACCTAGGCAACGAACTCAGAAAAAAGCACGGCAGCGGCGTTCTTGCACGATTGGCACTGCAGAAAATAGAATGGGACAAAAATTATATCGTTACCAGCATCAGGAATCCTGTTGAAGTTGAAGTTCTTAAGACAAAACAAAATTTTGCTCTTATCAATGTCACCGCAGCCCAAAAGATTAGATGGAGCAGGATGCAGGAACGCAAAGCGAAAGAAAAGCGAAATGACGAAATCAACACGTTTGACGAATTCAAAAAATGGGAAGAACAGGAAGCCACCAGCACAGACCCGACAAAACAGCAAGTAGCCACAGTAATGGCGATGGCAGACATTGTAATCACAAATGATGGAACTCGTGAAGAACTGAAGAAGAAAGTTGTCAAAATCCTAAAAGAATGGAAACGCAAGCTTGGAGATGAACGTCCTAGCTGGAACAATTATTTTCTTAATTTGGCACTGGAAGTAGGCAAGCGTGCAACCTGCGACAGAGGAAAAAGTGGGTGTGTCATTGTAAAAGACAAGCGCCTCATATCAACCGGGTATGTCGGAGCGCCTGTCGGGCTGGCTCATTGCGATGAAGCTGGGCATCTAATGCATACAGTGCAAAACCCTGATGGAACAACGTCGCAGCACTGCATAAGAACAACACATGCAGAAACAAACGCTATCGCGCAAGCCGCGCGCCATGGAATATCGGTAAACGGCGCAACACTCTACTGCAAGATGGAACCCTGCTACAAATGCGCGCAAATGATCGTCAATTCAGGCATAACCAAAGTTATCTGTATGAAACGATATCACGGAGCCGCATACACAAGAGAAATATTCAAAGAAGCGGGTGTCAAGCTGGAAGTTGTGCAAGATGAGCTTGAAAAATACGCCAAAATGTAATTATAGCAGGCTATCGCATTCATTCTCATGAAACCAGAAGACTACTGCACACTATTGAACGATGCCTTAGCACGCAATGAAACAATAACATTCTCCTGCTACTGCAGAATACGCTATTCAGGCAGAGCAGAAAGCTTCCTGGACTGGGGAGACAGACTGGTAATCATAAAATCAGACCATACTCTGCTCGTACACCAGCCGGCAGGAAACGCGCCAATCAACTACATGAAGCCAAACACCAGCCACACAATGCGGTACGAAGACAACGCACTAACCCTAAAGAGCCAGAACACCATGCTAAAGGAAAAAATGGAAATCACGATAAAAACAATACACTTCTTCAACAGCCACAAACTAGAAGACGGACAAGTAATCAGAGTAAGCGGAACAGAAGAAGACATGAGCGACATGATATACAACAATCCAGAGCTGATAGAAGAAGGCTTCAAACCAGTCTCACAAGAAGAACAGACAAAATATGGCTTTATCGATGTTTTCGGCGTTGACAAGAACGGTGTGTTGACAGTAGTTGAGTGCAAAAGATATTGCGCGGAGCTTTCTGCAGTAACTCAACTGCGCAGATATGTTGAGAAAATAATGGTCAGCAAAGGAATAACAAAAGTAAGAGGCATACTCGCAGCTCCAAAAATAACAGAAAACGCCAAAAAAATGCTTGAAGACTGGGGATTCCGATTCGTAAGCATCAAACCGCCAAAATACCTGGAAGAATACGACAAAAAACAGTCAAAACTGGAATTCTATGACAAATAGTCAAAGAAATCGCGCGATTCAGTCCGTGTAATAATACGGATAAGTAGTAGAAGGACCGACCTGATACGGATACGTTGTCACTGATATGGGCCTGGTGCACATGCCAATGCCTGAAACGCCAGTCTTTGTGTAATCACACTCCAAACCATACTCGCAACCATACGCCTTGCTGTCAATTGTACCGCACAACTGTCCAACCTTTCCACGCGGAACTTCAGGAGTACTATAAGATGGATAAGAAACTGTTGGTGCGCCATACCTGTAAATATTCTCCGAAGATAACGGACCCTGCCTGTAATAATAAGGATATGACTGCAAAGGAACGCCAGAATACGGATATGAAACGTATGAACCATAAGGATAATTATACGAGCCGTACGGGTACACATATTGCGGAGCATAAGAGTATTGAGGCGTCCCATAATAATAGACAGCACCATAACGGGTATAACCCCACTTATGAGAAGCGCCAACAAGCACAGCAGCCAATAAAACAACTGCCAGCACAGCAATAATAGTCTTCTTCACCATCTTTTCAATGGATAGAAACTTTTTTCAGTTTAAAAACTTATGCCTCTATTATACACAACTTCTTCACAACTTTGTTCACAGGAAAAGCAGACTGGCCATTAACAATGACCTGCCTGTTCAAATCAACCAAAATATAGCCCGCATCAAGAAAACGAGGCTTCAATAAAGGCAAAATAGAATCAATTCCTTTCTCCAGCAACTTCATCGCAGTGCGGTAATGCATGTTCACAAAATAGATGTTATCATCCTTTGCGATAATCAAATGAACATAAGACATGAATTTCTATTTAATTCAGGTTATTAATATTTGCTCCGATGAAAAACCCGTAAAGTTTACGGGTTGGGCCGGAAAGTTTACGGGCCGTTTAAATACCCATACGAAAAATCACGCAAAATAGCGGGAAGGTAAGCTTTTTCCGATTCAGGAACGAAAGCTTTATAAGTATACTTGTTATACTTGGTATACTATGGTCACGACGATAAAAATTTCCGAAGAAACAAAAGAAAGGCTCCTGTCCTTGGACTTGGCTGAAAAAGGAAAAACATTTGACATGATAGTCAACGACCTTATCACATACTATGTGCAAGTCAGAAAGAACTACTTAAAAGATCTTAAGAAGTATGAGGTAGCCTCAAAAACTTGGGAAAAACACCAGCATAGATACGCGCGAGACTTACACGCGTATGAACAAAAAGAACACGTGTATAAAAAGGAAAAACAAACACGGGAAAAATTGCTTAAATGGGCCAAATCTCAAGGTTTTAAGGAGTGATTATTTTGCAACTCCACATTAATTGTCTTTTTAGACCATCCTGAAATCTCTACCCTCCTAGAATTCGGCTTAACCAGAATTTTCACCCTGCCAGAAACCGGAAAATTATTTGTAATCACGCCACGTATGACCGCACTTAGTGCACTTGTGGAATCTGGTGGCAGGTTCGTCAGCAGAACGCGTCTGCAGCTCCCAATACTCAGCCTTCACAGGACCGCATTTCGGGCAATCGGCATCAATAATAACATTAGTAGTAGGCTCTTTCTCAATAACAACAAACTCAGACCTCTTCTGATTTGAAGTTTCAGTAATCGTCACGTTCTCAGCGGCCTGCTTGTAACCACAACTGCAAGCAAACTGCTTCTTGCCGCCAACCAGCTTAGGCATCAAAATGCTCTTGCACTTAGGACAAAACATCATCAGAACCCACCTGTTATGACATCCAAAAACCAGACCGCAATAATCTTCACCCAACCCAAGAACGGCACGCGCCACACGGCCTTTCCGATCACCCTCTCATCAGGAATGTGCTGCTCGAAATCACCTGTATCACAATTATGATCGCCCTTAGTCCAATACAATGTTCTTCCATTCTCCTCAGACTTGCCAATAACCCTGTGAATAATCGGATCAGGCCTGTTTGGCACCACATACACCACCACATCACCAACCTCAGAATCCTTAGGACTGTACAAAACAATAATATCTCCCTTGTTAAAACCATTCACGAAATCATAATCACGGAATTGAGCACGAGTGATGTTCAGCTTTTCGTAATAAACGCCCTGAACTTCCTTCCTCGAACAAGCAGAATTGCAGCACATAGGATCAGACCAAAAACGATCGAAATTATCATCATGCTCCATACTGCCAGAAACAACTGCCACAATCGGAGCAGGAGTACCGAGAAAAAACCCAAGACCAGGATACAACAAGAACTTAATTATGAGAAAAGCCAGGACAACATTGGCAATCCAGCTCCAAATGCTCTCCTCTTCCCACAGAAAATACCAAATTTTCTTAAACGCTTCTTTTGGACTCATACCCAGCTTTCCTGCCAAAGGCTTTAAAAAGGTTTTGTTTGTTTGTATATGATATGAAACAGCGCCCCAACGATTACTTTGAAGGCATACTGCAAATACGAAACGGCAGCAAAGAACTACTAGATTGGATACACAATAAAATAATCACTGACGGTAAAGCGCGTATCGCAAAAGAAAAAAAAGTCAAAAACGGAATAGATTTGTACATCTCTGACCAGCACTATCTGCAAAACTTGGGCAGAAAAATCAAGGAAAAATTCATAGGCATACTCAAAGTCAGCAAAAGACTGCATACTGTTAACAAAATGACAAGCAAACTCGTGTATCGCGTCACCGTGCTCTTCAAAACACTTCCATTCAAACGCGGAGACATAATAACAGTTCATGGCGAACAAGTTGAAATTCTGGCTATTGGACATAGAGCGCAGATAAAAGACGTGAAAAGCGGCGCAAAAAAAGAAATAGACTTAGATACACTCTCAAGAACCATCAGGTAATCGTTCCTTCTTGTATTCCTCAACAATCTTGGCCAGCACACCGCGCTCGGCACGCACTTTATCCAGCCAACTGCGCTTTACAAGAGCAATCCGGTTCAACAATTCGCATTCCTCAGCAGGAATGCAGGCAAAAGGCAAGCTAGAACGCGCTCGGATCCCCGGAAGTCTTCCACAAATCAATATCTGAATCCCCTCCTGATGCAACAACTGCACCGCCCTATCACTCATCTCATTGGCGTCATCCACAAAAACAATCCCTCCTTCCGCAATCAAATCCCTGTTTTTCAACACTTCATCCCAGCCAAGACGAGCAAGACGAAGCAAAGGCACCTTGTCCTGCTGCAACAAAACCTTTTCCAGCCGTTCAATAAGCCTTGCTAATTCGCCCTGCGTGTGCAAAGAATTCTTCAAACGCTGAGACAAAGACATGATCAAACCATCCTTCTGCCTCGCAATTTCAACAGGAGTCTTAGGCTTGACAAGACCAGCAGAACGCTCCTTCAAATTCTTTAACTGCTGTTCAACAACTCTCAACTTGTTCTCCAATTCATCATTTTTCCTCAAGAGCATAATATTGTCCTTTCTTGCACGAGAAAGCGCACCATACAATCTCACTATATCCTCATCCCGCTTCTGCTCATCACTCTTTTCTTCTTCTATTTCTTTTTCAGGAGTAAGCAGAAGCACAGCAGCACGAATGCTGATTTCCTCCTTCAAAACAAGCTCGGCAACATCCTCAAAAATACCCAATCTTTTCTCGCGCTCAAGAAAAGACTTGATCTTATTCAACAAAGGCTGAACTTTCTTGAAAGCAATCAACGCGCTTGCCAAAGCATCCATCTCATGAGAATTACTGAAAGAAAGACGCGAAGTCATTTCCCTCTTGTCATCAACACGCGCGTCCTGCACTGGACCAATCAGTTTTGCACCGAACTTCGCAGCAGCCTCCAGCACAAAAGAAGGAATCTTTGACTTATCGCTACCAATAACAATAGTCCTGCCATGTTTTGTAAGCCTAGCAACAAGAGAATCAAGATCAAATTCTTTCTGAGAACCGACAGCAACAAGATCGCCTTTCAGATTCAAAACAGCCCAACCAACAGTAGTTCCAGGATCAATACCTGCTATGAGCTTCATGATTTTATAATAATATTTCCCCTTCCTTTTTTCACTTTTTTAACCAAACCCTTAGCTTCCAAATCATCAATCATCAAAGATATTTTCGCCTCGGAATACGGGAAATTCTTCCTGATATCCTTCTGAGTTGTCCTGCCGCCCTCTTTTTCTATAAACTCCAAAACTTTCTGCAGTTCTTCAACAACTGCTACCTCCTTCACTTCCCTAATCACTTCCTTCTGAATGATCTTCTCAACAATCTGAGCAGGCTTTCGAGAAATCTTGTAGACAAGATAACCTAGAACTGTGAAAATTATCGCCCAAAGCAGCCAATGCACAAGAGGCTTTTCCTTAACAATCTCTTCCATCACTTCAGGCTCTTCCATGACTAATTCCTCATCTCCGCCCAACGAAGGCAGCAAGATCAGGTCCAATACATAATCCCCTTCAGTTATCGCAGAAATGTTCTCGACAACCTCAGAGTCTGACTTCTCATGCCTGGCTTTCAATGAATAAGCGCCAGGCGGCACAGAAAACGAATAAGTCCCATCCTTGGCAACCATCTGCTGACGCGGAGTGCTATTAATCTCAATAACAGAATCAGCGAGCCTGCTTAGCCCAAAATCATACACAGTTCCATGAATCGCGACTCCTAAAACCGATGGAAGCATCAAGAGCCACACCACCCAAAACAATCTCATATTCTACAATGAACACATTCTTATATATAAAGATTGTGAGATGTTAAGCCAGCGAACTAAGCTTTTTTAGGTAAAAGAAGGAAGAAAACGGCTTCTTTAAGTCAAAAAGGGCTGAATGAACTTTTGTAAAGTTTTAAAGGGCACCAATTGGTTAAGATTACATGCCGGCTAAAAGTATCTTTTTAAGCACTTTTGACCACAGATATCCCATGAAAACAAATTATTGCGTTGAAACCAGCGATACAACAATCGCATGGAACTCAATGATAACAACTATGGAGGGCGAATAAAATGAAAAACTGGATAGCATTACTTGCCATATTATTGGTGGCTTTGGCACCAGTTGCAATCGCACAAGAATCAGATGATGATGCAACTGAAGCAGAAGACACATCAAGTGGCGAAGAAGCAGATGATGGCCAAGCCGATGGTCAGGAAGCCGGTGCTGGTGAAACAAGCAGCGGAAAAGGAAAAGGCAAGTCTAACAAAGAAGAACGCGAAGGAAAAAGCGAAATGCGCCAAGAAAAGCGCGAAGAGAAACGTGAAGTACGACAGGAAAGAAAAGCAGAGCTCAAAGCACTTCGTGAACGAATAAAGACTGCCTGCGAAGCAGACAAGAAAAGCCAAGAGTGCAAAGATGCGCGAATGGAAGCCCGAGAAGCAAAGCACGACATATTAGGACGCATTGCTGAAAAGATGGGCCCAACATTCAAACGTGCAGAACAGCTAGAGAAAAAGCTTGCACGAGTCGTTGAGCACTTAACAAAGAAAGGCAAAGACGTAAGCGGTCTTAACACCGACGCAATAAACGCTAAAATCACAGAAGCGCAAACCCTCTTCGATGAAGGAAAAGCGCTCTTTGGACAAGCAAGAAGCGCGGACCCTGGACAGAAAGATGAACTGATGAAGCAAGCAGCGCAGAAATTCCGTGCAGCAAACGCAGCACTGAAAGAAGCCCGAAGCCTCATCCGTGAATGGCTAAAATCAGTCAGAGGCAAAGACCCAGCGGCAGTTGACCAAAGCACACCAGAAGACAGCACAGCTGCAGCAGACTCTGCAACAACTGATGGTGCGGCAGACAGTTCAACAGCAGACTCTGCAACAACTGACGGCAATGTAACAATTGACGGCACTGCAGATGGTTCAGCAGCTGACGGCAATGTAACAATTGACGGCACTGCAGATGGTTCAGCAACTGGCGACAATGCAACAGTTGACGGCACTGCAGATGGTTCAGCAGCTGACGGCAATGCAACGTCCACCGACGGTACCAGCACGGCTGGAACTGCGTAAATCTTAAATAGTGGACGGTGGTGGCTATGAACATGAAAACCGCAGTAATCGTGTTGAGCCTTGTATTGCTGTTACTTGTAAGCTGTGCTCCCAAGAAGGAGGTAGTCCCTCCACCACAGCCAGTGCCTCCCGCACAAGCCGTGGAAGGAAGCGCTGCTTCAGAAGTAGACAGCTTTGAAAAGGACCTCAATGAATTAGATCAACTAGACGCTGAATTAAGCGAACTAGACACGATCTAAACAGCCAATTTTTTTATTTTTTTTTTGTTAACTTTTTTATACTCACTTCTTTTTACTAATTATGTGATAATTCTTAACGGAAGCATGGGAGAAGGAGGAGGACAGATAGTAAGAACAGCACTCGCCATAAGCAGTCTCACCGGACAGCCATTCAAAATCACAAACATACGAGAAGCGCGGAAAGACCCTGGATTAAAAGCACAGCACGTCCACTGCGTCAAAGCATTGCAACAGCTCTGCAATGCAAAAGCAGACGGCGCAGAAATCGGAAGCAGAGAATTGCTCTACATACCAGGAAAAATCAGCGCGAAAAACATCACTATTGACATCGGCACAGCAGGCAGCATCACTCTGCTCCTCCAAGCAGTACTTCTCCCATGCCTATTCGCGCAAAAATCACACACCCTGACATTAATCGGCGGAACAGACACAGAATGGAGCATGCCAATAGACTATTTCACCAATGTTTTAGCGCCACAATACAGAAGAATAGCAGGCCTGAATGTCAAACTGCTCAAGCGCGGGTATTACCCAAAAGGAGGCGGACAAGTGGAATTCGCCATCAAACCAGAAATAAAAAGAAACGAATTCGAAACCTTTGAAGGATTCCAAAAAGCGCTAACGCACAAAGTATTCAACCTTGAAAAACAAGGCGAACTTGTTAGTATAAAAGGGATTTCACACGCCCATGAAAGCCTGGCAAAGGCACAAGTGGCAGAACGGCAAGCAAACGCGGCAAAACAAGCACTCCTGCAGTTAAACGTGCCAATAGACATCACAACAGAATACGCAGACACACATTCTATTGGGTCAGGCATAACGCTCTGGGCAATCTTCTCACCGACCAAAGAAGACATTGATATCGATAATCCAATCAGATTAGGAGCGGACGCGCTGGGCGCTCTGGGCAAGCCAGCAGAAAAAGTAGGAATAGAAGCAGCGCAAAAACTAATCAAAGAAATTCAAGACGGCGCACCCGTCGACAAGCATTTAGCGGACAATTTAATACCCCTGATCGCGCTCTGCAAGCCAAGCGCAATAAAAACAAGCGAAATCACATCACATACACGAACAAACATGCAAGTCGTAGAAGCATTTCTTGGAAAAACTTTCACAAATAAAGAAAACACGATTATGTCAAAGTAGCCAGCTTAATGCTCGCCTTCAAATCACGAATATCATACATCAACATGCGCTTGTCATTCATATTCTGAACCTTATCAATCAAATATTCAGCCTCTGCAACCAAGCGTATGGCGTCATCAAGTTTTCCCTGCATGACCTTTTCACGCGCGTCATCAATCATCACATGAATCTCAGGATTCATAATCTCCCTTCCCGGCTTGCCCATTTTGGCGCGCTCAACTTCCTCACGCAAGTATTCAGAGAAAGCACGTTCCTTTCGAGACTCAAGATCTTCAACCTCACGCTCACGCGCCATCAACTTACGCATCTCAATATGAATACCAGCTTCCTTCTCAGAAATCAAACTTTCACGCTCTTTCAATAAACGTGAAGCAGGAGGCCGTGTGCCGACATCAATTGCGTGCGCTTCAACCTTGCCAGTCGCTTTCCTCAGCGCTTCATACCTGTGCTCCAACTGAGGCAGTATCTTCTTCAGCTCACGAGCACGATACACTTTGTCCCTTTCCTGATCAAGCTTCCGTTTTTCAGCCTCAACATACTTCATGCCCTTCTGCATAATACGTTCGCCATCAATAATGCGCTTCTCCTTTGAGATAAGAACCTTGACTTCACGCTCAAACTCCGCTTTCGAGCGCTCCAACTCAGCCACACGCCTCAATAAACTCTTTTCCTCAGCCTGCAGTCTATCCCTGTCACGCTCGAGCATGGCAATAGCAGTAACAACCTCATCTTCCGTATCCTTCAAAGCAAGAACATCAGACTTAACCAAAGTACGCACATCAGACTTCTCACGCTGCAAGTCCTTCTTTTCCATTCCCAATTCATCAAACTTCTTCTCCCATTCCTGCTTGACCAACAAGAGTTCGGCCTTACGGGCATTCACTTCGTCAGTCAACTCTTTTTTGTCCTTAATCAGCATAGATGCGGCATCTTTCAAAGCGCTGGCATGCTCTATCAAAGCCGCCTCCCTCCGTATCAAATCCCCTTCCTTGGATTCCAATGCTTTCAACTTCTTACCAGCATCATGCTGTGCAGAGGTCAAATCACGCGCTCCCCTGCGCGCATTCTGTTCGTGATCATACAATTCCTTAATAGTCTCAGAGTTCTGGGCAACAGTTGTTTTCAAATCAGCAAGAATACGTTTCTTCTCTTCAACAAAAGCCATCAATTCCTGCCTGCTCCTCTCAACAGCAGACGCGTCCAACTGCAACTTTTCCACTTGCCTCTTCTTCTCATCAATCCTTCTTTCCTGCTCGGCAAGCTGACGCTCACGCTGAGCCAGCAATTCGCCCTTCTTTTGCGATTCCTCTTTTGAAGCCAAGACATCCTTTACCGCAGTTTCCATATCAGCCACTTCACGCTTTGCGGCAAGCATAGACTCCTTGTGCTCACCAAGATCAGAGGCAATCTGCTTCTTCATCGCATCCATCTGCTTAACCTGCGCAGTCAACTGCTCAAGAATGCTTTTATTCCTCTGGACGTGAAGCTCCTGGTCAGAAAGAATTCTTCCGCCTTCAGCAACACGCTTTTCCATCTTCTCAACATTCAAACGCATCTGGCGCTCCTTATCACGCGCATCTGACAATGTTTTTGCAAAATCTCTTACTTCATTACGCTTCTGGACCAAACCACTCAAATCTCTAGTCAAAGAAACTATCGCTTTCTGCCGCTCTTCCAAAGCCTGCTTCTTCTCATCATGAGCGTGCTCCATCTCCTCAAGCGACACGCGCAAAGCAGCCTCTTCATTTTTGAGACCAGAAACCCGCGCGTCCTGATTCATAGCAGACCTTTCCTTCTGAACAAATACCTTTTCCTTTTCTTTCAATTGGCTCTCCTTCTGTTCAGCAATCTTGATGCGCTTTGTGGCTTCATCACGCAGAGCCCTCAACGCAAGCTTTTCCCTGTTCAGCTCTGCAGCATGACGCTGAGCCTCAGAAATAACATTTGCAGACTCTTTCTTCAGTTCAGCGAGAATTCTCTGTTTTTCAGAAATACGCGAATCAAAGTCGTTCTCTTTACTCTGAGACCCCCTTCCAAAAAGCAAAAACGGCTTTTCGCCCATAAACCTTTAGCCCAGAACTCCATTTATATACTTTTGTTATCTCTGAAGAATAGTAGTTTTGATATGTGCGCAAGTATCTGACAATCACAATCTTTTTAAACCCCCTGCGTTCTGCACGAGCATATGACAACATCATGTATGACGTGCAAGGAGGCAATATCCGGACAGCCAGGAGTGGCCAGATTCAAATGCCCAAAATGCCTGAAGTATGAAATCATCCGGTGCCGGCACTGCAGAGAAATAGCCGCTAAATACAAGTGCCCAGAATGCAATTTTGAGGGTCCAAACTAAATGGCGAGTGTAGTGGTCACTTTGAAAATAATGCCGACAGGCCCTGAAGTCGATCTTGATAACATATACAATGAATCAATAAAACAGATCAAAAGCTTTGTAGACCAAAAACACAAAGAAGGCGAAATAAGAAAAGAGATAGAACCCATAGGCTTTGGCTTGAAAGCACTCAAAATTCTGTTCATAATGGATGAAAGCATAGGCTCCACTGACAAGCTCGAAGAAAAAATAAAACAAGTGAAAGACGTCGAATCAGTAGAGACGGTCGACGTCAGACGGGCGATTGGATGAAACCACAAAAACCTTCGGTTTCCGGGAACTCAAAAAACAACCGTTCTTCGAGATCAATCTGGATTGTTTTCGGAATCATAGCGGTCGCGTTAATATTCTACTTTACAAAAGAACCTGCAGTTCAGCCACCACTGGTCGTGCCACAAGAAGAAATCACGCCAGGAGCTTCATTGGGAGACATGATAACAATCAATTATGTACTCACACTTGAAAACGGCACAGTCGCAGACACCAACAATCCGGAACTCGCAAAACAATACGGCATCACCAACTATGTGAAAGGAGTATACACATTTATTCTGGGAGAAAGCGGAAAAGTCACTGGATTTGATGAAGCACTCCTGGGAGTGCGAGAAGGCGACCACAAGGAAACATTCATAGAACCAACCGAGGAAGTAGTCGAGATAACAGTGAACAGGACACGAATAATCAACAGGATGATTTCTATCAACAGAAAGCAACACTTCCCGCTCGAGTCATTCGAAACCATGTTCAAAAAGCCGCCAATACGCGGAGACATAATATTCAGCAAAGAGCTGGCATTCAAATACCAAATCATTAACTTAACAGAAGACAAAGTAATAGCGAAAATCGTGGCAAAAGAAAGAGAAGAATACACGCTGCCAAATACCGAATGGAAGAGCAAAGTAGCACAGGTCGCAGAAGAAGACATCCTCTTCTATCAAAGCCCAGAAGAAAACCAAACACTCATCACGCCATTTGGAACAGCGATCGTCAACCTGACCAAAAGCAGAATCATACTCAACTTCCAGCCAGAATTACACAAAATATTCAACAAAAGCGTAGAATTCGCAGGCACCCAAGGATTCACAATACCACAATCATACCAAGTAGTAAAAATAAACGACGACTCATTCGTACTAAGACGCGTCGGCTTATTGACAGATAAAAGACTCAAGCTTGTCGCAGATATAGTAAGAATAACTCCAGGCGTAAAAAAAGTCAAACAAGACAAGCCCCTGGTAACAGAAGTCAACGGCGGAACAGAAAACTGATCATTCCTTTTTCTTAACCGCGCCGGCCTTGGCACACAAACTTTTCAAAAAAGTTTGATCAAAATCACTTCTCGTTCAGTCGTGAGAAGCAATTTGATAAATGCTCATCTTCGATGAGCATGTTTAATACTCTTCTCACTCCTTCACGATCTCGTGAACTCAGAAGCCCCTATTCTTTCTTTTTAACCGCGCCAGCCTTAGCGCACTTCTCAGAACAGAACAATAGCACTTTTCCCTTAACTTCACTCTCAATAACACTTTCTTCCCTATCTCCTAAAGTCTTGTCGCAATTCTCACAATGCGCGCTCTCACTGCCCTCAGCGCCTTGTGCAAAACCCTCCTCCCAAGGCGCAATCGCATCACTATCAACAGTCAGCTCTTCCCTGCCCTCTTCAGTATAAACATCAGCTTCCTTGTCGCCGATGCTAATCTTTATTTTAGCTTCATCATGAGTTTCAGCGTGCTCTTCAGGCTCCAAAAACTCCTCAGGCTCATCAGTAAACTCAGAATCCTTGTCTTTCTCAAAAATACTTCCCTTCTTTTTTGGCATATTCCGACAACACTAAGAAAGGTATATAAATTTTGTTATAACTGCATGCTATAATGCGAGAAATCAAACGGCACATCTTTCACATCATCTTTGGCACGATTATCGGGCTTTTATTCTACTTCGGCATCTTGAACAAGATGCACTTTGCAATGCTGACAATACTTGCAGGCATAATGTTCTACATTTACAAGCACTACAAACTGCCAGTACTGCACCAGATGATGATGGCGCTCGAACGCGAGCATAACCTGCACAAATTCCCAGGCATAGGGGCATTCTACTACATGGTAGGATGCACAATCGCGGTCTGGCTTTATTCCACAAACATTGCGACAGCATCAATATTTATCGTAGCATGGGGAGATGGAGTGGCGGGACTATTGCGAGCGTATTCCACAAAAAGAATCAAAAACCGGGAAAGCACAATCCTGGCCATCGCAGTATCAATATTCGCAGCACAATTCTTTGTTTCACTACTTCACGCAGCAATCGCCAGCGCGATCACTATGATAGTTGAGCGATTTGACATAAAATTAGATGATAACTTGTACATACCAATACTGTCAGGAGCGATACTGACTTTTCTACGATAGAAGACCGTCCTGAAAGGTAAAAGTATTCAAAGGGTTCGAATAAGAATTACGAGTTCTTCAGTTCATTTAGCTTGTCTATAAATCCTTTTGCAAATTTTGTTGCTAACAGTTTCTTTGCCTCATCGATAGAGATCCATTTCCATTCGGAATGTTCATCGCTGAGTTGAAACGTTTGTTTGTCTTTTAGTTTACAATGGTAGACGATTAACATAAGTCCAAGATTTTTCCCATGCGAAGCTTTAAAGTTGGATATAGTAGCGTCAAAAATGTTACCGATATCAATATTTGAACCCGAAACTCCAAGTTCTTCTTCTATTTCTCGTTTCAAGGTATCTGCTATATCATGCCCTGCTTTTATTCTACCTCCTGGCAAATCCCAAAACTCTACTTGAGTATGTTGTTGTTCAGCAGGGCCAGACTTAAGTAGCAGCACTTCTCCCCTTTCGTTCGTTATGAGCGCCTTGATTCCGATGTGAAATTCTTGATCCGGAATATTGGTCGGATTACAATCTGTTGGGTCCATTTTAACCTACGAGCTCAAGAACTTTAATTAAACCTTTCGAAATCCATCAGGTTTTGGGACGGTTAATACCAATATTCATTCAATGCTTTGAAGCATTATTTACATAAGCTTACCGAAGAACTGCGCAATCTCGTCAGCATAATCAATAGTTATTTTCAACTCCCACTCGGGCGGAAAACAAGACTTGTAACGAGGCCACGCGTAACGCTCGTCCAGGAAAACTAAAACTCCTCTGTCCGTTTCAGAACGAATGCACCTGCCGGCATTCTGAATGCAGCGTGTCATAGCAGGCAAGGTATAACCATACTCCCAGCCCTTGCCAAACTTCCTGTCATAATAAGAAATAAGCTCTGTAGTCTCAAGGTCAGGCTTGTCCAACGGCAAACCAATAACAATCACGCCCTTGATAATTCCAGGTAAATCAATACCCTCGCCAAAACTACCAGCAGCAACAGCCAACAACGCGCCTTTAGACGCTGAGAACTTGTCCAACAATAATTGTTTTTCAGACTTTTCCATACCAGGCGATTCATATAATATTTGCCTGTCATACTTATCTGCAAAAAAGCCAGCAACAGAATCCCTGACGGAATAGCTGGGGAAGAAAAGCATAACACAACCAGGAATTTTGTTGGCAATATCAGCACAAACTTCAGCAATATCCCTATATTGGCGCTCGCTCCTCATCGTAAATTTTGTCGTAGTCCTCGGAACAATCATAGACAACCTGTTATGCTCAGGAAACGGACTCGGAAAAGATCTTGTTACAGCATTCTGCATGCCCAACACGTCAGCATACATGCTTGTCGGACTCAGAGTGCCGGACATGACAACAGAAGCATAACAGCCATCAAACACTTCCTTAGTGGCCAGCGCAGGATCAAGACACCTGATGCTTAAAGTAACAAACATGTCTTTCCTGCTGATAATCCGCGCAAAACCAACATCATCATTCTTCCAAGCCTCCAAAAAACGAGCAACACTGCCAATATGCGACACCTTCTGCTCGGCCCTCACCATCTCAGCAGCCAGATCAAGCTCTGCAACAATCTCATCGTACTTCTTGAATTTGTTCAAAGGCTCAAAGAAAAGCTCACGCTTCACCAATCTCTCCTCCTTCAAATTCGCGCTCAACTTATTCAACACTTCCTGAATCTCAACAAGCAAAGAAAGAGCATCATCGAGATGATTCTTCTTAGCTTCCTGCACTGCAAGCTTCATGAGCTTATTCGATAAACGGAAAGTAAGCAAATCCCTGACCCTGGCAGGCAAATTATGGGCTTCATCAACAATGATTATCGCCTGCTCCAACTTTTTCTTAATCTTCCCAAGCAACATCTCCCTAATATGCTCATTAAACAAATAAAAATAATCAGCAACAATAACTTTGGAATTCTCAGCAAGCATCAATGACATCTCGTAAGGGCAAAGCTTTTCCTGAATGCACTTCAGCATCACTTTCTCAGTCGGCAAAGGAGAATCCGCATTCAGCTCTGCCAACATTTTCTGCGCAGACAAATTATTCTTTCCCCTGGCATTCGTGTAAAACTCGCATAAATTATTCTCAACCATGCCCTTGCAATACTCAGCAAAGTCACCAGAAGGCATGTTATCAACATTTTCCTGCGCGCACATCCACTTCTTCCCGATAAGACTGGCGACTGGAAAATGAATCTTATTCTTGTCCATCACTTGCTTGGCGGTTTCCAATACGATCTTGTGCTGAGTATGCCTGGAAGTAAGAAAGAAAACAGTAAGATCACGCTGCAATGCCAACTCCAATGCAGGGCAGAGAACTGCAGCAGTCTTCCCAAGACCAGTAGGAGCATGCGCAAGCACGTGTTTCTTCTCTTTCAAAGCCTTTTGAACCGTCTCAACCAATTCTTTCTGGCTTGGCCTGATGACTTCATGAGAAAATAACATTGATTTTCACCGAGTGTTAGGCGTTTATATGCTTATCGCAAGAACTTTTAAATAGAAGGCGGTTTATGCACGATAAAATCCAGTTTTATCGACGATAAAATCGCATCTGCGAAACATTTAAATATATATTCGAACATCGTAATTCTACAAGAGAACAAAGTAGTTACTTGTGTGGAATTACGAGTGTGGTCAAAAACCGCAAGCGGTTTTTAATATACAATTATTGTATCATCGACGGGGTGGGCAGATTGAATAAAAACAAAGAAATTTTCAAGACATTCTTCAGAGAGAAACCAGCCATGATGCTGGTAGAATTGCGCAACGCGAAAAGCGAAGTGTACGCGAGTTCTTTGGCAAAAACAATCGACTGCACATACTCACACGTTGTAAAAATCCTTCAGGAAATGGAAAGAGAAGGCCTTGTCAACTTCGACAAACAAGGACGATTAAAACTTCTCGCATTAACCAAGAAAGGAACCGACGTCGCATTGCGCATTGATGACATCAGAGGACTGCTTTAATTCTTTTTTTCGTCGGAAATTTGCTAGAATTACATATCAGGATACTGCAATTTTCCGAGCGTGCTCAGAAGCCAAAAGCTTCTGACACGTCGATAAATTTATAAACAACCCTATTGGAATCATCATTGTTCAAGAGATAAGGCGGCTAAGGCTTCCTTATACTGGCGACACGACGCATTCTTGAACGGAGAATATCAACATGGCAAAAATGCACTCACGAGGCCGAGGAAACTCAGGCTCAAAAAAAATGCTGAATCCGGTCAAGCCGACTTGGATAAGGTATAAACCAAAAGAAATTGAGCTGCTTGTTGGAAAGTTCGCAAAAGAAGGAAAAACATCAAGCGAGATAGGAATAATACTGAGAGACAGCTACGGTGTTCCATCAATCAAACTATTGACAGGAAAACGGCTTCAGGCAGTCCTTGAAGAGAAAAAACTAAACCCAAAATTACCAGAAGATTTAATGTCATTAATGAAGCGCTCGGTTCAAATCAGAAAACACCTTGAAAACTACAGAAAAGACATGACTGCACTTCGCGGACTGCAGTTGACGGAAAGCAAGATCAAAAGACTGGCAAAATACTACAAGCGCATAGACAAAATCGCTCCTGAATGGAAATACGATCCGAGCGCAGTCAAGATATACACTGAGTAAGTCGCAAGGTTTTTATACCACGACTGCACAGTAGTGTCACATGGGGGAGAAATACTTATTCGCAGCACTTCTTGTTTTACTAATAGCCTGTCAGCCAGAAGTACGCACGATACCAACATCAGAATACCAGCCTCCTATTGACACAACAGTCCAACAAACAGTTGACTTATGCAAAGACGTCAACTGCACAGCAGGCAAAGTATGCCGGCAAGGCAACTGCGTCTGCCCAAGCGAGAAAAAAGCATGCGAAAATGACTGCATTCCAAAAGCAGACTGCTGCACAGGCAAAGACTGCGCTTCAGAAATATGCGAAGACGGAAAATGCCTGGAACCGAAAGAATGCAGGATCAATGAAGAATTCAAAAGCGGAGAATGCAAGTGCGCAAAAGACAAAGTCTACTGCAAAGATCAAAACAAATGCATTGACTCAGGAGACTGCTGCATCCACGGAAATTGCGACAGTTTTGAGCGATGCGTGCCAACAAACTGGATAACGAGCTTCTGTATCAAAATAGAGGACAAAAAAATCTGCAAAATCCTTTCAGACCTCAACAGAACAGAATCCTATGAAGTTAAAGACAACGAATTCGAAGTCAAGCCAACAGACTGGTGGCAGAATGAAAGCGTAACAATACTCGTCAACAACGAAAGCATGCGCCTCGCGATGAACGAAACCAAGCGGGTAGAAGAAGTCAACGCGACACTCTTCCACGAAGGAGTACAGATAACCGGCGGATTCTGCAAAGAAGACGAAGACAATTAAATCAGAGGTTTCTGAATGCCGTATACAGTTTTATGAATTTTTTCCCGCACTCTTGAAAATTCTTCCACAGCAATTTTATTAGGATGGGTCATTAAAAACAACTTCACTGGCTTCTTAGCAGAAGAATATGATGGTTGTGTATAATCGTGAGTATTAAGTTTGAAACCCAGTTTCTCATAAAAATTAATACTCCTTCGCGCTATGTCATTATCAGGCCTCTCTGTTTCCAATACAACAGGCTTTCTAGCAGCATTCAAATATTCTCTCAGTAATTGAGTTCCAAATCCTTTTCCACGAATGCCTTCTTTAATAGCAAAATGCTCGATAAATGCAAAATCATCCAAGTCCCATGCGGCGATGATTCCAACAATTTGCCCATCTTCGTAAGCGACAAGGAATTTGTACGCTGAATTCTTCAACAGTGCAGACTGCTGGGCCAAATTGCGCCTCTCATCAGACGGAAAAGAAGATTCGTATATTTCCCAAGCGGCCTTGAATTCTTTGGATTTTACGTCAATAATATGTTCAAGTTTCAATAGCCCTGGGCGGATTCGAACTCGCGCCAACTGCGGTTGGCTGAAGTTCAAATCCTTAGTGTAGCGTTTCATAATAAACTTCGTTCAGCAGTTATAGCCCTGGGCGGATTCGAACCGCCGTCACAGGAGTCAGAGTCCCGTATACTTGACCGCTATACGACAGGGCTGTTGACCAGAAAACGCCACAAACTGCTATTTAAACTTTGCCTGAACCTTGGTGTATTTTAAAACATCCTCGGAACGCAACAACAAACTAACCGCAAGATACGGCTCAATTTTCGTTAATAATTCCTGAAAACGCTTATTACCGCGCTCGGTCAGCTTGAGAGACTTGTTGTCATAAGAAATAAGCTTCTTTGTTTCTAAATCTTCCAAATTCTTGTACATGGCGCGCTCGCCCTTGCTCACCATGTTTGCAGCACGCGCAAGCTCGATGAAAGCTTTCTTATACATACTAACAACGAGAGGCTTATCTGCAAAACGACGATCACACTCTTCATAACACCTGCCCAGCGCGAACAAGACAAACGCCTGCGGCTTAGACAAACCACCCATGACGAGAAAACAGTGATTTTCAGCTTATAAATCTTGCTACAAGCCACACGCTCGCCAGCGCAACAAAAACGCCCAGAACAAGACCGGCAACCGCATCAGAAACATAATGACGCTTCATCCAGACACGAGAAGCGCCAACCGCAATCGCATACACGATGAGCAATATTATCAGCACAGGAGTTTTCAACTGCAGAATCAGCAAAGTCGCAAGAATTGAAGCCCTCATCGAATGCAAACTTGGAAAACTAGAAGCATCAATCTTTGTCAGAAAGTTGTTGAAAGGCTGCTTGTCAGGACGTTGCTTAAAAGAAACCATGCGAATCAAGACAGTCAGCCCAAAAGCCAGAACAATGCCAACCAACAACTGCGCTGATAAACTCCTGTCATAAAAAAACGCAATAACAATCGCAATAGTAAAGACTGGAAATCCACCTAATGCCTTGATGTCCTGAACCAATTCGTTCGTGAAACTCATATAGCCCCGGGCGGATTCGAACCGCCGTCAATGGGTCCAAAGCCCACTATACTTGGCCGCTATACGACGGGGCTGTAAACTTAACTGCCAATCAGAGCCTTATAAAGATTTTGATTGCTTCAACGCTTCTTCTTCAAGAAAATGCAAGCTGCCAGGCACTATCAATGCATGCGGAGCGGCGCCAAAATCAGCATCCGAAACTTCTATAACTGTACCAGCAACAATCTTCTGGTCTTTTGCGCCAAGCCTTGCAACGCCAACACACCAATCCTTAGGCAAAAATGCCTTTTCATTACGCTTTCTTTCAATCTTTCTCAACAGTTCGATAGCTTCGCTAACTGACATGAACCTGTTATTCACCGGGTCAAGATCGAGCAATACAAGAGTATGCGCGCCAATAGACTTGTTCTCTTTTATCATGTTATACGGCGTCTCAACATCATAATCCTCCTTCGGAAAAGGAATGCTAGTAGTCTTGCCAAACTTGTAAACCTGCAAGCCGGTCGCACCAATGACATTGATGACAGACGCGTTGTGAATAACTTCAGTCCTGATATTCTGTTCTTTTGCCCTCTGCAGAATATCCCAGTGAGTGGTAGCGCACAACGGGTCTCCGATCACCAATAATGCAACATCACCTGATTTTGCCTCATTCAACAATTGCTCAGCATTTTCTACGAATTCTCTTGTGGCAAGCTCAACCTTTTTTCCGTAAAGCTTTTCCAAAGCTTCATTTGAACAGGAAAGCCTTGACGTGTAGCATTCCAAGTATGCCTTGCCGCACTTCTTCACAGCTTCCAAGCCTTTAACCGTTATGTCCTTCTCGTCGGAAAGGCCAATTCCAATAATGTATAACATGCTATTTGGCCTAGAATGCGGGTATATAAAACTCACCTAATCTTCAGAATTTTATGTAATGCAACAGCTCGGAGTCGGTCCAGTACCGGTTGGATCGTTTGCCACAGCGCAGAAGCCCTTGAGGCCTTGCGAGGTAGAAACCATGGTACCGACATTGCATACGTCGGGTGGTGGGCAATCCGCTGCAGCCGTTGCGGTGGTGCAAAGAGTAAAGCAACATGCATTGCCACATTTCCCTTGCAAATCAATACCACATTGTTCATTTCCAGTCTGACTGTTCAGAGTTGGAAGACAATTTGCTGCACAACCGCCGTCGAAGAATGTGCATGTTGAACCATAAGTCAATGGAACTAAAATTGAGCAGTCAAGGGCAGCAATAGTCGTAGTAGTGGTAGATACTGTGACTGTCGTGGTTGTTGAAACAGTTGCAGTCGTTGTAGTAGTGGTAGTTGTTCCCTGACCAGAATCAGTCGTAGTAGTTGAAGAAGCTGTCGTAGTAGTGGTCGTAGTACATTGACTGCAGGTTACAGAATTATCAACCAAATCCAGCAAATCTTCCCTATAAGCAAGACACTTGCAATTAAACGCCTCCCTGAAAGAACCTGCACCAATGTGGCATTCAGCAAAAATCAGCTTTGCTTCAGCCTCATCAACATCCTCACTAGTCAAGCCAAAATTAATCTCTCCACCGTCCCTAAGAGCTTGAATCAACAATTGAATCAAAGCATCAATCTCATTCAACTTACCATAAGGATTCAAATTAGCAGGAATCCAGAACGAAACAGGCTGCTGGTCACAAGGAAAATCAGTTAATGTGGTTTCAACCATCTTAATCTCCAACTGGAACAAGCCATCCTTAGCAATATGTAACAAATCCATAACCTTAGAGAACAACATGTTATGGCCAACAGCAAGATCCCACAAAACATAAGGCGCGTCCTTATCCAAGGGAGCAGCTGACGGAGAAGTACTTGGTGAAGGAGGTTCTTGTGCATAAACACTAGGAACTAAAAGTAACAACGCCACCAAAACCAAAAGTCGCCTCATTTTTAATTTAATTCCACTGCGGGATATTTAAGCCTTACTAAGCTATATACAAACTCAAATCCTTCTCCATATCATACATGCCATGACTGACAGCGGAAAGACAAGTCTCCTTATTCTTGCCTTTCAAATCATCACAAACCTTCCGCGCTATATCAGGAAAATACTTAGCCATGCGCTCTATCGCGCCTTCAATGCAGACAAACTGCTCATCATCACTGCCTGTCAAGCACAGATCTTTTATTTTCACCCTGCCATCCCTAATGTGCGGCATGTACGCATTCCCGATTCCATGAAAGCATCCAATCCTGAACTTGCCGGATAGTTTCTCACATTCATTGATTATCACATCAGGAGTCTGCTTACTCTTAATCAATCGCGCTGCCACGCGAACAAGCTTATACCTCGCACACGCGGCAGGAAAATCAAAAGAAGCGCAAGGATACACCATCTCCTTTGTCTTCGCGTCCTCCACATCATTCTGCAACGTATACTCCATGTATGCGCCGGTAGCACAATAATACTTCATCGGATAAGCATCAAATTCCTTACAGGCAGTGAGCGCTTCAGAAATTTCATAATCTGCCAAAAACATCATGGCATGCCCAACGCCATGCGCGCAATCACCAGGAGAATAAGACTCAACCATCTGCTCATTCCTGCACGTTTCATCCATCTTAGGCTTTACCAATTCAAGATCAATATGGTCATCTTTTTGCGCACCGGCAAAAGCCTCCATCAAGACGCCATGCATGCAGCCAGAGTAACACCGGTCAGCACAAACGCGCAAACCAATGCCGATATCCTTCACTTTAGCGAAAATCACCTTGCCCAAATCATGAGCTTCATCATGACACTTCGGCCGAAGCTTTTCGATACCATCAAGAACACCATTCGCGCCAATTACGTCAATATATTCTTCAACTAATGCACGATTCTTCTTGCCGGTCGCTCTCAGTTTTTCTATAAACTCCTCACGTTCGGCCTTAACTGATGCAGGCTCAACAAACAACAATTCAGAAGTTTCCATAGAAGAGCTGCCCATCTCGGCCTCATCGACAACAACATCACCGGTTATGCCACAGGCTGTCAAGATGAACAATAAGAAAAACCACTTATTAAATCCCATAAAAACAAAAAATCATAAAAGAAGTTAATAAATTTATTGCTTAATGCTTCCTTTTCAGCACGTACATGAAAATGCCAAGCACGATCAGCGATGCAAACAACAACGCGGTGAAACCAGGATCAGTTCCGAGCGCCGAGCTCGCAAATCCAGTCAAACCGTTCAAAGACAAAGGCGCAGGATTAACCGTACCAGTGCAAGTCATTGGAGGAACTGAAAAGTCCTGAATCACATCCTCGTCCTCCAAAGCAAGCTTGTGCTGCAATTCAACTTCCAACTCTTCCAGTTTTTGAACAAGGAAGAAAGACTGCGTTGTCTTACTGTAGACCTGTTCCAAAATACCCAAGTCCTTGATGGCACGAACATAACAAGGCTTGACGTCATTAAAGTATTCATCAGAACCGACACCTATGCCGGTCTGGGTGTCATCTGCATCCTCATTATTATCCCAAGAAGCGTCGCACTCATCATCGGCAGTGAAATCAGTATCTCCATCTGCTTCATTATCAATTCCATCATCACATTCTGCAAGGTACTGACTGTCCAAGCATTCCAAAGCATTAGCCAAGTCCTCAATCGCATTCGGAACAACAATAGTCCTGTCTTCCTCAGTGAGTTCTGCCATAAGGTCTGTATCAGTAAGCTCACTTTCAAGAGTCTTTTCAAGATCACAACAGCATTCACTATAATAGAAAAACGAACAACCACCGCCGGCAGGCCCGCAATTCGACAGAATACCATTCAACTCCCAAAGAGTTTTATCAACTGTGAAGTCGCACGCAATAGCATTCTCCACTGGCGTCAATGGCAAGTTAGCTCCAAACAAAAGCGCAGCTTTCTCAAGGAAATAAAGCCTGTACTCAGAATTCAGATCAGTCGTGCCTACAACAGGCTGAGAACAAACAAGGTCAACAGGCTGTTGAGCAGCAACACTGCTAATCAAACTCAACACCAGCAATGAAATAAGTATCCTTTTCATATTCTCACCTCTATGGTCCTATTGGTAAACATGGCTCGCACAAAATATCACTCTCGTCAACTAAACCAAGCAAGTTCTCACGATAAGCAAGACACTTGCACTCAAACGCTTCCCTAAACTGACTGAAACCAATACACATATCTGCTTCATTCAGTCTGGACTGAGCTCCTCCAATATCAGGACCGCCAAAATTGCCACCAGCAGCCTGACCATCCTGGATAGACTTAATCAACAACTCGATAAGCGCGTCAATCTCATTCAGCTTTCCATAAGGATTCAAATCAGCAGGAATCCAGAACGAAACAGGCTGTTGATTACACGGATTATTAGTAAGCTGGATCTCAACCATCTTAATCTCCAACTGGAACAACGCTTCCTTGATTATATGCAACAAGTCCATAACCTTTGAAAACAACATGTTATGGCCAACAGCAAGATCAAACAAGACATAAGGCGCTGGCTTACCAGAAGGACTGGGCGAAGCCGAAGCGCTTGGTGAAGGAGATTCTTGTTGTTGTTCAGATTGGCACTGATTATCGCAACCATCATTATTTCGAGCAAGACACAACTCATCACCAATTAAGGCGCATTCTGCATCAAAAACACAGGAAACGCCATTAGAACAATGCCTGCCATCATCACACTGCTCGGGGTCACAAACACTGAAGTCGCCACAAAATTCATTGATGCAATTAGGACTGCAGCTGTCACAGCTGTTAGTATTTCCATCATCGCACTGTTCAGGACTACACACATTGCCATCGCCACAAATCTCAAGCTGGCACGTAGCACTACAACCATCACAGTCAACCGTGTCGCCAACATCGCATTCCTCGCTTCCCTCAACAACACTATCGCCACACTGCGGTCCGTTACCGCAATACCCATCCTGCTGGCAGGTTCCTTCATCGCAATCATTATTGTTCTGGCAAGGCTCGCGACACTGGCCGCCAACACAATAATAACCGGATTCAGTGCAATCGGCATTCGTCTGACAAGGATCATAAGATTGAGCATTAACAATAGGTAATGCTAACAGAACAGCAACCACCACAATAATAACCCGCCTCATTTTTAATTCACCTCAGCGCACATGATATTTAAACCTTTCCTCTCATCGATTTCAAAACATCCTCAATCTTCTTATACGACTTCTCCAAATCGTCCAAATCAGCATTAATCTTGGCAGAATCATACTCTTCACCCTCTTTCTCTTCCTTTACAGGCATAGGAACAGGCTTCTCAACCGGCTTTTCTACCGGTCTCGCAAAAAGCTTTTCTGCAGGCTTCACAACAGATTCTTCAGGCTCTGAAGGAGCCCTTGGACGCCTGTGCAACATCACAAACAAGATAGCTGCCAAAATAACAACCAAAATTCCGCCAATCGCGATAAGATCGCCCAAAGACTTTCCTGCAACAACCTTAGGAGATTCGGCAGCAACCTGCTCGCGCACACAAGCACCATTCTGGCAGATAAAGCCAGGAGTGCAATCTTCAGAGTTCACACACTCAGCAAGCTCGACAGGACCAGGCTCGGAAGCAACAGGAGTCTGAGCAGCACCAGTAGTAGGAGCAGGCATCTCGCGCCTCAAACAATGCAAGCCGCCAAGATCAAGGCACTTCTTAGCATCCATCGGAAGCACAGCAGGCCTGCAGACAGCCTGGGCCTCAATCATGAAAGGCTCGTTTTCATCATTGTAAATAACAGGAGGCAGGCACAACCATCTAGGATTCAAAATACTGCAATAAGAACTACAGCAGTCAGCACAACACGTAGGACCAACAAGAATAACCTTCCTGGCGTTTAACTCATGCTTGTTTCCACCATTATCAATATAATACCAGTCCTTGCCAACAAAGCTCAGCGGGTTTCTCTTAACAGCGTCAAGCAAATCATACTCTGAACCATCAGCACAGCCAGGTACTTGCACCTGCGGATTACCACCGCCACCAGGCGGGCGCGGACATTCACAACTTGAACTGCAAGGCGCTCCTCCAGGGCAAGGCGCTCCAGGAACTCCAGGATCACACTGCTCTCCAAGACCCGGACTCAAAATACCATCACCGCAGAACGGATCAATACAATTCTCATCACAACACGGAATGCCGCCAAAACCAGGACCACAGAATGGAATATTAGGAGGATCACATTCCTCAGGAGGCTGAACAATACCGTCACCGCAATTCTCACAAGGCTCGCCTTCCTGCTCTCCACAAGGACTGCAAGTTCCAGCTACAGGATCAAAAGACAAAATATCGGGCACGATCAACTGATTATACGCACAACACTTGGCACGCCCAGAATTAATAAAAATATCCAAGCCCAAATAAAAGTCAGCAATAAACTGCAAAAAGCTAGACTGAGTAAATTGATCATCAGATACGCCAAGCTGGTCGCGAACAGCAGGATCTTTCAAAGTAAACAACCACAGCTTGTTCAACTGGTCAATCTCGTTCTCCTTGCCATAAGGACTCAAAGTCGCAGGCGTCATAAAACCAGTAGGAACAACATTACAAGGCTTACCATTAGGTGGATCAAAAAACGCTTCAGTCAAACCAACCTGAATGCCCTTAGTTTCTTCCTGGATGACTTCATCCTTGCTGATATGAGCCAAATCAAGAACTTTAAAGAACAACAAGTTGTGACCCATGTACAACTTAAAAAGAACCTGGTTTATTTCCTCGCCCTCAGGACAAGCACAGTCCTGCTGACAGGGGCCATTTTGACATGAGCCGCCATCGCACTGCTCGTCGCACTCTGGAACTCCATTGCCGCACTCAAGTTGGCACTGATTATCGCAACCATCACAGCTTTGAGGAGTGCACGGTGAACTTGAGTCGCACGGAACATTATCTGTGCAAGAAATTGTGAAACCGGCAGGATTAAGGCACGTACCGCCGTTATCGCAGCCTTCACTACACTCTGTAACTTCATTGCCGCATTCGAGGATGCATATATCACTGCAGCCATCACAGTTGTCAGTATTTCCGTCATCGCATCCTTCTGTAGGAGGTTCAAAGGCGCCATTGGGAGTTCCACCTTCGCACACAGCATCAACAGAAACGCTTAACAGTAAAAAGAGCAATGCGCTAATCACAGCAACACTCTTTTTCATCATACAGGAACCTCACAGTCCAAAACCTGGTGTCTTTTCTTATCAGAGGGCTGAGCGCTAACAAGTAAAACACTCAATAAGGCCACCAAAATAACCCATACCCTCATTTTTTAACCAAATCAGCGTTTACCAATCTCTATATATAAAGATTTCCACCCGCAAAAGTTAAAAACAGACGCCTTTCTCGAACTAATCCAATGGGGGAACTAAAACAAGCACTAGAGGAAATAGCGCGAAGACTGAACGCGCGGATAGAGCAAAAGAACAGCTCTCAACAGATAAATGTAGAAAAACACACAATTGTTTATTCCCAACAAGGCACTTTATGCACGCTTACCTACCAAGAGAACAGCGACGAGCCGATATCCATGACTGTCAAAGAAGGCCAGCAAGAACACACATTCAGCTACTGCTTCCACCCAAGAAGATATATGGACGTCAGACGAATAATTTCTGAAGCAAGCAACGTACTCGCAAATTATCTTCTTACAAGAATAGCAGGCTATGATTCTGGCAATGGACAGCTGCACGGCATAAGCATACAACTTGGGAAAAAACAGCCATTCTTCGACATCCCTGAATTCATAGAAAAACACGTAAGATCAAAATAAAAAAATACCCCTCCAACGGGAGGGGCCAAGGGTATTGCCTTCAAGCTGCGCCGAAGCGCATGGGGGTGGTATGAATGAAGGCAGAGAAACACCCGAAGCGTTAATGGATGATCTCAATGCCCAGTTCGTCACTCATCTGACGAGCAGACACTGCACTTCTGTCAGGCGTGCTCTTGCCCACAATACTCGGGCTCTTCACGCCAGTAATAATCGTCATAACCATCAGCTTGCCTTTCATGTCATCAGACACGCGAGCGCCCCAAATAACGTTCGCATCCTCATCCAACGTCTCAGTCACAAGCTCTCCGACACGGTTAATCTCCTCCAAAGTCATGTCAGGACCTCCCCAGACATGAATCAAAGCGCCAGTCGCGCCGGCGTAATTGATATCAAGCAACGGGTTCTCAAGAGCGCCTTTCACAGCCTCTTCAACCCTGTTAGTCGTATCAGAACTTCCAACACCAATAGCAGCAACACCGCCATTTGTCATGATAGCTTTCACGTCAGCAAAGTCAAGGTTGACTAACGACGGAATCGCAATCGTCTCAACAATCCCCTTAATCATAGTCGCAACAAGCTCATTCGCAACAGCAAACGCCTGCTGAATTGGAAGATTTCCAGCGATCTCAACAAGCCTGTTGTTGTCAATAACGATAACAGTATCAGACGCTTTTCTCAACCGTTCAAGACCAAACTCTGCCTTCTCAATTCTTGCCCTCTCAATATTGAACGGCATGGTCACAGTGCCGATAACAATCGCGCCCATGTCCTTGCACAACTGAGCAACAACAGGAGCAGAACCAGTGCCAGTGCCTCCTCCCATTCCAGCGCACACAAACACCATATCGGCATCCTTCAGGACAGATTTCAACTCAGCAATAGATTCCTGGGCTGCCTCGGCACCTTTCTGAGGGAAGCCTCCACAACCAAGGCCTCTCGTCAATTCTTTTCCAATGATGAACTTCTTGTCAGCTTCAGAAATCTTCAAATGCTGCTGGTCGGTATTCACCGCGATGATCTCAGCGCCCTTGATTCCGCGCTTGTACAGCCACGTGACCATATTATTGCCTGCACCACCGCAGCCAATGACTTTAATTTTTGCCTGGCCAACCTCAAGGCCATCAAATGTCGTTTCGATGTTTTTTTGCGCGTTTTCAACCAAAAATTCCATTTTTCTTTCCCCCCGTTTTTTGTGGTTTGTTTTTTACTCCCCTTTGGTAATGGATAAACATTAAATATTGGGAGTGCTAACTAACTCCTTAGAAGTGTGTTGTTATCGCGCCAACGAGAATAACACGTAGTTCGAAAGAACGCTTCAATTGACAAATTAACAAACGATAGGTTCATTTCGTCGCCAAACGATTTGAACAAACTAAACCCACACAATCTTTCCGCCAAGAAAGTTTGTGATTATAAATTTTCTATCACTTGTTCGGCATTTTTAAACATTTTCGTAAAAGAAAATAGAGATTAAAGTTATAGTGCTTTACTTCTATTGGAGATATAGACGATGCAAGCTCAAAAAAAGACCGTTACTACTCTTGTGTGGAAATGAATGATTTTCGTCACCAACACCAGAGAACTATTGCTGCAATCGACGGGCGAACTCTTTAACAAATTCCTTTCCTTTCCTGATCGCCTTCTGCACGTGCTCGCCATACCATTCCATGTAAGCAGCGATATCCTTGATGCGGTTGCCCCAGCCCTCGATAAAAGTAGTATTTTCAGCTGTAAACCGCAACGGAGTCGGAACTTTTTCATCAGGATAACCAAGAGGAACAATGCCCTGAATTGACACATCATCAGGAATAGAAAGCAAACGCTTTATCGCCTCATCCTCAAAAGCGCCAACCCAGCAGCTGCCCAAACCCTGGGCGTGAGCAGCCAACAGCATATTCTGAATAACAGCAGCGCCATTCTGAATGCTGTACTTCTCTCCGTGAACACCATAAAATCTCTTAGTCTTATCAGGCTCGGTGCAAACAATAATATGAATGGGAGCAGAGGCAATCCAAAACTGCTCAACACACGCCTTTGCAATATCATCACGCATTTTATTGTCAGTAATCAGAATAAACTTCCAATCCTGCAGGTTTCCAGCGCTCGGCGCGTATCTTGCCGCGTCTAAAATATTGCCCACTTTCTCAAACTCTACCGGAATATCCAAGAATTTACGAATACTTCTCCTTGTAGCAATGCATTCAAGCGTGTCCATATATCCTCTTTTTACCTGATAAAATGCTTCACAGTTTTAAAGCTTTATTGAGATTTTGGCAAAGAGCACTAATAATTGGGCAATGGCGCCCTTTACCAAACTAGTAAACACCAAAGTTATAGGCCGAAATAGTGGCGTTTACTTTTTTCCCATATTTCCCGCAGTCGATTCCAGCCGCTTCATCAACACTCCCAAATCCTCAAATTTCACATCAGCCGGAGGCGAGAACATAGACTCGGGAACATCAGCAAGCTCGCACTGAGCATTCTCCTGCTGAGCCCTCGCAACAAGCTGGTCCTGCGTCGGCGGAGTGAAGTCATGGCCCTGCTCAGCCGCGATTTTCTTCATAAGCTCCATCTTCACAGTCATGCCTTCAGAGCCACGCCACGTGTAAATAGCATCAGACGTATAAATCCCATGCGCACCAGAAGGCTCAGAATCAATGCGCATCTGGCTGCCCTTCATGTACATAGTGGAAGTTTGACCTTCATATCTAGTAACGCACTTCATGGGCTTGCCGAGCTTGGCAGCCTCAGAAAAATCCATCGTGCCACCAACGCACGCAATAAGAAAAACCAGGAAAATCGCAGACCATTTCATATCAAACACCTCTCCCACGCTGAGACCCAGCCAACAGCTTCACATCCTCAACAGTATTAATATCTTCCGAAGAACGATCAATTCTGAGCTTGATCAAACGCGGAAAGCGCAAAGCATACCCTGAAGAATAAGTGGGAGAGGTTTGAATCTCCTCATAATCAACCTCGATCACAATTTCAGGACGCACTCTCACTTCCCTGCCTTTTTCCTCAATGATCAAAGGCAGCAATAACTGGGTCAACTGCTCAAAACTCACCCCTTCCTCAACTTTCTCCTTGATTCCAGTGCCAACACGGCCGATTTCAGCAAATTCATTCGTTTCAGGATCACGGACAGCAATAACAAAACTCGACAACCACTTGCCTCTTTTTCCCTCGCCCCACTCAGCACCAACAATCACGACTTCCAAGGTATCCATTGTCGGCTTTACTTTAACTCCAAAACCAACACGCGAGCCAGGCTTATAGATGCCCTGCAGGTTTTTCATCATGATTCCCTCATTACCCGCGTCCAAAGAGGCTTTGTAGAACTTTTCAGCGGTAATCTCGTCATCAGTTATCAATTGCTCTGCAAGCTTCAAGTCAGATGATTCTGTGATGATTTTTTTCAGGATATTTCTCCGCTCAACAAAAGGAGTTTTCAACAAACTCCTGCCATCGCAGAATAAAATGTCAAACACGTTAACCTGCACTGGAAATTTCTTTGCCACTTCCTCAATATCATACTTCCTCTTGATTCTCTGGCTGATATTCTGAAAAGGCAGATACTTTCTTGTATCAACGTCAATACCGACAGCTTCCGCGTCAAGAATGCATTCATCACTTTTCACCTGTTTCGCAATCCTCTGCACAACATCAGGAAACTGGACAGTAACGTCCTCCAAACGGCGGGTGAACAATCTCAGCTTTCCTTTGCTCCTGTGAATCTGCAGCCTGAAACCATCATACTTCTGCTCCAAAGCGGCAGGCTTTCCTACGATAGAAAACGCTTCCTGAATATCCTTTGCCTTTTTGAACAACATCATCTTTGCAGGCTTGCCTGGCAATAAAGACATATTCTGCAAGCCGGACTCTCCTTTCTCTTTTGCGATTTTAGCCACTTCAGAAAAATCATTTGCGACGTCAACAGCTTCCTGCACTAGAGTAGTGTAAATTTCATAATTCTTTCTTTCCTCATCCGACAAAACAAGCTCATTAGCAGTTTTGTCATATTTCACTCCGGCTTTTTCCGCGAAAAACGCCCAGACAATCGCGTCTCTTACAGTGCCCTCGCCCAAACCAATTCTCAACTCGCCGAGAATAGTTCTGATAATATATTTCGCTTCTGCAGGCTGGGAGCTCGTCAACAATTCAGCCACCAATTGCACTTTTCTGTCAACAGTTCCAGCGCCTTCCAATCCAGAAAGCTTTCTTAAATTATCAAAAACCTTCTGAACTGTCAATGGCTGCGAGAACAAAGTCGCTTGAGATTTTGTTTTTGTCAGCTCGGCGGCAACAGTTCCAAGATCGCCAGTTTCTTTCCATAAAGAATCGATCTTGTCCAAAGAAGCGCCGGTCGCCAAAGAAATAGACTTAACTAATAATTTCGCAGCCATGCCAAGCTCGCTTGTGTCCCAATTCGGAAATACCCTGCCCTGGACTAACAACATGACTTTGTCTAAATCATCGGCAGTTGTCAAGAATTCTGATAATATGGATGTTTTCTCAAGCCGTTTTGTCGTAGACTCAAGACGCTCGTAAACCTCCACCAATACCGAATACTTCATCGAGAAAAGAAAAAAGCAGAGAGTATTTATTCGTTATCATTACTCGTAGTAAAACTTCTTATCAGATGCTGGCGGCCCTATCTGGTACTTGGAATTTCCATCCTTCCACGCCTCGTAATTCTCACCTTTATGATAGAACGCTCCGGAAATTGCCGGATCAACATAACCACGAAAACCACCAGGATACTGATTCCTGCCGACACTATAATCCCTGCCTAAATTCTTGTATTTTTGTAGAGGGCACATTTACTCAATTTGAAGAAGCTGCAGAGGCTGAAGCATAACTTCCAGCACTTGAACTGCCAGATTCTCCACTGCCTGTACTGCCAGATTCCGCAGATGCTTTTCCGCTTACAGAACTGCCTCCAGCGTATTTTCCAAGATAATTCTCCAAGCCGCCTCTTTCAGAAATTCCTTTAGGCATCTTGTAGGCTCCAATGCCGCCATAGTTTCTCGTAACATTAGCAGCACGGTCACTGGCAACATCGGCCAAATCCTGCTCGCCTCTCTGAGTGAAATATTCCTTCAAAGTATGCTCGACATCAAGCTCTGCCAAAATCGGGTCGTCGAAATACTTGCCCTTCTGAGAAGCGTGCGTAAATTCGTGCGCCATGACGTAACTTGTTGCGCGCTCTACTGAAATTCCATAATGATCGGCAAGCTCAGAAACCTTTTGCTCGAAGTCATTGGAGCCGAGCAATGCGGCTTCAGTGCCGTTAGTTGCCAAAGCAGCAACCGCACCTTCCAAATCAGCAGTGCCAATTTTTTTAATATCGTAAAAGTCACGCCCTTTCTTGCGCAAGTGCGCGTACAACTCTTTCCCCTCACCCATCAAATACTGCTGGGCAACATCTTCAAAGGAAGTGTTATATCCGCCAGCAGTATCACGCTTGAAATTGTAACCTTGTTTGTCAGGAGACATATCCTTCTTAATGTCATAAAGCTCCTTGCTTAACGCCTGCTTAGTATAAGGACTCTTTTTAGCCATCCTATCCAAGACCTGATTTCCAGATTCATGTGTTTCCTCACGACGATAGGCAGGAGATTCTCCTTTGTAAATCCGCGGATCAATCTTAGTCTTAGCGCTCTCAAACAATTCTTTTGCACGGTCGCCCAGACTTCTATCTATTTCAAAATTCTTCCACTTCTTCTTCGACTCATCGATTACATCTTCCACTGTTTGTGACGTATTCATCATATTATCAGGTATAAAGACGTCCAGAAATAAAATTGTTGGTGACAAAAATGTCAGAAATTTGAATTGTGCATAAGAAATTCATGAGCATTTCCGAGCGTCAGATTTTTAAACCAGTACCAACTCACAGTTATCATGGGATTTTTCGACAGACTGCACAATGCGTGGAAAATATTCAAACTGAGCTTTGAATTCATCGGCAGAGACAAGAGTTTAATGATTGTTCCAGTGCTGATGCTGTTGAGCGGAATAATTATTTGTGTTTCGGCAGTAATTCTTTATCCCTTCACAGCAATAATGCCAGATTCATACTTCTATGTAAGCGCAATAATTTTTGTGCTTGTCGCGCAAACCTGGAGCACATTCCTAGGAGCCATGCAAAGCTGGATGGTACACGAAGTAGCACAAGGAAAAGACACAACAGTAATGTCAGGATTCAGAAGAGCACTGCACAACATCAAAGACGTCATCGCTTACGCGATTGTCTTCCTGGTTGTTTCAATCCTAATCAGCGCCATAAGAAAACAAGGAAGAATAGGACAATTCGCAGCAGGATGGCTGGAAACATTCGCAGGAATAATCGGCAAACTAATCCTGCCGGCAATGATTGTAACAGAAAGAAACTTTGGAGACGCGGTAGCGCAATTAAAGCACAGCGTTCGCGCAATCCCAGAAATCGCAACATTCGAAATCGGCATAAGGCCTTTGACAACACTCGCGGTTTTCCTTGGAATATTAGCAGGCTTCATATTCTATGTGACATTCGGATTAATATTCACGATAATTTACGGCATTATCTTTATTGTTGCACTCTCTTTACTCACACTGTTTATCAACAACACGTATTACACACTGCTTTACCTGACATTAATAGAGAAGAAGCACGTCAAAGGACTCCATCTGCGCTAGTTTTATAAACCGTTCTTCTCGACAACAAACTATGCCCGAGTAGGCTAGCTTGGATAGACTGGAGGGTTGCGGTCCCTTCGACCTGGGTTCAAATCCCAGCTCGGGCGTAAACGCCTTGTTGGGGATTTGAACATCTGGAAGACTTCATCTGCCAGCCCCTTCGTTTGCTGCGC
>CAZCCU010000009.1:0-33722 GCA_964497645.1 uncultured Methanosarcinales archaeon
TAAAATACGACATTAAAGTGCACAAGCTCGAGAAGGGAGAAGTAGAGGAGACGACAAAAGAAGTTGACGAGCTTGAGTGCGCAGCCGAGGACGCTGAGTATATTATACAGGAAGCTGAGAAGATACAAAAGAAGCAAAAGAAGTAATCTTTACTACTCCACAATACTGACAAAACCGAAATATTTAAATAGGAGCCGTTCTTCTATCGTCTAATAGCAACACATACGGGGTGGAGTTACTATGAAAAAAATAGCATTATTCGTTATGTTGATAGCATTGTTAGCAATCGGCGCAAGCGCCATTCAGGTCGCAAGCCCAAAGCTCGGCACTGAAAATAGTGATCGTATAAAAAACGTAGCAACAACGTTCACGGTCACAAACAACAATTCAGTCAATATGACTGGCGTCACATTCTCATTGGGCGGAGGAGCTGAAAACACCAAATTCGCGTTATCAGTATCTGGTCCATCCACCATTAGCGCAAACAGTCCAGCAACTTACACAATAAACGGTACAATTCCACTTGACCACCCAGGAGTTGACCCTACAGACCTACAGGAAAAAGCCATCACAATCGGAAAATTGACAGTTACAGGAACAATTGGAAGCTCAACCGATTCAGCCACTGTTGATGTGACCATGCAGGCAGTCAACCAGCTCAGAATCAAGAAAGCCCGAATCGAGTGCGACACAAAGAGCCAGAGTCTTGACGACGGCGACCGTGTCAAAAACTTGAAGCCGGGAGACAATTGCACACTTGAACTCGAAATTGAAAACGAGTTTGACGACAACGACAACAACAACCAGAAGATAGGCGACATCGCATTTGAAAACATCGACATAGCAGTTGATTCAAGCGACGGTGACGTCGATATTGATGAAGACGCCGACCTCGAAGACCTGGACGCAAACGACGAAGGCACGTTCACACTAGACGTCGAGATCGATGACGAAGCAGACGACGGCACAATAACTGTTGACATCCGTATTTCAAGCACTGATGAAAACAACGCATTGCACGGAGAAGCAATGGACGTACGCCTGGAAATCGAGCGACTAAGCCACGACATCCAGATAAGACGAATGGAGCTCTCTCCAGCAGCAGTATCAAATTGCGAAGCAACACGCTCGAAGTTCACTGTAAACATTTTGAACCAGGGCAAGCGCGATGAGGATGAAGTTGTCATTGAAGCAAGCGTTGCTGACTTGCAGTTCACGCAAAAGATCGAAAACATCGAACTTGACAAGGACGACAGCACCTCAGTAGCATTTGACATTCCAGTGCCAAAAGGCGCCAAGGAAGGCATCATGCGCGTTGAAGTAAAATCCTACTTTGACACAGCTGCACCAAGCAACTCAGGCAGCGTAGAGCTGAACATCAACGGGTGCTCAGCAGAAGCAACAAAGCCTGCAGTACAGCCAACAGTTGAAGATAGAAAGACAACCGCTGTTGTACCACAGAGCGCTACTGTAATGCCTCAAGGCCAAGCACAAGCTGCGCCAAAGAAACAATCAAGCTTCACTGACAGCAAAGCATATGTCGCAATGCTCGTCATATTAAGCATCTTGATTGCGGGAGCTATTGTAGCACTCGTAGCAGTACTTATGCGCAAAAAGCGAGATTAATTATTTTTTTTTAGTTATTTCTTATTTTTTTCCGGATTTTTCTTAAAATTTCGTAAACTTTACGGCTCAGTCCGTAAACCTTACGGGTTTTCTTCCGATACACCCTTTAATAAGTTCTACTTATGAAAAACAGGGTGATAAACATGAAGAACATCGTAATGCTGGTGTTGCTCGCACAGCTTGTTCAAGCGGGCGTTGTAATCAATCAAGTGCTGTACGATCCTACAGGCACTGAAAGCGGAGGCGAGGCCGTAGAGCTCAAAAATGACGGCACCGCCCTGATAGACATATCTGGATGGGTAATCGCAAGCGAAAGCTCAGCTACAGACGCCACAATCCCTGAAAACACAATTCTCCAGCCCGGGCAAGCCTTTCTCGTAGCTGACGCAGGCTGGGATGACAACAAAGACAGTACAGACTGGAAAACAGCAGACTATGAAGAAACACTTACGCTTGGAAATAAGGACAGCGGAATAGCATTGATGTCCAATGGCAGCGTCATAGACGCTGTAGGATGGGGAGATGAAGCAGGAATTGAAAGCAATCTGTACGAAGGCTCACCTGCTTCACCAGTCGGAGCAGGAAAAGCATTGCTGCGAACCAAAGATACTGACGACAACAGCGCTGATTTTGTCGAAACAGCCGCTGACTTTCAAGACGGCATTCCAATACCAGTAACAGCAAACATCACCTTTTCAGCACCAGTACTTGAAATTTCAAAATCACTAAACCTGGTTCCAGAAGGCACGTTTTCAGTCAAAAATAACGGAGACGCAGCTGTAAACATCAAATTAGTCTTCAACGACCTCCACTACAAAAACAATACCATAAGCAAGAACGCAATAGACACTGACGAGCTGGAATTCACAGTCCAGCCTGGTGAAGAATACAAGTCAACCGTGAGGTTAAGAATTCCTTCAGGAAGTGTTCCGGGAACCTACACGTCCACCCTTCGTGTAGTCATTTCGTGATTATTTCTTGTTTCGGAAAGTGATGAGACAGGATTTCTTGATCCAGCAGCCTGGACACTGTTCATGAGTTTCGTACTTCTTGCCAAAGCAAGGGTCCTGCACCATCTTTAACATTTTAGTTTCCATAACGCCTCAACCACAGAATAATAGTATATAATGGAGTGTGAGTATTTAAGCTTTGCGATTTTATATAAAATATATAATTACTTCTGTTCAACGACTTTCTGCATTGTTTTCACAAAATCCTCAGCCTGTTTTTTGTAATCATCAAATTCTTTGCCAAGAACAAGCTGTATTTCGCGGTGAATTATCTTTTTCTGAAGCTTGAAGAACATGTCCATCATGCCGGCATATTTGCTGGAAATAAAGCCCGGCTTTACCAGTTTTTTCTGGATTAATTCGGCAATATGCCCTGGAGTCGGAGGAACTTCACCAACTTTCATCAAAGCAGCATGAGCCGAGTCGACCACAGCCCAGTACAAGTCAAGCGTTGCCTGCAAGACGTGCCAGTCCGCATTATGTATGGTCGCAGGCGCTCTAGCAAAATAAGTCCAAATGCTTTCCCTGGACGGCCTTATCCTTCCCTGGAATAATAATTGCTGAACGGGCTCAAAGAATCCAGCATCGTACAACGGCACTCCGTCACGAAGCATGTTTATCGATATAGGGTCTCCATTTCTGATATAGTCCCAAAAGCTGGTCATCTTCAAAGTGGTAATGTGGAGTCTTTTGCTGAATTTTGAAGCAGTATTTTCTGTTATGACCCTGTATGACTGGATGACCTCATTGCTCATTATCAAAGTTAAATCGTTAATTATTATGAGAATATCAATATCCCTTTCCCCATAAAGAGGCTTTTCTTCACGCGCCGTACTGCCGAAAAGAATTATTGCCTTGACAAAATCGCCCAGTTCTTTGTGCAACTCTTCAGAAAACTTTTTGGCAAAGTCGTAGTCCGTACTTGGATATTTAGGTACGTTGGGATGCTCTTTTTTGTGGAGTTTAAACTGCATATTCCACTATTCTTTTCTGACGATTTTAAAGATTCGCAACTCCTTGTCAATGAAAACACTAAATGTGGCTGCTGAAAATCGTGTTTCCGTCGGATTGCGGTTTTTTCTTCCCACATCTTGTGGTCTTGATATGCGAAAATTTTAATAAGCAGTTGCATAATGTGTTGTGTGAAATGATTCTGTTTGGGGAAAAGACATTAGAAGCGATTGTCCGAGAGGAGGACGAAATCCAGATAGCGATTGAATCTTTGCTGGAAGCGCCTGTTGGAAACTCGGAAGATATTGAAACGATTTCACCTGTCATCGAACAACAGATTGATCCTGAATCGTATGAAAGCACCTCTTACACTATTGATACAGGATATGGCGGGTCATCTTATGAAACCGGCAAGAATTATTATGAATTGATAATGGGCGATGATAAAGATAAGCCTATAGGAGCGTCAATGACTGCAGTCTACAGCGCGCATTATCATGAATTACTGCACGACGCTCAGGAGATCGCAACTAATACGCGTCAAAGCGCTGAAAGCAAAAGTCCTTTTATTGAACCGCAGGTAGATTTTAACGTGCGGGAGAAGAAAAACAGCATCAAGCTTGTCTCGGTAGCATTGTGGCAGGCGATGTATGACGGGAAACTGATATTCAACTGAGTGAAAAAAGTGGTAGAGTTTATTTCAGAAGGAGTAGAGAAAAATCTGGAGGAACCGCCTCCTGAAAGTGAAGAGCAGGAAGTTAAGGTAGTCCAAGAAAGCCTAGAAGTTCTAGTAGAAGCACACACAGAAGAACTGCGCGAGCCCATTGAACAAGACTACATCGACCAGCCGAGCTCGCCTCAGGGAGATTATTACCAGCCAGAAAACATCGTTATAAACGAAGTGCAGAGCGTGAGTCAACAGATCAAACCATTGGTATACGACGAAAATGACATTCCGGTCGTGGTCGACATTTTTGAATTATACAGCAAAAAAGGACCTGGCGATGATAAATGGTGGACCAAACCCCGGAAATTATGAGAACTTCTGACAAAGTGGCTACTCTAAAGGCACTTCGCTCCAAAGCTTGAACTCATTGCTCGGCGCATAGCCGCCAAACATGAACATCGGAGAATACGTTCTGCCGAAATAACTCTGTTGAACCTGCCCCCAGCGCAAAGGAGGCCCTGAAAAGTATCCAGCGCCCACTGCAGCACCAGCGTGCTGCCAAGTCTTCATCCTGATCCTGCCTTCACCGAACTTTTCTTCCTCGTGACCTTCTGAGACGACAAAGCCAGAGAAACCTTTTTCTTTGAAGATTTTGGCCGTCTCCATAACCGGGAAGATTCCTTCTCCTGGAGGCAGGTGCCCGTGCGCCGCAGTTTTACTGTCAACAAGCTGAATTCCGCCGACAACGTTCGCATCCGCTATTTTTTTGACAGCCGGAAGATAGAACTCCTTTTTGAAACGCTCAATCCTTTGATCTTCTGTTTCTCCAGGCTTGGGCGTGAAATGCGAAAGCCACATGCCCATATGACTGGTATCGAAAACCCCTTTTATGTGCTTCTCGGCAAGTTCTTTTGCCTGATGAGGCGTAAGGCTTCGATCACGATAAGGATTGTCCACTGGTCTCTTCCCTTTAATAGGGTCTGGAACATAAATCATGGCGTTAGTCAGCAAATTTACCATTTCTTTACGAGATTCCTGGACCAGTTTGATGAACTCGTCAGGGTGCGAGCCGAAGTTTCCGGGCCAGCCGATTTCAGGTCCAACATACAAAGGCTTGGTAACAGTCCCTTTTTCCCTTCCCACTTCATATTCCCGCATTGCAAAAATGCCTGCTTCAGCATAACTTCTCGTGCTCCTGCTCAGTGCATAATCGTCCATCGGCTTGAGGTTTTTGATTCGTTCCTTAAGTTCTGCAACCTGCTGCTGCTGTCCGCGCGCTGTGTTAAGAAAGTCTTTATATCTCGCATCGATTTTATCTCTCTCTTCTTCCGCTTCCCTGCGTTTCTCTGGAGTGTCGAGATCTTGCCTTTCTGGTTTGCCTGTGTAAGGATTTTTGGTGATAATGTATCCCTGTTCAAGGGCTTGATCAAAGTTTTCTTTCTTCGCCAGAGCCTCGCTGGCATGCTCTGCATACGTTGCTCTCCAACCCAAAAGCGAGTTAATCTGACCTTGAAGCTGAACGCGAATATAGACCTCTTCCGCAGTGACTGCTGGCTTGCCCTCATCTATTCTCTGCTGGACATCTTTCTTTTCCTTTTCATCCAAAAGCGTGCTTGTAAAAGGGTCAATGCCTTGACGCAATTTGGAATCCGCATAGCCTGCCCAGTTCTTGAAGTCATCCCATTTGAATGCTTCCAACGGAAGGTTGCCTTTTTCCAGTTCTTCCCTTGTTGCCTTTTTGGGAGTGAAGTCCCTATTGAACGGAACGTGCTGCATTTCATCCTTTCTGAACTGAACAGTCCTGCCAGTTCTCTGATCCACAAGCCAGCCCAGCTTCTGCTCTCCTTCCTGATTGAACGCGCGCTCTTTCTCATTAGGATTCTGCCAAGGCGCTTCATTAACGCTTCTGGGAAACTCCCAGCTGACAATGTCCACGCCTCCTCCTCTACCGACGTCTGCTGCGAATCTTATGGCGTCTTTGACTTCGTCCAAGTGCATCTTTCTTTTCTCATCCAAGAAAGCGGCCTGTTGCGGATCAAAACCTGACATGTTGTTCATTGACGTCGGCATTTCAACACCAGCGATGTTAACACCGCTCGCCAGCGCAACTTCCTTGAGCGTTTCCCTGACTTCCTTGCCGTACGCCTTTGGCCTGCCACCGATAGCTTGTTCAGGACCGGTCATCATCACAATCTGGAGAGTTCCCGCACCCCCTCGGATCGCTGCCTGTGTCGTCTGAATAATGTGCTTGAACCTGCCAGAAGGATCATGCTCTGGAACAGTCTCTCCAAGCTGAGAAATAGGGAAGATAGACTCTTCTGCAGCAATAGGCTGCGGTGTTTCTGTTATTGACTGATGGTATTCCCTATCCATCGGTCCATAGTACGCTGTTCTAAACTCAACCATATAGTATACTCTTTAGGCTACTGGATTATTTAAAGGTTTATGCCTTATCTGTCACAAAACGAGAATTTGTCATAATGCTCAGAAATTTCCGACATGTCTTATCTGTCACAAAAAATCAAGCCGGCGTTCTCTTATAGCTTCCAGCACCGCCCTGATACATGCTCTCTGCCATCTGCTCTGCAGCTGTCAAGAGGTGCTTTGCCTGCCTTGCAGGCTTGTACTGCCCTTCCTCCATGTCTTTCTTCTTCTCTTCAAGACCCCTGGCGATGGCATAAACCATCTCCCTGTCGCGTGAAGACTCAATGCCAGTCTGCCGCTCCCTGTCATAAATTTTGTGCAGTTCAGAATACAGCTCAGTAACAGGCCTGTGAGCCATTTTATGGAAAAGATCTTCAGAGCGGGGAGGAGCAGTGGCGAGCAATTTTTCAAGCTCCACCTGCTCTTCACGCGACAGCCTTCGCTCCTTTGGCGCTTCTTCTGTCTTTTCTTCAAGCGCCTCTATTTTTTCAGGCTTTCTTTTAGGAGCGGTCTTCGCTTCAGGAACTTCGATCTGCTCAAGAATCCGCGCTTCCTCATCTGCGAGCGCGAGAAAATGCTCTGCCTGCCTGACATCATCTTTACGCTCATCTATCTCTTTCTTAAGATCGTTAATCAGCTTCTGAAGCTCCTTCGCTCTTCTTTCAGGAGTCAAATCCTTGAAAATGCTGAAGTCAACGCCCATAATATCGACGATAGAATAAGGCTATATAAATTCTACCACGCGAGCAAGCCATGAGCCTTTTTGAAGATATTATAATGAACCCAGCAGATTTTCCTGGCTGCTGACTCCACTTCTTTGAGCTCTTCGTACGGCGCCTGCCCCTTTTTCTTTGGAAATTCAGGCACAAATGCGCCGAAGACTTCCAATACTCCCTTGCCGAGCGATGTAAAAGGCTCCATCATGCCCTTCAACTCAATTTTTTCCGTCACTGGAGGCTTTTCCTCTCTTTTCTTCTCTTCTGCTTCAGCGATATACTCTTCAAGATCATCACCGAGCGCTTCCATCGCTGACCTGAGCGAGCCGTCAATAGATGTAAGAAGATCTATGTCCTCTTTGTTGCGCATGGCAATATAATTCTTGATTTTCTTTTCATCCCAAGCATAACTTCTCCATGTGATCCTAGTTGAACCAACATGAATTGGCCCTCTATGGTAGCCAGCGTCACCCTGATATTGCATACTTGGCTTGGTATGATATTCAAAAGTAAGCAGGATGCACGCATAAGTTTTCTTCCTGCTTGTAGGACTATGACGCGCAAGAAGCTCAATCTCAATGAGACTGCTTTCAAAAGCCGAAATCAATCTGGGATTCTTCAACAAATCCTGCTCTCCTGAAAGCCTCTCGATATGCTTGATGTACGGCTTGACCCAGGCAATGTACATTCTTATGACATGATAGTGCTGTCTCAGATAATCCAGCGTGAATTTTCTTCTCGTCCTCATTTCCTTATACGTTTCATGCTTCCACGCGATGTACTGCACTAACTTCCTTCCGAGAAGATTACGCAAAGGTATGTTGAATTCTCCTGCCTGATCCGCAACAATCTTGTCAACGTCTTTGACCTCCTGCGGGTGAACTCTGAAAAACAGGTCTGGAAGAGCGGTGAACTGCAATTGCTGAGCCATGACGAACAAGTTGCTTCCTGTTCTCTGCCCGCCCACCACGCCATCCACAAGGTCCACCCACATCCCTTTCAGAGCATTCTCCGCTCCCATTTTCGGGCCTATTTTTTTGCCGGATTTATCCAAAAGAGGATTGCCTTCCTTATCCTCGCCAAAAGCTTCACGATACACTTCCAATCTTTCATCTATCCAGCGCAACTCCCTGACCAATTGAAACAGGTCTTTGACCATCTTTCCTATAGTTGCGAGGTACTGGGAAACTTTGTCCTGCGCCAACCCAAGCCTCTGCCCGGCTGCACCATAGAAACTGCTATGCTCTGCCGCAGTAAAAATGTCTGATATCTTATCAATGACCGGAAAGCCGATATCTCCCAAGAAGTTGACGCACCAAAAATAATACGGCTCAATGCTTTGATGAAAGCTCTCAATGCCCATATAATACCTGCTGATGCTGGCTGGAAAGTCAGACATGATAAGCTGATCTTTAGCCACTTCCACCCATTCGTGGTCGGAAATGCTTTGCAGAGCATCATTGAACTCTTTCAGAAGGGCCTCATCCTTTTCCAGCTCTGCCCTCTTGCTTTTAATGAAAGCCAGTTTTTCTTGAGGAGTATTCTTCTTTTCTCCCTTGATGACGATTTTTCTGCCTCCGACAGTAACTATCGGATTGCCTTCATTATCAGTAGGAGAGTCCTTTTTCAAGAATCCAAAAGCAACAAAGCGTTCACTCTCTTTCGTCATTGTGGGAATGTTATGAAAATGCTTATTTAAGCCTTTCTATGTCGGAAATTTGCCAAAAATAATGTTGTGCTCCCTCAAATTTCCGAGACTCGAGCAATGCACGGCATTGTCGAGTTCATCGCCAACTTGTTGGCGAGACATGTCAAGAATCGAGCATGATTAATTTCTCTTATCGCTTCTTGACAGAACCGCTATGAAACCTACTGCGTGAATAATCCTTGCGCGCGCCCGTTCTGCCAATTCTTTGACCAGCGCTTTCTTATTATCACGTATGGCGCTTGGCAGGAATTTCACTTTCACGACCTTTTTTTTCTTTAATTGCGCAATTAACTGTTTTACAATATTATCTGTTATTCCCGCTTTGCCTATTCTTATGCTGGCTTCAATCGCGTGATGATTCACTTTACCTGGCATGTTCCAGCTGGCAGAACGCGCAGCACCTCGTCAATATCAACGACTAATTTTTTCGCGATTTTTTTCGCGCAATCGCTGGGCTTGTCATTTCCCTGTTTTACCAGAAGATATTCTTTACAGTGGGCTTTAATTGCTGATTCTGACCCGCACATCACTCTGCCATCTGCCAATTTTCCTGCTGCGACGCCTAGCTTTCCCTGGTAGAATGTTCTTTTTCCCCGAATCATGAAAGCGCCTTTAGGCATGTATTCACCTGACGGCGCCTGCTTGCTGACTTGCTCAGGACTAATCGCGAAAACCTCTGCCGCGCTCACTCCCAATTTCCACGCTCGTGAGAAACTGGCTGTTGCGTCTGCTACTTCCTGCATTGTTACATCGCTCGGCTTCTTTCCATCGGTTTTGACGACGAAGAACGGGCTTGCCGGCGCCTCTGTATGCATAACGACATCAGCCTTGTCAGTGTGCTTCTTGATGACCACTTCATTGGAAGTTGCGTCTCTTCCTCCTATGCACAAAAAGCCTTCAGAAGAAATGAACCACCTGAATTTCTCAAACCATTCCTTGGGCGCTGTTCTTTTGACTTCTACTTTTTTCTCTTCAACAGCCTGCTTTTTTTCCAACGCTTCAAGCTCTTTCTTGAATCTCGCAACTATTCCTCTCGCAGTCTCTGATTTCCTGCGCGCCTTCTTGGCGCCTTCGAAGTATTCGTTTGCAGTTTGTTCCAGCTTCTTCTTGAGATTGAGGGTTATTTGCATGAAAAATCAATATCATAATAACTATTTAAATAGATATCCAAATGAAATGCACTAAAGGGTGAAGGTATATTAACACTGAAGAACCAGTATGAGTAATGCTTATCAAATATGTCACTAAAGCTTTGATCCCTGTAGGTTCAGATTCTTCAGATGGCGACCAAGGGCCGTTCTATCGTTATTTTCAAGCAGGTAGCTTAGAGGAGGCAGCAGAGACTGCCTTTCGAAATCGCCATGCGTTGTTCGCAGGAGGCACAGGAGCAGGTATTTTCGGAGGCATGGTTGAAAGTCTCGGCTTTGAGAGTGTGTATGCGCTCGCAGTAAAAGAAGTGGGAAGAGGGAATCCTTGGCGAGTGATACTTGATATGAAAGGTGAGTTTCTCAGCCAAAAAAATAATCATGAAAAGTACAAATCGGAATCAGTTGCAAGAAAATACGGTGAAAGAGCATTTAAGGACAGAACTGAATATGTATTTGAGTTGTTGGGTATAAAAAGAAATCCAACAGCGTAACAAATTCCCCTGCCTTTCAGATAGATCTTTCCTTCGCAGAAACATCGGAAATCCTCAGATTTCCGAGTGTGCTCAAGAACCAGAGGTTCTTGACATTCCCAAACTCTTCAGCTTTCTATGCAGAGTTTCGAATCTCAATCCGATCTTTCTCGCTGTCTTGGAAATATTGCCGTTATTTTCCTGCAAGGCTTTTGTGAAATACCTTGTTTCAAACTCTTTTTCAGCTTCTTTCAGCGTCTTTGGTGTTTCAGGGATTTCTTTGATAATGTTTTTTGACAAACTCGGAGCTTCCTTATACAACGCCTCATATTTTCTAGGATTCAATGAGCTTTTGTAATGCTCCAAACTTTCCTGGATGATGTCCTGCACGGCCAACTGCTTGACGTAAGCTCCTTTCTGCAAAACATCCCTGAACTTCTGCACTTCAATCCTCATATCAGCAACAATCCTATGAATGCTTCGCCTGTCAACAAAAGCAATCTTCGCAACCTCGGCAACATTGCCAAAATTCAGCTGCAACAAATGAGCAACATATTCCCTCTTGAATTTTCTCTTCGCATCCTTGAACTTCAATTTAGTATCAACTTCAAACTCCAACAAGGAGCTTCTTTTCAGCCTGTCAGAAATATCAGTCTCCAATTCAGCGACAGTAATGCCGAGGCTTTTCTGCATGGCTTCCTCTAACATCGGCTTGATTTTGGACTCAACCAGTTTTTCTAACTCGCTCGTCATATGCTCTTTTTGTCATACTTTCTAGTATATAAATGTTATGATTTTAATGTCGTAGTTTTCTCATCGAATAGTTTTTAAAGAAACTGGCAATTCCCCGTCTTATGGGCCGTTAGCTCAGCGGTAGAGCACTCGAAAATTCCATAAGGATTTTAGTGAAACTCTTAACCGCAGGAGCAATCGAGTGGTCGTGGGTTCGATCCCCACACGGCCCGCTTTATTCTCCCCCAAGTACTACTCTATATACACAAGCCTTAATAGGGCTGAAAGACTAAACAAGACAAAATACTATATTCGAGGTGATTAATTGATGGTAAAGAAAGATATGACGTGTATGCCCGGACAATGCGGACCAAAATGCATTATCATGGGTTTAATAGCAGCAGCATTCGGAGCAGGCGGACTATGGATGATAATTGCCGCAATCATGAAGCAATGGAGCGGAATGATGCCAACATCAAACGTTTTCCTGTGGTACTTCGGAGGCCTAATCCTCATAGCCATAGCGAAAATGTGCAAGATGAAGGGCTGCGGATTCTGCCGAATGGCATAAAATTCCATTATTTTTTTTATTTTTTTTCTATTGTTCTCAGAAATATTTATAAATCCCGTCTTCTTGGAAAATAATTGCGTGAGAAAGAGAGAAAAAGAAGCATAATTGGTTTTTCTCACCTAATAATCCCGTTGGAGGGTGAAGGAACAGATGAAAGGGCTTAAGCCATTATTACCGACATTAAAAGAAAAGAAACGGTATTTGGCGTTCGAAATCATCTCTAAAAGCAGAATAAAGGCTTTTTCAGAGGTTTCAAAGGCAATCTGGGCTTCAACACTCTCATATGCAGGTACTAAGGGGACTGCGCGAATGGGAGTCTGGATAATTCCGGAAAAGTACAATCCAGAAAAACAAAGAGGACTAATAAGAATAGGACACAGAAACATGGACGAACTCAAAGCAAGCTTAATACTAATAAAAGAAATCGAAGAACAGCCAGTCATAGTGCGCTCAATAGGAGCGTCAGGAATACTGGCGAAAGCAGAGAAAAAATACATAGGAGGATGAATGGATGGTTAAAAGAGACGATGACATGGGCGGACAACCAATGCCGCACCAATTAATGGGATATGACAGGGCAATAACAATGTTCTCACCTGACGGCCGATTACTGCAGGTTGAATACGCAAAGAAAACAGTAAGACAAGGAAGCACAGCAATCGGAATGGTCTGCTCAGACGGAGTATTGCTCGTCGCAGACAAAAGAATAGTGGACAAGCTAGTCATTCCAGAAAGCGTTGAAAAAATATTCCAGATAGACGATCACATCGCAGCAACAGCATCAGGCATATTATCAGACGCACGTGTGCTGATAGAACGCGCACAAGTAAAAGCGCAACAGCACAAAGTAACATACGATTCACCGATTGATACCGTCTCAGTAGTCAAAGACATCTGCGCGCTAAAACAAATATGCACTCAGTCAGGAGGACTCAGGCCATTCGGCGTCTCAGTCATCCTTGCAGGAATAGATGCAGAAGGACCAAAACTATTCGAAACAGATCCGACAGGAATCTACTTCCAATTCAGAGCGACAGTAATCGGTGAAGGAGAAATAGAAATCGAAGAAATCCTCGGCCGAGAATACAGCGAAAAGCTGACAATTGAAGAAGGACTCAAGCTGGCAGTAGAAGCGCTCAACAAAGTATTAGACAAAAACTTCAACGTTGACCGCGTAGACGCTGCATACGTCACGAATACAGAGAAGAAATTCGTCAAAGTCAAAAAAGACAAGCTTGAACGACTTCTCAAAGAAGCAAAGAAGAAAGTATAGAGGTGTATATGAGTGAAACACTCAACCTTGCACGCATCAAGAAAGGAACTGACGTGTTCGAAATCGTGGTAAACCCGGACCAAGCAATGTACTACAAACACCATCCCGAAGCAAACATACGCGACGCGTTAGTTTACCCTAAAATATACGCCGACGCGAAAAAAGGACTTCTCGCATCAGAACAAAAAATGATGGCAATATTCGGAACATCAGACCCATTGGATGTCGCCAAACAAATCCTTACAAGAGGAGAAGTCCAAGTCACACAAGAATACAGAAAACAACTGATTGACCAAAAGAAAAGGCGCATCATTGACATCATCCACAAACAAGGCGTAGACCCGAGAACAAACGCGCCACACCCGATAAATAGAATTGAAGCAGCACTCGAGCAGACCAAATTCAGGATAGACGAGTACAAAGCGCCAGAACTTCAAGTGCAGGAAATACTAAAAGAACTCAGGCCAATCCTTCCAATCAAACTGGTCACGAAAGAACTGGACGTAGTCATACCAGCACAATACGCGCCAAAAGCGTACTCGGTACTCAAGATGTTCGGAAAAATACTCAAAGAACGCTGGGAAAGCGACGGAAGCTGGAACGGAAAAATAGAGATTCCTGGCGGCTTAGAAACAGAATTTTACGACAAACTAAACAGCATGACGCACGGTCATGCACAAACATTACACGTTACTACCAAAGGTGAAACAAAATGAAAGAAGAAGTATTAGCACAAGACAAAGAAATAGTGGTTCCAGGAGAAACAATCGCCACAGGAATGAGCTTCCTCCCAGGCAAAGGAACCTATCGAGACAATGACAAAATATTAGCCCAAAGACTAGGAATGGTATCAGTAGAGGGAAAAGTAATCAAGCTAATCCCGCTATCAGGAAAGTACATTCCAAAACTCAAAGATAGAATCGTCGCACGCGTATTCGACGTCCTAATGACAGGCTGGAGAATGGAAATAAATTCTCCGTATTCAGCAGTCATGACTATGAAAGACGCGACCTCGGAATTCATTCAAAGAGGAGCAGACCTGACACAATACTACGGCCTTGGAGACTATATTGTCTGCCAAGTTGTCAACGTCACAAGCCAGAAATTGATAGACGTTTCAATGAAAGGACCCGGACTGCGAAAGCTGAGAGGCGGACGAATTGTAGAAGTAAACTCGCAAAAAGTGCCACGAATAATCGGCAAAGACGGCAGCATGGTAGGCATGATAAAACAAGCAACCAACTGCGACATCATCGTCGGACAAAACGGCTGGATATGGCTTAACGGCGAACCAGAAGGAGAAGTTGTGGCAGTCAAAGCAATCAAAAAAGTCGAAGAAGAAGCGCATCTGGGCGGATTAACAGACCGAATGGCTGCTTGGTTAGAGAAAGAAACCGGCGTCAAGGTAAGCCTACAAGCAGCACCGCCAGAAGCACCGGCTGAAGAAGCGCCACAACACCCGCACCAATTCGGAGGATCACAATGAGCTACACGAAAAGATTCGACGGCCGCGGAATGGACGAATTACGGCCAATGAGCGCAAAAGTAGGAATAATCCCGCGCGCAGACGGCTCAGCAATGTTTAAAATCGGAAAAACAACAGCATACTGTGCAGTGTACGGACCACGAGACTTGCATCCAAAATTCATGCAAAACCCAGAAACCGGCATACTGCGAGTAAGCTACAACATGATGCCCTTCTCAGGACACGGCGAACGAGTACGCCCAGGAGGCGGCAGAAGAAGCAAAGAAATCAGCATGGTCATACAAAACGCTTTACTGCCAGTGCTTGACTTGAAAGACTATCCGAACGCAGTCGTTGACGTGTTTGTTGAGTTACCACAAACAGACGCGGGAACAAGATGCGCAGCAATCTGCGCAGCAGCAATGGCGCTCGCAGACGCAGGACTGGAAATGAAAGACATGGTCTGCGCAGTAGCAACTGGAAGAGTTGAGGATAAAATCGTCGTAGACCTGAACTACCTTGAGGACTCGCACGAAGACGGAGCAGACCTGCCAATTGCAATATTGCCAAACTCAGGCAAAGTAACCCTCATGCAAATGGACGGAGAAGTGACTAAAGAGCAAATCAACGAATGCGTTACCAAAGCAAGAGAAGCCTGCAAGAAAATCTACGAAGTACAGAAAGCAGCGCTCAAAGAACGCTTTGTTAAGAGGGAATCAAAATGAACCAAGAACTAAAAGCACACGTATTACGCGCGCTTACAAAAGGTGTAAGATTCGACGGCAGAAAACCACTCGAATACAGACCAATAACGGTAAAGTACGGAATATCAGCAAGCGCAGAAGGCTCGGCCATAGTGAAAATTGGCGGCACTGAAGTAATGGCAGGAGTCAAACTAGAAACAGGAACGCCATACCCAGACACGCCAAACCAAGGAAACCTGATGGTAAACGCAGAACTATTGCCATTAAGCAGCCCTGCATTTGAAGCAGGACCTCCAGGTGAACAGGGAACAGAGATTGCACGAGTCGTTGACCGAGCAATCAGAGAAAGCAAGTCAATAGACGTGAAAAAACTCGTCATCGCACCAGGAGAAAAAGTCTGGAGCATAAGCATTGATATCTGCACAATCAATGATGAAGGCGACCTGCAAGACGCAGCCTGCCTCGCAGCGCTGGCAGCACTAAAGGACACGAAAATGCCAAAACTCGACGAAAACAACGATGTAGATTACGACGCGGAAAAAACCAAACAGGGACTGCCATTAAGCAAAGAGCCGGTTGAAGTCACCGTCATCAAAGTCGGCGACCAATTCTTCGTTGATGCTTTATCGGACGAAGAACAAGCAATCGAAGCACGTCTGACTGTAGCGGTTACTGAGAAAGGAACTGTGTGCGCTTTGCAGAAAGGCGGAGCAACACCTCTAAGTCCGGAAGACATAGACAAGATGATAGAAATCGCACAAAAACTTGCGCCAGAACTGCGCAAGTCATTATAGGTGGTGGACAATGGAAAAATACACAAAATACGAAATCGCGCGAATGATAGGAAGCAGAGCATTGCAAATCAGCATGGGAGCTCCATTTTTGGTAAAAATGACTGAGAAGGATTTGGAATCAATCGGCTACAATCCGATTGAGATAGCCAAGCGGGAATTCGAAAAAGGAGTTTTACCAATCACGGTCAGACGACCAATGCCAAAGCGCGCTGAAAAACCAAAACCAGCCGCGTAATTTTTTTTCTTTTCATGAATATTATTACTGACGAAAAACTTGCAAAATACTTCGATGTTACTTCTCGCGCTTTGAAAAAAGTCAAAATAGTGGCAGCGCACAAAAAACAAGCAGAAGAAGTGCTGGATATGGCACGACGTTATTACGAGGATGCAAAGCACTTCAAGGATAAAGGAGATATTGTAACAGCATTTGCAGCACTAAACTACGCTCACGGATGGCTGGACGCAGGAGCAAGACTAGGACTCTTTGACGTCGGACATGATTCAGAATTGTTTACGGTAGACTAACCTGCCTTTGCAGGCGTTATGAATTGCCTGATCTTTGGCAGAACAAAGTGATTGAAATCGTGCATTACACGGCCAACATAATAATTACCCAAATCAGACAATTTAACAGCAACAAGCCGGTCATTATCAGGCACAAGATAAATCCTTCCTGACGCACCAAAACGCTCAGAAATTCTATCTTCCAGCCTGAGAGCAATAATGTCCTGTCCGGCATCCCGGCGCCTAGCCAATTCAGTCATTTCGCCTGACAACCGGCGCACCACAGGAGTAGGATTCTCATCAGGAAATCTGGAGTAGCAATCAGTAATTATCCGATTATAGGTTTTACGAAATGACTCTCTGGAATGCAAAAGCAATACATTCAAGCCTTCCAAATCAGCATTAGTAGCAAAAACATGAGGTTCAGAACCAACGAACGACTCTGCTGCCTTTGGAAGATACAAACTGTTTTTCCATATAATGCCTTCAAAAGGTATGTCGCTCATATTCATTATTGGAACGGCCATGGCTTTTAAGCTTTACTATTTTTCACTCCGATAGGGTGGTTAAATTCTCTTATATAGGGTTGTGCTAAATCAGGCATATGCGTCCAATAATCAAAGAAGACATCCTGGCAGTACTGCAAAAAGTCATTGAAGCGCTCAAAAAAGAAGACTATTCAGCATTGGCAGAGCTAAGCAACCACACGATACACGACGCAAGCGTCTTCCAAGAAGACGACCCCCTGACGCTGGCAGTCTGCGTGTACGCACTGTCAAAAGTAATAGCGCGCTGTCTGGATAGAAAACAAGCCTGCCCAAATGTAGTGCCTTCACTCCAAACAGCGCAGGAAGCGCTCAAACAAGACGACGACAACGCCTATCGTGCCGTAATCAAGAATCTTCTGCGCGAAATAGGACAGTATGATGCACAGCTCAAACTCTACATACAAGAAGTAATCCAACAAGCCAGAATAAAAAAAGCAAGCAAACTCCACGAACACGGAATTTCTATTGCCAGAACAGCCGAACTACTAGGGTTGAGCCAATGGGAACTGCAAAACTACATCGGAAAAACTGTCGTGGATGTTCCACACGATGGACTTAAAGTAACAGAAAGACTAAGACGTGCACGAGACATTTTCACACCATGAAAAACTTAATCTTCGACTCAGGACCAATAATAAGCCTAAGCACCAGCAACTTACTCTGGCTCATAGAAGAACTAAAGAAAAAATTCAACGGAACATTTGTAATGACCATTGGAGTCAAACGCGAACTCGTTGACAGGCCGTTAGAAACACTCCGCTTCAAATTCGAAGCGCTGCAAGTCCAAAGCCTGATAGACAAAAACATCATCTCAGTAATCAAAGATGAAGCAGTCATCAAAAAAGCGCAAGAACTCCTCAATCTTGCAAATTCCATCCTATCAGCACACGGGCAGAACATCAAAATAGTACAAATAGGAGAAATGGAAACACTGGCAGCAGCAATACTCTACAAAGCAGAAGCCATAGTGGTAGACGAAAGAATAACTAGAACACTCCTCGAAAACCCGCAAGGGCTACAACTACTAATGGAAAAAAGACTCCACATGCAGTTGAAAACAAACGAACAAGCCCTGCACCAGTTTGAAGAAGTAACACGCCACACGACAGTCCTTCGAAGCATAGAACTTGTAACCATAGCATACGAACTCGGACTTCTAGACAAATTCGTAGTCAACATACCCAACGCGCGCAGAGAGCTTCTAGAAAGCACGCTCTGGGGAGTAAAACTCAACGGCTGTTCAGTAACTGATGATGAAATAGGCACGATTGTCAAAATTGAAAAGCTATAAGTCATCGGAATTCTGCGAATTCCGAGTGTATTCAGGAATTCTTCAATTCCCGAAACGTACATAAAGTTTATAAGCAACTTGTTCCATTAATAGTTAAAAAATTGGGTAAAAGGGGAAAGAATAAGACCAAATGATTCATTCTCACGCGTTCTCTACGCAGATGTACGTATCTGCAAAAACAGGTGATTTCTAATGATAAAAAACCTCGTAATCAAATGCCCATTGCCGAAAGACTACTTTGAAACAACAGGCATAGGCGAAAGCGACCACCAAATACACGCAGGAAGCTACCATTTAGCAATGCAACAAGCAAGAATAGAACGAGCCAATCTAATCGCATACACCAGCATTCTACCGTCAACAGCACGGCGCATTTCAGTAACAGAAGGTGTCAAACAAATACAACACGGCTCAGAAATGAAAATCATACAAGCAGCAGCACACGTAGACAAAAACACAGGAGACAAAAGAGCAACAGCGGCAATAATGTACGGACTGCTATACAAAAAAGGAAGCAAAAAGCACGAAGGAGGATTAGTGTGTGAGTACAACGGCAACGGAACAGTAGACGACGCACGCCAGAATCTAACAAGCTGCCTTGACGGACTATATAACAATCCAGACCCAGACGGAAAAAGCTTCTCAGACGAATACGAGCTAAAAGACGTACGATTTTTGTCATCAACAGTTGAACCAAAAAAGAGATTCGGCACTGCGCTATGCGCACTAGCATTCGTCAACTACATCATACCAATAATTACGCAGGAAGAAGAACACGTCATTAAACACCTCGTCAGCGCACAAGGAATCTAAAGCCGTTCTAAAGACAACTTAAACCACGGCGTGTACATATCCGGATTATTCTTCACATCTGACTTAACATCCTGCAAAGACATCCACTTCCAGTCATCAGCCTCTTCAGGGTTAAGCTTTGGAACACCGTCAAATACACCTTTGTACACGTGCAAAAACTCGTGCTCCATCATGCCCTTGTCAAGATCAACCTTGTAAATGTAATCAAACATCTTTTCAAGCTTGCATTCAAAACCCATCTCCTCTTTCAAACGGCGCTTCATGGCAGCCATCAAATCCTCACCAGGCCTTGGATGGCCACAACAAGCATTAGTCCACAAGCCGCCACCATGATATTTTGTAACAGCACGCTTTTGCAACATCATCTCCCCTTTTGAATTGAAAATGAAAACTGAAAACGCGCGGTGAAGAATCCCTTTTCTATGAGTATCTAACTTTTCACCTACGCCAACCTGCATATCTTCCTTGTCAACCAGAATAATGTGCTCAATCATTCACAAACGCCTTAGCAACAATCAACGGGAATAAAATAGTTACGTCACCAAACACCTTGACAGAGCGCGCTTTAGGAAGAATCTTGCCCCAGCTGACAGCCTCATCAGGCCTCGCGCCAGAATCGCTGCCATCAAACTCCTGCGCATTATTGATGTAAACCGCATAATCACTGCCGTTCCTCATCATATTCGCGTTAAGAATGTGATGCTTGACAATGCCACTGCCGAGAATTATGAGGCCGGTCTTTTTTGCGTCGAATGTAAGGTCGTTCAACTTCTTCATATCCTGCACGATATCAATCGCGAAATCAGGATTCTTATACTTGAAGAAATAAATCATGTCGCCAATGCTGCCGTCAGTCAACGCAGGACAGAAAACAGGAATATTATTCTTATGGCACCAATAATAAATCGATTCTTTATTGTTGATTTCTTTGCCAAGTCGATCAACAAACTCACTCGGATTTATGATATGCCCTGTTTTTCCCTGCTCATCAGCCATTTTATCCAGCAAAGGATTCAGCCAGTCTTCAAAACGGCAATATCTGGAGTTTGGAACAAAAATATTACCAGTCCTATTGATGCCTTTCGCCCTTAATTCTGCTCCTGGCGCTTCAAAATCACCCAAAATAAAAGGCTCAATGCACTTGATGATGTCTTCCTCAACACCGCCGGCAGTTGTAACGATAATGTCCACCAGTTTGTGCTCGGCAAGATAACGGAAAATATCACGCAAACCAGAAGTCACCATGTTTGATGTGTAACCAAGATAAATCGTGCATTTATCCTTACGCATCTGCTTGATAAGGTCAATTGATTTAGCTAAATGCGTAGCTTGGAAACCAGTTGAAGCAAAAGAGTCCAGAATCTTGTCATAATCAACGCCCTGATTGAAATCATAGCCACGAATAGGCAAACCCCTTGGTTCCTCGCTTTCGCGAAGAACATTCTCATGTCCTTTTTTTAGTTTATCAGTCATAGAGAAAGAACTAGGCAGAAGACAATTATGAATGGCTTCTAACAGATTCCATAACAACGGATTCGTATACTGCAGTATATAAATCTTATGGCAGCAACATCATCATCAGCCCGCTCAAAATAAAGTACAGGCCGATAATCCAGCGCAGGAATCCTGGAAATGCAATCACAAGGATTCCAAACACAATGGTTGTTCCTCCCAGCACTAATTTTGCAGATACCATGTTTCACCTCCCTTTTTCTTTGAAATCAAGCGCTAAAGAATTGATGCAATACCTTTTTCCAGTAGGCTTAGGACCATCAGGGAACACGTGCCCAAGATGACCGCCGCACTTCCTACAGATAACTTCAACACGATTCATGCTTCCGCTCTTATCTTCTTTCAGTTCAACACTGTCGTTCTTCGCAACATCATAAAAACTCGGCCAGCCAGTTCCAGACTCAAACTTAGCATCAGAAGGAAACAATTCATTGCCGCACGCAGCGCAAGTGTACATCCCGGTCTTCTTGTTCTTCAACCACTTGCCAGAACCAGGCCTTTCAGTGCCCTTTTTTCGCAGAACTTCGAACTGCTCTTGAGTTAATTTTGCGCGCCATTCCTCCTCAGAGCAGGTCATCTGCTTTTCCATACGCACATCAGCGCTGGCAACCTTTAAATACCTGCCTTTTTGCCTTTATGTAATGATTCAATACAAACAGCGCTGCGCCAAATGCAAGAAGAACATGGTTCTAATCACAGGCAGAAACCAGTTCCCAATCTGCTACGACTGCCAAAAAGCAGAACTGCAAGGAGAAATAAAAGACCCTAAGATGAAAAAAATGTTCAACATTTCAGAAGAGCTTTACAAGAAAAGCGGATTCCTGCGCTCAATAAAATCAAACTATCTAAGATACGGCAACCTGTCAGAAAAACAAATAGAATTCTTCAAAAAAACAGTGAAAGAGATGAAAAAATGCGAATCCCAAAACGATACGGACAAGGCCAAATAGCAAAATGCCCCTTCTGCGGACAACAGGCAACCACGACAAACGGACAAAAAGTGCCGGTCTGCATAAAACACAAAGAATCAGAACTGCAAAACCTCAAATGCGCCTGCGGAAGCTACCTCGACATGAAACACGGCAAATGGGGCCCATTCTTCATCTGCATGAACTGCGGGCCAATAAACATGAGAAAAGCGCTGGAAGTAAACCAGCTCTAAATATGCTCCCACACGTCAACATCACCGCCAGACTTCACTTTGTACTTGCCTCTTGCGGTGTTCAGAATAACCTGCGCAACCTTCTCAGGCTTCACGCCCTTCCAATTCGTCATCCTAGTGGCAGTCATACCAGGATTCACGCTAATAATAGGAATCTTAATCTCTTTAGCCAAACCCTGCGAGAAGCCACGAACGCCAAACTTCGTCGCACAATACGGCACCAATGTTTCATACGCGGTCTTTCCCGCACCGCTGGAAATATTGATAATCATATCTTTCACAAACGGCAAAGCTTCATGGGTCATCTTCATCAAGCCGATTAAATTAACATTTACCTGGCGCGCAATATCATCAAATGACTGGTCCTTGAACAACGCAAACCTGAGAACACCAGCATTGTTCACTAAAATAGAAACATGCTTGAACTTCTTGACGACTACCTTCACACAATTCTTTATGCTTTTATCGTCAGAAATGTCCAACGGCACAAGCAAAACTTCAGAAGCTCCCAGCTCAAGGCATTTCTTAGCTGTCTGTTCGCCTTCTTTCTTGTGGCTATTGTACGTAATTACAAGCGCGCAACCTTCGCCCGCAAACTTGAAAGCAGTCTCCCGACCAATGCCCTCACTTGAGCCAGTAATCAGAACAACCTTTGCTTTCATATTAACGCTTCCTGCCAAGAAGCTCGAAAAACACATCAAACACGCTCATACCATTGTTAGAGCTAAAGAACTTAGCGCCAGATTCATTGCAAGCCTGCTGAATGTTTTTAATATGCTCATCCAGCATGCCTGAGTATTCCCTGCGAGCGAACGGATTGATGTAAGTCCTCAAAACCTCGTTCGTCTCCAAATCACGAAGCTTAAAATCACCCTCCAAGTCCAAATTACGCTCCAACTTGTCCAACACCTGAATCATGACGACCTTATGATTCTTGAAATGAGCCAAAGCCCCCCGGATATCCTCAATCGGATACAAGAAATCACTCACGATAACCACGTACGATCTGGAATTAATCAGCTTCTTGTAACCAGCCAGGCTCTGATCAAGCTTAGTCAACCCTTTAGGCTTCTTAGTATTCAAAAACTCGACCATTGAAGCCAGCTGGGCACGGCCTCTTTTCGGCTTGAAAAACTCCAAAGAATCAGAGAAAGTCGACAAAACAAAACGCTCATTATTCTTCAAGGCAAGATAAGCAAAACCGATGCCAATCATGCTGGCATACTCGGCCTTTGTCATCGATGTGCCAAAATTCATGCTCGCAGAAAAGTCCAAAATAACGTGCACGACCAAGTTGCGCTCTTCCTCATACCGCTTCACGTACAACTTATCAGTCCTGCCGAAAACGCGCCAGTCAATACTCCTAAAATCTTCGCCAGGCGCGTAAATCTGATGATCCTTGAAAATCAAACCCCTGCCAGTCGCATGAGAGAAACGCTCACCAGTATAGTTGGACGTAATCCTTTTGTTGATAATCAAGCTAAAACGGTCCAGCTGGTGCAAAAATTCAGTATCAATCATCTTAGCAAGGTCTTAATGACGTCATCCGCATGCATTCCCTGGCGCTCAGCCTCAAAGCTCAGAACGATCCTGTGGCGCAAAATCGGGAATGCCATCTTGTTAATGTCATCCTTGCTAACATATTTCCTGCCCTCGATCAACGCGCGCGCCTTCGAAGCAAGAATCAAACCAATGCTTGCTCTCGGCGAAGCGCCGTACTCAATCAGCTTCTTATTCTGACGGGTAGAAGTGACCAATTGAACAGCATACTTCTTGATGTCATTCGCAATAGGAATCATCCTCGTCATGTGCTGTAAGTATATCAGACTGTCCTTGTTCAAAATAGGCTTCAATGCAGTCTTCTTCGACTCCTCAGCAAACCTGTTGACAATCTCCATTTCCTCATCAAACGTCGGATAGTCAACACGAATCTTCAACAGGAAACGGTCAGCCTGAGCTTCAGGCAAAGGATAAGTACCCTCCTGCTCAATCGGGTTCTGAGTGGCAAGCACGAAAAAAGGCTCTTCCAATTTAAAAGTGGAATTGCCAACAGTAACCTGATGCTCCTGCATGGCCTCAAGCAAAGCAGACTGGGTTTTAGGCGTTGCACGGTTGATTTCATCCGCCAGCACCATGTTGGCAAACACCGGACCAGGCTGGAATTTGAAATTACGCTTTCCAGCACTGGTTTCCTCAATAATATAAGTGCCTGTAATATCTGACGGCATCAAGTCAGGAGTGTTCTGAATACGCGAGAACTTCAAATCCATCAATTGAGACAGAGTCTTAATCACCAAAGTCTTGGCAAGACCAGGATAACCCTCCAAGAGAGCGTGAGAGTCAGCCAGCAAAGCAACACTAACCTGCTTCAGCACTTCAGTCTGGCCAACGATAACCTTGTTAAGCTCACTAAACATATAATCAAACGTCTTTTTCGCATCCTCAAGCTTCATATGCATCTCCTCCTTTTTTCAAGTATAAATTCTTTATGATTTTGTAATCTCTTTGAAATACGTTTTGACTATACGCTGATACTGCTTCAGAACAAACTTTATCCAAAGTTTGATCAAAGCGACTTCCAGTGGGGCGTTCCTTCGGAAGCCCCACGACAAATGTATGTCCTGCGGTACGTATTTCATGATTTTGTAATCTCCTTAAAGTATGTCTTGACTATACGCTGATACTGCTTAGGAATCTGCTCCTCGAAGCTGACATCAGTTGTTGCCTTAATCTCAGGAGGCGGAACCTCCCTGAACTTCCGATCTTCTGGAGGTTTTACCCTGCCGATATCAACATCGCTCATAAGCGGATTAAGCTCCAAGTCCAACTGCTGCTGGCCAAGCTCTGTAACGCTCTTGTTACCCAAAATATCGCTCAAATTCTGGCTCTCCTCAAATTCCAACAACTCCTGATTAATATCATACTCCTGAAAAGGCTTGAACTCGCGCAACTCCTTAATCGTCTGCTTGAAATCAATAAACTCCACGTTAAAAGCAGCAGTGCCTATGATGATAAAAGATGCAACAGCCATGACGGACAATTCACGGATCAGCTTGCCGAAATTAAGAAATGAAGACGTCCTGATCTCGCGCATCTTCTGCAAAACTTCCTGATTCAAAGCATCAATAATCTCATTCTGCTCTTTGGTATTATCCGCAACAGTAATCAACTGCTCACTCAAAGAGGGGAATTTCTCCTCGATCTTCGCGAAATTCACATCCTTCAAATTGCCATAAGTGTGAACTATCGCGTATATCGCATTAGGAATCAAAGCATACCAGTTCGGCAGAGAAAGAAGAGTGCAGCCCAACAACAGGAGAATATACACGACAAGCGAATCGATCATGCTGTTAAAGAGCACAATCTGCAAAATCGACTGCTTCGCTTCCCTCAAAGCCTGAACTATTGGTTTTACGGGCATGTACACGCTGCCTTTGCTGTCAAACAATCATCTCGATCTTCCTTATACTCCGCGCGCTGGTCCTCGCACACATCCACCTGCGAGTCCAATTTCTTATTCTCCTCAGTCACGATCTTCAACGCATCAGCCTTCGCATCCAGCTCGACCTCGGTGCTTCTAAGCGTGCTCTCAGTGTTCTCGAGCTCGGTTTCTAGCTGCTCCTTAGACTTCTCCAACTGCTGCTTCTGAGTCTCCAACTGCTCTTTAGTCTCCCTGACTTCAGTGAACTTCTCACCCAACTCCTCCTCACGAGCAGACTTCAAAGTCAGCTCACTCTTAATCTTGTTCAACAAAGCCTGCTGGGTCTGAAGCTCAGTAGAAACGACCTGCAACTGCTGAACCTTCTGATTATACTCAGTATTAATGCGCTCAAAATTCATCTGGAAGAAAACAGTAGCTCCAACCAGAGCAGTCGCGCTGACCAAAATCAAGAAAAGCAAGATAACGTTCGCATTCTTGGTAATAAAGCCCATTTTTACTTACTCCCTCCGCACAATACGCCTTATAAATATTTCGACGAGGAAAATGATGACGGCCAGCAATACGAAAGGCCATCGCACATAATCCCTGGCATTAATGGTTCTTTTCGCTTTAGTCTTAGCATGCTCCACAATACCATCGATATCATTCGCATCAAACACCCTGCCACCAGTCGAGCCGGCAATCTTCTCAAGTTCAGGGTTCAATCCAAGATTCTCAAACTCAGTCTCATAATTCACGGCGAAAACAGCGCCAGCCACCTGCTGGAAGCCAACGCTCACAGGCACAATACTGCCGGAATAGGTATCCTCATCAATCTTATAAAATACGACATTTGGAGCATCAGGAGGAATTTCGCTCTTCACAATAATCTCGGCAGGCTCATTCAACCTGGCGTCCTTCGCATCAATAAACGCAGCTGCCTTTCTTTCAGGATCACCAATCGCCCAGTTCATAGTACGCGCAATCAATCTTGAATTGCCTCTGCCAAGCAAAGAACCAGCCCACTTGCCGCCATCATCGACTGTGAACGCAGCAACCCTGCCCAGACCAAGACGCCAAATCGTCAAAGCAGGCTCGCCAGTAGAAGTGGTTGCCAGCAACCTGCCAGCGCCCTTAGGAGAAACCTGATTAAAGCCGTACAAAGTCACATTAGGCTCATAATTCTCAGTAATGAAATGATTCTTGTTCAGGATGACTAATTCCATCTGGCCGGATTGCGCTTCCTGCTCATCAACAGGACCAAACAAAATATTCAATCTGGATTCCTCGGTAGCCCTGAAATAAATACCATTACTAATCTCAGCTATATCCATCATCACGGCCTCATCAGTCGTCGGACCAACACCAACAGTATAAATCTTAATGCCGGCATTAGAAGCGTATTTCGCGGCCTCATAAGCGCTTGCTTGGGATTGCGTCTTTCCATCACTCATCAAGACAATATTCTTGCTTCCACTGAACTGGCTAAGAACACTTATGGATTTCAACAAGCCAGCGCCAATATTTGTTCCACCGCCCCACTTTATTCTGCTAATGAGATCGTCCACATCCTTCTTAGCAAATATCGGACTCGGTTCGCTCAACAAGTATGCTTGGGTGTTAAACGCCAAAATAGCGACCCTGGTGTCAATCTTCAAATTATGCATTATATCAATAGCCGCAGACTTCTCAAAATCAGCAGTGCTCGCAAACCTGCCAAAAGGCGCACCCGCACTGCCAGAAATATCGATCAAAATAGCAAGCAACACATCCCCTTCCTTCTTTTCAGGAGAGCCGACTAGGACAGGCAGCAAAGTCTCAAATATTGAGTTCTTATAACCGCCTTTTTCGAAAGAGTTTTCACCGCCGAAAACAACCATGCCATTCCCATCAGCAACAAAGTCATTCAAAACATCAGAAACAGGATCGATATCCTCGGCTTTGATATCATTCACGACAACAGTGTAATAATCCTGCAAGTTCTGCGGCAGACTTGAGGCAACATCAACAACATACAACTGTTTCAACAAAGTCTCCATAGGACTGGTTTTTTCTGACAAGAACAACACCTTCGGCTGGGGAACAACCTTAACAGTCTTATAGAACACGTTGTTATTCGGGAAAAAGTCCTGGGCATCAATACTTGCAGTAATCTTATGAGTGCCTTTCGTCAATTGCTTGGTAAACTGATACGCCTTATCGCTGGTGACCTGGTCGTAAACAACCTCATCATCCATCATGACCTTCAAACGAACAGACTTCACATCACCAACACGATTAATCATAACAACGAACGCATTCTCAGCATTCTCCAATGTCTTTGAAGGCCCAAAGACCTGAACACTTGCGTCATTCTTAACAGGATTCAAACGGACAGCATTAATCGTCGCGTTAAGCTTGGTAGCAAACAACGCAACATCACCAAGGCTCGAGCCGCTGTTCACATTGCCGTCAGACAACAATAAAATACTGCCGTGAGGCTCAAGATTGTTCAATACCGCGTCACCAATATTGGAAACAATACCCGTGCCGACAACTTTCACTTCAGTATTCAATTTCTTCTCAAGATTCACTGCCAACCTCTGAGAAACATCCTCAAACACGGCCATAGACGTGCTGTTGTCCACTAATAATTGGATAAATGGATCTCCCTCGATAATCTTCTCATGCTGAACGTATGGAGAGGCTAATGCTATTAGAACTAAAATAAACAAAATAGTGCGCGTGAACATCAATAAACGCCTGACACGGCGCTTCTGCAATTTCACTTCAGGATCCTCTTTCATAGTCACAAATTCATGGCGCAACAACCAGAACAAAATTGGGATTAAAGGAATAATTAACAACAGCACCCAAGGGTATTCCATATTAGCGTACGCCCATCTCAAAACATCAGTGACGCTCACAAGTCACCCCGATATTTGATGAAAAACACTTCGAAGAGAAGCAAGAAAACAGCCAATGCCAGCAGCCAGATTTCCCAATGGAACTCGCGCTTCTCCTTCACAGGCTTCAATTCGTAATCAGTACTCTTCGTTCCAACCTTCTTGTCCAAATTAATATTTGATTCAGCTTCATCAACCAAATTAACAGCCAAAATCCTGTCTTCCAACGCGTAAACACCTGCCTCGTCCAAAACCAAAGCTGCACGCCTGATAGTCCTTGTCGGAGTCTTCACCAACTGCTCCTCATTCAACAACAACGTTTCCCCAGTCTTCAAGTTCAGATTCCTCACGTCCTGCTGCTCTGTGACAAATTTCATGAGTTCAGTCCAGAAAATCGGATAATGAGGAGCATACTTGAACTCGCTCTCTTCAGGAATTCCAAAATACATCAATTTCCCAAAATTCACCTGCTTAATCGTCATAACAGGAACACCGCTGACGGTCGCGATGACTGTCTGCTCACCAACAGCCTCGGCCTTCAACACATAATCAGTCTTACCAAAATCAACATTTTTTGTAAACCTATTCAATTGCTCAACAGTCACGAAGCCACCATCACCCCTGCCATTCAGCTTGACCGGCAAAATGCCCTTATAGTCGATTTTCTGGGAATCAGACTGCACTGCAACAATCACGGTCGCGCCAGTCTCAGCACGCTGCAACAAATCCTCAAAAGTGCCGGGCAAAACCTGATTCATATCAACATTGTTAATAACGATAACATCATAATCGCCATCAGCAATAACAGGCGGCTGGGTGACAACAACATCCAACTCGCCAGAAGCCAGCAACGCGTTCTTCAAGAAAACACTCACATTATTAGAGATGAGCAAAACCTTGGCTTTTCCTCCAGCAGGAGCGCTCAACAAAGCAACATTATCAACGGCAAGATCATCCTCAATTCCAAGCTCAATCTTTGTGACGCCAGGAGGAGTTTTGAACGCGTACGTCTCAACGCCTTTAGAAGGTATAGATAACTGCGCTCTTGAACCGCCAACAGCCAAAGCGACATTTTTCTGCACAGCATCATAATTCTTCACGTAAACAGTCGTTTCCTCATTCCCAGCGTCTAATTGAATAATTCCAACATTGCTCTTCTGCGCACCTGCAATGTTGATGAAATCAACAACCAAACCTTTGCTTTCCAAAACTGCCTTGGCAACGTCAGGATCCTGGCCGCCTGTGTTTATGAAATCACTGATGACGACGACTCTGCCTTCACTCAATGCTTCACCAGCAACAATAATCGCCTCTCCCAACTTTGTCGGAGTCGCTCTTGGCCGCAAGTTATTCAAGAACTTAACAGCTTCCTCCCCCGTCGCGTCCTGCAAAGCTATGAACGGGGCATCCTTGGCAAGAATAATGGTGTTCTTCGCACCCAAAACTTTCTTTGCCTGCGAAACAGCAAGGTCAAACCTTGTCCTTCCATCCTCTTTAGCCTGCATGCTCGCGCTAACGTCAAGAACAATGACGGTATTAGATGCTGTCACGTCATGCTCATAATTTGTGAAAGGCTCTGAGAACGTCAATGCCAATCCTAACAGCAATAATAATTGGATGATGAAAAGCCAGTCATGCGTTATCTGCTTCAGGAAACTTGTTAATTTTCTCGCGCCAGAAGACTTCAGGAAAAACATCAAACTCGGAATAGGCAAGACTTTAGGCTTAGGGCGGATAAGATAGAGAATGATAAGAGGAACTAAGGCTAACAACGCCCACAACCCCTCAGGGTTGCCTATATTCATTGGTCCTAAAGATACTGGCATCTAACTCAGTATACTTTTTAGTAAACTGATTTATATAGTTTGTGTAATATTAAGGCTATATTGTTTCTATATGGAAAATAATTAAAGAGCAATATCTCTGTTTTGTTACCACTCTTTGGTGACTATAAAACGAAAGATTTAAATAGTCGGACAGTTCAATAAAACCAATATAAGGGGTGACCTAAAATGAACATAACACTAAGACAAATAATCAACAACCATCCGATGGTTAAGAGGATTAACAGTTCGGCTCTGGGTAAGAAATTCCAAAACTCGGCATTTGCACGAAACGTTGAGGCAACGATTTATTTAATTGGAAATGGTGTGAGTCAATCAGTTGCTGATGGCGATGGCATTTTTGCTGGCATCAGAGATGCACTTGAGCCAACACGACCTGGAATGCAATGCGGCTATGGCCACGACAGAAGTTATGTTGTTCAGAATCTTGAAGGAACACGACCAGATTTGAACGGCACTATAGATCCTAGAAATTATGTTATGGCGCAATTCGACCAAAGACGCGGTATACCAATGGACAAAATCCTAAGCATGTACGCGCCCAGAAAACTACCAAGCCAAGAGATGCTAAATGCACCGGTAGCATAGGTGATCAAAAATGAAACTAAACACTGCACCGATTTACAATATAAGAGCAACAAAAGGATTTTCCTTAGATGATGAACTGCGCGCCTGGGACGGAGTTCATGAAGATCCAACTGTTCAAGAACCAGTTAATGTGAAGTATTCAGTCAATGTGACCTATTCTGATCTTCTTGACGCTGCTGAATTAAGGGACTTTTATGCAGAACAAGACCAAATCGCGAGTTCTGCTGATAACGCACAGGAACGCGAAACATTTGATTCACGTCTGAAATACGCCTTGCAAAAAGCTTCAGGTCCAATTTCAGTCGGCAGGTCAAAAAAACCGCGCGTATTCTGCATGAGCCAACTACCACGAGACATGCAAAAGGAGCTCGCAGATTATGTGGGCTTCAGAGGAGCGTGATTAAAATGAACATTTATCAACTATTCCAGCACGTTACAGCAATTGATGAAGCGTATGGCCTTGCGGCCCAAAAACTGGCACAAGAAATGACGCGCGTTGCAGGGCACATACCAAACGCACTCTACGCACAGCGTTACAGAAGTCTTCTAAGAGATTTTAAAGCCGCGCAGAAGCCTGGCGAATTAGAAAAGAAACTGTAGTGAGCATATGGACGCGCTCTATCTGCCAAGCAAAGAAACAACATTAGGTGAACTAATTACGGCAATAGATAGCAAAGTGCGAGAAGTCAAGCAACGCTATCCATTTACGGCAGAACAGCTCGAATTCTGGCATGGACACGTGTACGCTAAAGTAGACGCGCTGAGAAATCTTAAAGAATCAATCACATACTTAAACGAATCCGATGGTGAAAAGGAAAGCGACTCAGAAAAACCATTTGAAAGATTAAAACAGAAATTAGGAAATATCTTTGAACAATTGGAGCATAAAAAACAGCAAAAACTTGCACAGGATACTTTAAAAAAAGATGGACTTCTGGAAGGAATGCTCGCGCTGCCAAATCATAGTATAATGCATGATCACTTGGATCTTTATGCTGCAAGTGCACTAGCACACCCACCATCATGGTATCATACTCCAAAAGAACTCCATCAGAGATTATGCTATATCGGTGATATGCTTGATACAGTGAACTCTTTGGATTTCAGCTCAGAGAAATTTTTTGAAGGACACAAAGAACGAGTATTAGGTGAACTCTGGCACGATAAAGCACTGGCATACACCTGTCTGGCTGAAAAAGAAGACAAATTCAACGAACACGTGCAAACAGCAGCAAAAGAAGCATACGACCATCTGCAGAAAGCAAAACAATTACTCGTAACGCTTGCGGAAAATGACGCGTATAATTTCGAACATGTCCAATACATATTAGGAATGAGCAATGATAATCCACAAATAAGATTCAGGGAAGAAATTGAGAAAAGAATTGCAGATATTATAGGAAAAGTTAAAGCATAAATTTTTTAATTCTAAAAAAATAAAATATTAATCTCCGCCAAGCCAGCCTAAAAATCTTCTAAATATGCTCGGAGGCTCAGGCTGAGGATTCAAACCTTTCATTTCTTCAGGAGAAAGCTTTCGCGCAGGAGGCGCGGGACCACCATCTGAAACTTCAGGTGTTCTTGCCATTCCAACCTGGCCCCGCTGGACCTGTTCAGGCTGAGGCTGGCATTGCCTGAAGCAATCCCTGATTTTCTTCTCACATGAACTCTCATCAAGATTATTTGCAGTGCAGTCATCCTTGATTGTCGCACAGCGATCCAAACACGTCTCTGGAGGCGCTGCTGGAGCGCACTCGTCAATACACTTCTTTGTTTTCCTTACACACATCTCCTCATTGTTGGTTTCTTTCAGGCACTGGAATTTATCTCTGATACATTTTTCCTGGCACCCAGAGGGAGGCATTCTTCCACCACACTTGTCGACACAATCACCGAGCATATTTCTGCATTCATTTGCGTCCCTGCCGGATTTAATGCAGCCATGATAATTGTCAACGCATTTATCCTCGCATTTTCCAGTCTGTGGCGGACAGCCACGCTGCGGATAACATTTGTCAACACAATCCTTCAAACAAGTATCCTGCGGCGGGCACGGCTGTTCAGGCTTGCACTTTTCCCGCATACATTCGCCATGTAATTTTTCACACGCGGCTCTTATACCTTCAATGTTTAGTCCTACGGCTGTTTTCAAACATTCATCACGCTTTCTGTCACAGCCCTGCTCGCATGTTTCAGGAGGCTGTTCAGGTTTTCCACATTTTTCCTGCATGCATTCATTGTGCAATTTTGCGCACGCGGCTCTTATGCTTTCAATATTAATTCCTACAGTCGTCTTCAAACATTCATCGAGTTTTTTATCGCAGCCCTGCTCGCATGTCTCTTTTGGAGCCAGCTGAGGCATGCAAAACTTCGCAATATAATCTTGAGACTGGCTGCCATACATCTCCCTGCAAGAACTCTCACAATCCTCCTTGCAACGATCATGCATGCAACGGATAAACACTCCCATTCCCTGCGAAATGAGGCGCTTGCACATCGTCGGACAATCTTCCTGCACAGTTGGAGGCACAGCAGTACGCACTGAAACAGGAGCGACAGCAGGCATTGTAGTCTTAATAACACTAACAGGCATTGTATTATATGCCGCTGAAACAGAGACAGCAAGAACTAAAAGTAATACGCTTAGAAGAATTAATTTTTTCATCACGAACACCTCTTTTATTATTAAAAGTGGAATTTGATTTATAAAGATTCACTTTGCTCTCGCATCAGCTCCAGCAGCATCCAATCGTCGATACAATTAAGAAAGCTTTTTATAACACCTGCCTGCACGCCTGAATAGGGTGAAGACACAATGATAGACTCTCAGAAACCAGACTCGACGACATGCATTGATGAAAAATTAACGAAACCTGATCCAAAGGTTCAGAAGGC
>CAZCCU010000009.1:33822-35455 GCA_964497645.1 uncultured Methanosarcinales archaeon
ACGCACAAACCCTTATTCTCAGTCATAACCTGCTCTGTGGTCATAACAGCAATTCCCAAAGCTACCAATTCATCCTTCAAACTCATGACGGCAACAATATCGTCCCTATCAAGGCCGGTATTCAATTTCACAATACCAGGCACGTTCAGACTCGCGCCATGGCAAACAGTATCAATTGCGCTGTCCTGAATCCAAACTTTTGGCAGGTGCCGAACAGCAAACTCAACAGGCCTAATGCAGTGTCTCAAAAATTTTTCATTGCCCTCTTCCTTCCAAAACGCAAACGCGTCCTCCAAATCCTGCAAAGAAACCCAATCCTTTTCAGTAAAAGGACCGGCTTTTGTCCTGATAAGCTCAGCCATGTGCGCGCCAACCTTCAACCGCTTGCCGACATCATGGCACAATTTTCTCACATAAGTGCCAGCCTGCGAGCCCATCCTAAACAACACGTCCTGGCCTTCGATTTCCAGAATATCTAAGTAATATACTTCCCTTTCACGCTCTTTCCTGACAACAGCAGACTTAACAGGAGGCATTTGCATGATTTTTCCAACAAACTCCTTCAAAGCCTTCTCCAGCTCAGCTTGCTCAACAGGCTTGTGCAAGTGCATAATGCAAACATATTCCTTCCCAGCAGTCAACAAGGCCTGCACGATCCTAGTGGCTCTTCCAGTCGCAACAGGCAAGATGCCAGTAACTCCTGGATCAAGACTGCCACCATGCCCTGCTTTCTCAACGTGCAAAACTTTCTGCACGTAACCAGAAGCCATGTGCGAAGTCGGACCTTTAGGCTTGTTAAGATCAATCACGCCATATTCAATCAAATCCTGAATTTTTCTTTCATCAGGATTGCAGCCAAATCCAGAATCAGTCTGTGCCTCTCTCTTGACGAGAATTTCGCGCTTAATTTTTTCAAACGGTAGAAGTCCCATTATTTCGCTGCTTCAACTTTATTCGCAGCTGGTTTTTTAGGAGCAGGTTTAGCAGGTGCTGCTGGCTTCACTTCAGCAGGTTTTTGCTCAACAGGTTTTACTGCTGACGCAGATTTCGCTTCAACTTTTGGAGCTTCTGCAGGTTTTTCTTCTGCTTTGCCAGTCACTTTCTCTGCAATCTTCTTCATAATACTCTTCTTCTCTTCCACTTTCTTTTCTTCCATTTTCGGAGCGCCGAACAACTCAGCCCTCACAATACCCTTATCATCCTTAGAAGCATTGACTTTAACTCTGGAAGGCGGATTCTTCATGCCGTGCTTCCAAATCTCCAAATTCACAGTCGTCCCAAGACGCACATCATCGCTCTTCATATGCTTGGCCAAAAATTCCTTTGCAGTAATGACTGCTTTCTTGGCTCTACGATACCTTGCAGCTTTCAGCCAACCCCTTCTCAATGGAATAGTATAAGTTCTTTCGAGTGCCATTTTAAACCTTCAACTTAGTCCTGCGCCAGTTTCTCTTAATAGCAGTATGCCTGCCAGGATGGACACGTCTACCTTTACCGTACGCTTTTGGAACTGTCCAAAACGGCGCCCAACGCGTCTGGCGCATGCGCTTGATCAAACGCTTCTTCCTAGCTGGATGCTTGTGGCTCGGCATTTTCAGTTTTTACTTCCTCAACTTTCTTCTTTCTCGGAGCA
>CAZCCU010000010.1:0-9063 GCA_964497645.1 uncultured Methanosarcinales archaeon
TCAACAAAAAAGTCAGAAACGCGCAAGTCGACCAAGTCAACTATATATTAGTCTATGGGGAAAAAGAACAGCAAAGCCGAGCATTGCAAATCAGAACAAGAGACAACAAAGTATACGGCCCAGTCAAAGAGGAACAATTCACCAAAGACCTTCTAAACGAAATCCACGAGAAAAGATAAACAAACATTTATATCTAATCACGCAATAATAGACCATATGAAAAGAGGTCAGCAAAGCATCGCGCTCGTTCTGCTAGGAATCGTCGCAATTATCGCACTCATCGGATTAATACTTCTCGTCAAAAAAACACCAACAGGAGCAGTCTACGGCGGACAAATACTCTGGAGCGGACCACTAAACTGGAACAACGTCTTCGGATTCACGCCAAACCTAGAATCAGCAGAATCATGGTGCCCCTACCACACAATAGAAGAAGGCGGATTCCTTGACGCAGTACAATTATGGGGCAAAGGAAACTACAGGTGCTACGCAGTCCCGCCAGAAAGCGTGCCATCAATCTACTGGAACTACTTCCAACACAGACCAATCGCGTGCTTCGCAGAAGGAACCCTGACAGTAAGCCAAGAAATAAAAGCAAAACTGCCATTAATCTGCAACCCGCCATCAGGAGCGTACAACCCATTCCCAAACCAGGGAATCGAGTATCCCTATCAAGGCCCAACCTGGAGTTAATACAATACGTACACAACATTTAAATATCGTCTTCTCGTAAACAGTTAAAGTTAGCAAAAGGAGGCTGAATACATGAAAAGAGGACAAACCGGAATAGGCTTAGTTATTCTCGGAGTAGTAGCCATCATCGCAGTCATCGGTCTCGTACTATTATTCACACGCGCCAGCAAAACATCACAAGGCGCAGCATTACTTGACTTATCAATCGGAAACTCTTACGGCGGCGGGCCAAACTACGGAGCAGAAGGAATAGCGAACACATACCCAACAGAAACATACGCTCCTGGAGTCCCGCAAATATCATATCCTGCTTATCGACCATACCCTGGCGGAGTCTCAACAAGAGGAAGCAGAACACCTGCATTCATCGTCAGCGGAAAATACGCATACGGAGGATTCGCATCACTTGAAGATTTATACGGTTGTGAGCGCGACTTGACAGTCGGAGCAAAAATCGGAGTCCCACACGACCAATTCAACTGCTACGCAGTTCCAAACAAGGCAGGTTCACAAGCAACAGGATTCTACCCGCCAGACAGCGCAGCACAATCACGACCAGACCAAGGCTACCTTGGAAAACTCGGCGGAGACATGTACTGCTACGCGAACAGCCTAGGAGCTGAACAGCAAGTGCCAAACGCTGAAGACAAAGTACGAGAAAACATCCTCATCACAGTGGTACAAAACCCAACCGGAATGGAGAAATTCGACTGGACCACAGCAACGATCAACGGCAAAGAAGTACCAGTCTGCTGGGTCAGCGCAAAAACCTTCCCATTCAACCAAGGATTGGATGCAGAATAAGTTTTTAAATTCAATTCTTTTTTTCTCTTTTTTATGACAGAATACAAACAAGTCATTCTAGTACGCGAAGACTTGAAACTCACTAAAGGAAAAATGTCAGCACAATGCAGTCATGCCTCTGTAGCGGCTGTTCTGAAATCGCACAAAGATGATATTGCGAAATGGCAGGGCCAAGGCATGAAAAAAGTCGTTTTACGCGTTAAAGACAAAGAAGAATTATACAAGTACAAACTATTAGCAGAAGACGCAGGGCTTGTAGTCGCTTTGATAACAGATGCAGGACACACTCATCTAGCGCCAGGCACACCAACCTGCGTGGGAATAGGACCGGATAAAGTTGAGAAGATAGACAAAATAACAGGAAACCTCTCTCTTATCTCGTAGTTACACCCGTAATCTTTATAAACACCCCTTCTGAACTCACGAGTTATGGTCAGTTTCAAAGTCGTAATAGGTACGAAAGAAGGAAAGTGCGTGCAAAAAGACATCCAAGAACCAGAAGCCAAACTATTCCTCGGCAGAAAAATAGGCGATGCCATCTCAGGAGACAACATTGGATTAGCGGGCTATGAATTCCAAATCACAGGCGGATCAGATTATTGCGGATTCCCAATGAGAAAAGACGTAGAAGGATTCGCGCGCAAAAAAATACTCGCAGTAGAAGGCGTTGGCTTAAGAAAAAAAGCAAAAGGAATCAGAGTCAGAAAAACAGTCTGCGGAAACACCATCCATCCCAAGATTTCTCAAGTTAATCTGAAAGTAACCAAGGAAGGAAAAGAACCTTTGGCAATGCCGAAGAAAGAAGGCGAAGCAGAAAAGAAATAAGAATCAAAATGAAGGCAGAAATAAAACCATTAACACTTGTTCAATTATGTGAACAAGAAATTCCGGATCCAGAAACAGTTCTAATTACATTCAAAGACTATGTCTCAACCGGCGCGGCAATCTCTTCCAGATCCATACGTGAAATCGTGGAAAAAACTACATTTACGCGCGCACAACTTGAAGAAGCGCACGCATACATGGTTCTGGGCAAAAACAAACAGAAACAAATGCAAGAAACCGAGTCAGCATTAGAATATGAACAGGCAGCCTTCTATCTAAGAACCAAACTAACCAGCTAAATCTTCTTCTCTGATCACGGCTTATACCAATTCAATACTACCAAAATGTCGGAAATTTGTGAAATGATATTTTAATACTCAAAATTTCCGAGCATCTTAGGAACTCTGTTCCGAAGACTTTAAATACAGCCAAACTGTAAACAAAACCAAAAGATGGCAGACGAAGAACTCATCAAGAAATTTGTAGAACTGAATTCTCAAGCAGAACAGCTGCTGAACCAAGAAAATCTGAAAGAAGCAAAAGACAAGTACCTTGCAGTAGTAGATTCTTATCACGCCATAGAAAAAAGTTCGCTCGAAAGATTCCACAAAGAACTCGCCCACGACCAAGTCACCCAACTGTTCAAGAAAGTTAATGAAACAAAAGAAAGAGTAAAAGTGCCCTGGCATCTAATAGCGGCAGGATCGCTGGTAATCGCGTTCAGCATCCTAATATTCATCAACCCAAGCATCGTAGGACTGGCAGGCCTTGACAACATACTGCGCGACAAAGTAGACATCACGTTCACACAATCAAAAATACACCAAACAACACTGCAAGACAGACCACTATCACTCTCAGCCAGCGGAGAATACACGGGCACGGTCAAACTATTCTACAAAAAAGGAGACAAGCTCGAACTGGTATTCGACAGCGAAAAAAGCGCGAGTACAAACGGCAAGTTCACAGATATCTGCGAAGAAACATGCGAGATTAACGCACAGTCTAATACTGTGGAATTGTTCGCGCAAGTAGAACAAAACAGCAAGCTGACCATCAGAGAACTCTCCTATGCGGTCGAGAGAAAAAGCAACACTCCGCCAGCCTGGACCAGCACGACGCGCACATTTAAAGCAGAAAAAGGCAAAACAACAATCATAGACTTATCACAATACTTCACGGACGCAGAAAGCGATCCGCTCACCTACCTAAGCACATCAGACAACGGCATAGAAGTCACAGTAGAAAACAGCAAAGTCTCCATAACGCCCAGCACAGCAGGCACAAAAAACGTAGTCTTCATAGCATCAGACCTAAGAAGCGTCACCAGAGTGCCGGCAACAATAGAAATCAAGTAGTATTCGCTTCTTCTTAGTAGTCTAACACTATATATATGCCCTACAGCAACATTTAAATACCCAACTGTCAAAACTTCCAATAGAAAAAAAGGTGGGTTTCGTATAGCAATCACAGGGGTTTCATATATGAAAAGAGGTCAAGTCACAGTCTTCATCATAATCGGGCTTATACTCCTCCTAGTTATCGGAAGTGTTCTATACATATTCAGAAGAGAAGCCACAAAGCCATTCGAAGCAGCACGGCCAAGAGTAGCAGAAGTTTCCCAAGACGTACAACCGCTAAAAGACTTTGTTGAATCATGCATACAAAGAATGGCAACAGACGGACTCAGAAAAATAGGAGACCAAGGCGGATACATAGACACGTCAATGCTATCATACAACTCATACTCGCCAACAGAAGGAGAATCAGTGCAGTTCACACCTGAAGCAGGACCAAACGTGGCCTATTGGTGGCACATGAAAAGCAAAAACAAATGCGCACCACCAAACTGCATTTTTGACTCAAAACGGCCTCCACTCTACAGAAGCGGAGGAAGCCTGAGCATAGAATCACAATTGGACAGGTACGTGACAAGCAATCTGAAAGAATGCCTAGGAAACTTCCAAGACTTCATCAAACGAGGATGCGACGTGCAAGAAATCAGCGAGCCGCAAGTCACGTCCAACGTAGCGCAGGAAGACGTGTTTTTCGTCGGAAAGTACTCATTAAGAGCGGTCTGCGGAGAGCAAAGCTACGACCTTGAAGACTTCTACGTCAGCATAGACCTTAACCTTCTTGAAATCTACAACCTCGCAACAGAACTGGTCAACTTTGAGATGCAGGAACAAATACTCGAATCAGCAACAAAAAAAATCATATACGCCTTCAGCGCAAAAAACAGGGAAAAACTCCCGCCGCCACGCGCCTTTGACGGAGGCCCGCCAAAACCAAGCCTGTTCTGGATAAAAATAGAAGTCCTCCAAAATCTCAAAGGACTGCTGATGTCGCACATCCCACTCATACAAGTATCGCCGAGCAGAGGATACAGGTATGTAGCTGCACCCGCAGACGTTCGCGACAAAGCACAATTCGAACTCAGCTACAACAGAGACTTCCTAGTACCGCTCAACACATCACACCCAACACTAGACGTACGCTTCACCTATCTGGAATGGTGGGAGCCATACTTCTACCTGAACTGCAACGGACAACTCTGCAGAGCAGACAGCGCCACCAACTTCGAACTGCTCCCATTCACCTTCAACAGATACAACTTCGCATACGACATAAGCTTCCCAGTCCTGCTGGAACTCCGAAACCCATCCGCTTTCAACAACGAAGGCTACAGCTTCAAAGTCTTCATCGAGCAAAACATGCGCAACACAGAAGCCATGCTGAATGAAGCAGAACCGTTCAAACCAGCAGAAAAAGCAGGACCGCCAAGCATCTTCTGCAATCCAGACCAGCAAACATCAGGCAAGGTAAGCTTATACGTCAAAGACGGAACAACACTCAAAGGAACAGAAAAAGCAGCAGTAAGCTTCATGTGCGGAGACGAAAGCTGCAACCTCGGCGAAACCCACAACGGCACGCTAATCTCAAGATTCCCAAGATGCGTAGGCGGAATACTAAAAATAACCAAAACAGGCTATGCAACACACACATCACTGCTCGACACGCACAGAGAAAACCCGCTCAGCAAAGAAATCCTCCTCGAACCAGTCCGCAAGCTGAACGCGACAGTGAAAAACTACGCCTTAACCAAACTCGAGAAACGCGGCAACTGGCAATACTTGGAAGGCGGGCCACTCAGACCAGACAAATACCAAACAACAGTAGTCCAGATGACACGCAACGGAACAATATTCGACGAACCATTCGCCGCAATAGTTGAAATCAAAGGAGACAAGCCAGGAGAAATCAACCTCATACCAGGAGAGTACTCTATAATGATCAACAGCTTCTACAAAGGAAGCATAGTAATCCCGCCAGACCAGAGATGCTTCAAAATCAAAAAATTATTCGGAAGCAAAACAAAATGCTACATGGTACCAGAAAAACCCATGATTTTCAACTCAACCTCTCCCTTCCCATACGGAAGCGCAGAATACGACCACGAGCTGACAAGCAGCATGCTAAGAGGAGCAAAAAACATCGAGTTCAGACTATTCGTGCTCGCAATAGACGGCATAGCAGAAACAAACAGAGTCGTCGAAGACATGAATGACATCGAAAAAACAAAACTATACGGAATATCAAACCAAGACAGAATACTGCCGGTGATAACGTGAAAAAATTACGCATTATGGCGCTGTTCCTCATCATGCTAGTCCTCACCATCCCATTCGTAGTAGCGCAAGAACTAAACATCCAAAAATTCCAGGGCAAAGACAACGCCAAAGGCTTTGCCAAAGTAGAAGACCAAATCACGATAGAAGTCCTCGTCAAAATACCAGGCGAGGAAATCGTCAGCAAGGAACAAGTACGCCTGTACGTCGAAGACAGCTACGCATTCTTCGACACGTGCGTACCAGCACCAGACGCGGTCGGCTTTTACAAGTGCACATTCTACGAGCCAGAATTCGAGGCATACGAGCCCATAGATTTCGTCATAGAACTCCGAGATGACGACGACAACATTGTCGGAAGCGAAACAAGAACACTCATCGTTGACAACATAGCACCAGTAATCAAAGAACTAACAGTCGACCCGCCAATATCAAAAGGAGAAGTCACGATATCATACGTGGCAGAAGACTATGGACTAACATACGGCGACCCATCACAATGCGCAGGAATCAAATCAATCATCATAACCGCAGGAACACAGGCAATAACCGACACAGCAGAGCCAGGAACTTGCGCGAAAGACAACATCGTCCAGATGACGATAACTTCTCCAGGCAAAAAACAAATCTGCGTGGCAGCAAAAGACCACCTTAACTTTGTCAGCGCGCCAAGCTGCGCAGAAGTAAAAATCGATACGGCGCCGCCCTCGATTGAAAAAATCTCAATCCTCGACCCAGAAGGATTTGAACTCACGCACGTCCACTCAGGAGAAGAACGAACAGCAAACATCAACGCGGTAATCACAGACGACGGAGAAGTCGACCAGAGCAGCGTCTACGGATTATTCGCACAACTCAACCCAAACCTTCCTGAACCAATACTGCCAGATTTGATTTCAGGAGACATCTACAGCTGGCAGGGAATCCCAGTCAGCGAAGTAAGCCCGTGCAAGATAAACATCCAAGCAAAAGACACGCTCGGCAATGAAAAATCCTCAGACTTCGACTGCACGATAAAAGCAGACGACACGCCGCCAACCATACTAGGACTCGTCTCAGAAGCAGAACGCAACGGCACGCCACTCTACGGCTTCGGCACACACATCATCCTGGAAATAGAAGACAAAGACAACACAGGCGGGCCAGGAGTAGGCATGCTCCTGAAAAAAGCATACCTCGACCTCAGCGAGCTCAGCATGGGCGACTTTTTCCAAGCAGACTCCTGCTCGCACACATCAGGAGGAATCTACAGATGCACGTGGCTCGTAAATCCGCCACTCACAGTAGACGAAGGAGAATACAACATCAAAGTCAGCGAAGGCACAAGCGACGACCTGGACAACTCAATCGGAACCGCACAGCCCTACACGATAATCTACGACAACACAGGACCAAAACCACCGCAAATCATCGACTTCAAAATCATATCAGGAGAGTCAGGAGTAGAGTATCAAGGAGGAGCAGTCAGAGGAGACTACGTGCAGTACACTGTCCGCTCAGGAGAATTCATCACGGCGCTCGCAAACTTCAAAGAAATCGGCGCCAGCAATGAAACCACGCCAACACAATGCAAAGACGTCGAAGGAAACAACACGCAAGACTGCGTCTTCGAAGCGCTCGTAGACCTCAGCGGACCATACACATCACGCCTAGACTTCAACTTCTATGACGACGCTAAAAACAAAGCAAGCACCAACGCGACACTGGAAATTTACGGAATAGATAATGAAACCAACGCGAAATACTGGAAAACACCGCCAACAATAACGTGCAGCCCGCAAGTCATCTACCGCGACACTGCAAAACTCATACCGGCATTCGCGGCATGCAGAGTAGACCTTGAAACGCCAAGAACCGACATTTCCACGCTCGCAATAGCAGGACCAGCCTCGCCAGACGACTGCACCGGAGACGTAGAACTAACCCTCAACGACATATACGTGGTTAACAACGCAGAAGGCAGCACGCACCCCTACTTATTCATGAAATTGGAGCCAAGAGAATACTACGTCAACCAACTAAACATCAGCTGTCCACTGCAAGTATTCTCAAAACGAAAAGTCACGGCAGGAAACCAAACACACTTCTTTGTCTCACAAACACCGCAAACAGTACCGGCAAACATCACACTCACCTTCGGCAAAAGCCCGCTGGGAGAAATGAACGAAAACCTTGACGAAGAAATACAAAACTCGTTCGACGACGGGCTCGCAGGCTGGACCTGGCTGACAGACCTCAGAAAAATACTCTACTATGGAGAACTTATCTGCCAGCTAAAAGTCATGATAACCTCGGTAGTAGGCGCACTGTTCATGATAACCGTAATACTGGGATACTGCGAAGACACGCTAACAGCCACAGTAATCGGAGCAGGGGCAGCACAAGCATGCAAAGCTGGAAAAATAACAACGTGTGAATCAGAAGAAGCTGGCTCAGAAGCCTACAAAGGCATACTGAGCTTCCTCGATCCCATCTGCGCGATCGTCAACTGCGCAGCAATGGGCACAAAAACCGGAATCGCCAAATACGTCGGAGGAGGAGTGCCATGGTGCCAAGACATCGTAGAGTTTTTCAACAGCATCTCACTCGCCAGCTACACAGGAGTCCAGGCATCAGACGCGAAGAACTACGGAGTAACTGTAAAAGACTCGCTAATCTTAAGCGCGCTATGCCTCTGCCTGCCCGGCATAATCTACAACCTGGAAAAATGGAGAGAAGTAGACTGCTTCAAAGCAGTATGTTTGCACGATTACGTCAAACTTGAAGGATACCCGCCAAGCTTCTGCGAAGAAATGCACGGCTACCTATTCTGCACGTTCATCATGGGACAAATCTTCGCACTCATCCCATTCTTCAACTTCTTCGACCAACTCATAGACATAGTCCTCAACATCATCACCGACCCAGTAGCATTATTCCAACTCGCAATCGGAATGATGTGCAAACAAACCTGCTACTCACAAGGAAGCACCATGTTCATCATATGCGGACTGGCAAAAACACTCTCAATCATAGGAGAAGCCATAGGCTCAGTCAAAGCAATGACTGACTCCAAAAAAGAATTCGGAAAACCAGTAGGAACGGAAATGTGCGACAGAATGGAAGAAATCGA
>CAZCCU010000010.1:9163-34515 GCA_964497645.1 uncultured Methanosarcinales archaeon
GACAACAGGCGCACCAGCAGCATTGCCAAAAGGATTCAGCGTAATCAGAGGAGCAGAGCAGCCAGGCGGGCCAGGAGCAGCAGCACCAGGAGCACAGCCCGGACAGCCAACATATTACGTGTACGGAGATCAGGTATTAAGACGAGAGCCGGGATCAACAGCTGAACCGCCAAAAGGTGCAGTACAAATATCACAAAGCCTGGCGAACTCCATCCCTTCTGACGCCAAAATAAAAGTTGCGGTAGTTGGTGGCAATGTTGCGATTAAATACACAGACACAAATTACGCAGATAACCTTTTTGAAGATTATAAAACAGAAACCACAGTAGTTGTCGTGGCCTCCAAAGATGCGGAAGGCAGAGAAACAGTCACTAAAACCCAAAGTTCACAAACCTACATCTGCGGTTCATCAGTATGGACATGCGAGCGATATTCAGAAAATGATCCAGAAGTACAAGCAGGAACAGCAAAAGAAGGAGATAGAAAATTTAAGCCACTCCCAGGCTCAGCTATATCAGAATCAGCAACGTATGCGTCAATAAGCACGACAAAAGACGGCAAAGTAAAAGGAAATGTACTCACGAAAGAAACTAAAGTAGTCTATGATAAGAAAGACAACTCAATAGCCACGATGAATATTGACTACAGGGAAAGAAAAAAAGAAGACCCACTCGGACAACGACAAGTAAGCCAAATCGAAGTAACGGGTTCAGACGGTAAACCAATTTACAAAATAACTGTTAACCCAGACGGATCAACAAATCCGCCTACAAACAACCTCGACAAGGTAGAACCCCGCGAGAACCGGGAAAAACTTGCGGGAAAAATTGTTTCAACAGGCGCGCTGGGATGGGCAGACGCATGGTACGCGCTTTCCTGGCAGCAAAGCCTTGACCGGGCAGTCCAAGGATACTACGAATACCAAGGACTCAGACAACTATCAGGACTCTTCTGGCCAGACCACGCAGCAGAAGTTCAAGCAAGACAAGAAAAAATCAAACAAGACTTCTGCGTAGCAGCAGGAATAAGCAATTGTTTAACGTCAGTCATCTGCGGAAGCATCTTCGACTTAGAAGCAGACAACGTCATATCAGGAAGAGGACCAGGAGGACAATTCGTATCAAGCGCAGTAGTCAACGCGGAAAAAACGCCAGCAATTGAAGTAGCTGGAATGACAAGACAACAACTCATTGACATGTTCGGAAACACAACAGTAATCTCAGGAAGACTGTTCAACCTGACAGACGCAACATTCGATCCAAAAGTCCTCGGCAGAATAAAAATCAGACTATACCACGTACAATACAGCATCCGAAACAACGGAATCTGCGAAGGAGAAGAATGCGAAAAAAGCGACATGACGTACAACCTTCTCTTCGTAAGAGTGCCGCAAGAGCTCAACACGAGCTACGGAAAAGCAGTAAGCCAGGCATACTGGTTTACCGGCGCCAAATTACCAGTACTAAAACATCTGGAATCAGCCAAAGACGACATCTACAAGTTCAGCGCGACAGAATACAGCGACGTCTGCCTGACATTCAACCCAGGACTCCCGTCAGGAAGCGCAATGAGCTCAGAAATCGTGAACAAACTCTGCGTGCCGTTCAAAGAAAGCCTTGCACCAGCGCCAATCTCACAACAACCAGGAGGAGGAGCAGCGCCAGCACCCGCACTTGCAGGAGGAGCGCCTGGAGGAACAATATGAAAATCAAAAAACTACTTACAACACCAAGACTCATAGCCATAGCACTGATAGCAATCGCAATACTCACATACTATCTAGGCAAAGAAGGAGCGATAACGCTCGGAATAGTAGGAATAATACTCATCATCGCGCCAACAAAACACGCGCAAGAAATGTTTGACAAATACTTCGAAACCATGAAGAACTGGAAAACGTTCGTCATAACAGCACTCTACGAAGCGCTGCACTGGCTCTTCATCTTCGGAGCAGTCTACTTCCTCCAATGGAGAGTAATGACGAAAATGGCCATCGCCCAAGCGCAGTCAAGCCTGACGCAGGAAGGCATGCAGAATCCAGTGTTAGCAAGCCAGACAGCAAACGCGCTGGAAGGATTCGTATACTTCATCTTCATATCAGCAGCACTGGCGCTCTTATTCGGATTCATCGTTTATGTAATCTCACGAGCGCTGATCTGGACAACAATAACACAACAAAAAATCAACAAAAAATTCCTCATCAAATTCACAGGACTCAACGCGTGCTGGTGGCTGGTCTGGCTCCCACTCTTCGCGCTCCTAATGATAGGAATGTCAAAACAACCATACTCCAAAGAAGCCATAACAGTAATGCTCTTCATAGCAGCATACTTCTCGCCAATCACGCACACGTTGTACATGAAAACGCACAAAATAGGCTACAGCATAGGCAACGGAATAGCATGGGGAATAGCGCGAGTGCACAGGTTCATCGTACCATACTCGTACGCATTCGTAACGTACGTCATCCTCTACCAGCTCTACAGGCTGGCGCAAACAACCAGCTGGATAAAACCAGTCTCAATCGTATTCGTCATACTGTTCATCGCATGGCTGCGAATTTACATATACGAAATAGTCAAAGAATTCAAGTAAAAATGAAAAAAAGAGGAAGGAAAGCACAGATAACGATATTCATAATACTCGGAATAGTCATACTGCTGAGCGCTGGAGTGGCAATATACTTCTACCAAGCAAGAACAATTGCGCCAATCAAAAAAATAGTTGCGGTGCCCGAAGACATACAACAAATCAATGATTACGTAACAACGTGCATCGACCAAATAGGCAAAGACGGCATCATAATCCTCGGAGCACAAGGAGGATTCATCGACATACCAGCAATAATCGACAGAAACCCGCACGCGCACATCAGCTCAGACCCGTTAGGCATAGCAAAAACAGCCATGTGGTACTTTGAAGGCGAAGACAGAACGCCAACACTGGACAACATGCAGCGCGCACTCGCGCTCTACGTGAAACAAAACCTGCCAGACTGCGTAAACAACTTCGAATCATTCACAGAAAGATTTGAGGTCACTCCAAAAAGCGACATACTCCCGGTTGTGACGTTCACGGACAGCGACGTGATAATCGAAGTGAAATGGCAGCTGGAAATCAAAACACAAGACAGAGTATCGGAACTCAACGAATTCGTCACAGACTACCAAGTCAAGATCAAACCAGCATGGGAACTAGCCAGCAAAATAATGCAGGAAGAAAACAAACAAGGCTGGTTTGAAAACCTTACAATAGACCTCATCAGCTCAAACGAGCGCATACCAGTCTCAGGAATGGAGTTCAGCTGCGGAGCAAAAAAATGGCACATCGAGCAAGTCAAACAAGAAATCAAACTCATGCTCTACTACAACTTCCCATACATCAGAGTCGCTAATACGAACTATCCGCCGCCGCTCGAATCAGAAAGAACATACGAAAAGCTGAAAGACGCTGCGCAAGACATCAGAAAAGACCTGGAAGCGCAAAAAGAGCCGGACTGGCCGGAAAACCCCCCACCAGACGCGTTCGAAATGAACAGAATGAAGTTTGACGTCGGCACGAAAAGCACAGACCTCAAAGCGGCATTCATTTACCAGCCGGAATGGACGCTCTACGTCAACGCACAGCCGAGCAGCGGAGGAGTACTAAGCACGGCGCAAATGAAAGGCGCGCGAAAATACCTGAGCTTCCTCTGCATCAACCAATGGCACTTCGCCTACGACTTAATCTACCCAGTAAAAACCGTCATACGAGATGACACTGCGTTCAACAATGAAGGCTTCAACTTCCAAATGGCATTCCCAGTAATCATAGAAGACAACGAAGAAAGCAGAACCTTCTTCGGACTAAAACGCTTCATAATCCCGGACACAGGAGCAGAATTCTGCTCAACACCAGGAACACAGCGCGTAGACGTCAGAGCGCTTGGATTCGAAGAAGGCATTCCTGTATCAGTAGAAATTGAAGACGTCAACATCACCTACCAGTGCGTCAACCAAGAATGCATGCTCGGCAAAACGTACAGCGACGGCTCAGGAGCGATAAGGCTGAACACATACCTGCCAGCAGGCTGCAGCAACCCCGCACTAATCGCGAGCAAAGAAGGCTACGTGCCAAAACGAGAATACGCCAGCAAAGAGAACGTCGAAATACAAATGACAAAACTCAAAAAAATGAATTACACAATAATGATGCACCCATACTACGAAGAGGTGAACAAAGAAAACCCTACAAAAGCAAGCGGCAAGAGATGGTTCGAAGAACAAGCCTACAGCAGGTTCACCAAGACAATGCACGCGACAGTCTCAGTAAGCCTGAGAGGCGAAACATTTGACCAATACAAATCATACCCTGCCAGCGCAGAAGCATTCACAGCAACCCAAGAAAAAGGAGCATACCAGCTCGCTGAAATAGAAAACATCACCAAAGACGAAATAGAGTTTGTCTACGGCGACGCATACTACGACATTGACATCATCGTATTCAAAGGAAACAATCCAGTCGGAGGCTACCACTACGAAAACATCAGCATCAAATACGAAGACGACAAACTAGCAGGCGCGACAAACGTCATATTCCACGCGGTAGAATACAGGCCCAATCCAGGGCCAGAAGAAGGCTTCCGACAAGCAGGAATGTTCGTCTTCCTCTACGAACGGGGAAAATACCTGGACGACAGGCCATATCACGTGGCATTGAAACCAACGTTCACATGACAAAAATACACTGCAAAATAGCACTTTTCATCATCTGGCTAGTCATCATGCTGCCCATCGTTGATGCGCAATCCATGTCATTCGCAGAACCAACAAGAGATACAACACCTCCAGCGATAAGCACGGTGCAATTAACGCACGGACCGCAGACAATCGTCACGTGGACAACAGATGAAGCGTCAAACAGCAAAATAGACTACGGAAACACGACAACGCTCGACCAAGTCGCCAACAAAGCAGACATGGAAACAGCGCACTCTCTAACGCTCCAAACAACACCAGGCATTAAACACCACTACAGAATAACCAGCTGCGACACGGCAGGAAACTGCAAAAGCACGCCAGTAGAAAGCTTTGTGGCAGGAACATTCTACATACAAGCGACAATTCCAAGATACGCAAAAAGCACAAAACTAGACATCCCAGGCAGCACGAGGCCAGGAGCGACAGTCTCAGTCATTGTTAATGGAGCGGAAGTCAGAAAAGATGAGGTGGCTGACGGCGAATTCCTCTTCAAAAACATACAATTGCTCAAAGCGGCAAACACGATCAAATTCAAATCAACGCTTGGAGCGGAAACAGCAGAAGCAGACTACCAAGTAGACGTCGACGACCAGCCGCCACTAATGAACGTCACGCTACCAACAGTAGTTACTAATCAAACAGCAACAGCAAAAATCAAAGTCTCAGAACCAGTCAACCTCACAGTAGAACTCGCAAAGCCAACAGGCGAAAAACCATTACGGCCAACAGAACTCAAAGCAGAAAAAACAGAAGCCAACAGAGTGGACTTGTCGTGGAAGGAAGTCCCGAAAATAAAAGAGTACGGAGTTTACAGAAACGACAAAAAAATAGCCGTGACAACAACAACACAATACACAGACACGACAGTAGGAGCGGGAAAACAATACAAATACCAAATCAGCGCGGTAAACGACAAATGCGTAGAAAGCGACATTTCAGACATACTCACAGTGCAAACGCCTCCTGGCCAGAACGCTGAACAGCCGGCACAAGAAAAACTATTCTCCTGCGAAAAAGCCAAGCAAACATACGCGCTCGAAGCAGGACAAAAAGACATAATTGTGCCATTGCAGGAAGGAGAGAATTTCATCACGTTCACAGCAGTGGACAAAGCAGGCTACAAATCACTAACGGAAGAAAGAGTATTATACGACACAGGACCGCCAAAAATCCTTGAGACAAACCTCAAACAAATCTCGCCCAGCTACACACAAGAAGTGACTGTAAAAGGAAAACTCTCAGAGCGCGGAAGCGTAACAGCATTCGTCAACGGCAAACCGCAAAAAACAGAGCCAACAGCAGAAGACGGAACGTTCTCCATAAAAGTAAAACTAGAAAGGTCAATCAATTACACCGCAGAACAAACAAGAAGCTCGCTTGACACGGGCATCAGCTGGAAAAGCAAGATCAGGCTGGAAGCCATAGACGCGGCAGGACTCAAAACAAGCTCGGATGAAACAGAAATGGAGTACGCGCTCTGCGGGTCAGGAACGTGGATAAACGTTCAAATGACAGAGCCAATGCCTGAAATCCTCAATCCAAGACTGCTGATAGAAGGAATCCAGCAGCTCGGCTTGGCATTCAACTATGAATACAAAGGAGGATACGGCGCAGTCATCAATCCAAGAGACATCCGCGTCAAAAAAATGAACCTGGCGCCGGAATTCCAAAAAGAATACGACAACGGACTTGTAACAACGTACACTCCTCCAGTCAGAGCGCAGAAAGGCAAAAAACCAACAGGAGCAGGATACGTCCAGATAAACTTCCAAGCAATAGAAAACCCGTGGGCGCTGCCAGAGAAAAACAAAGAACTCGCGGAAGAAAAAGAGCCGGGCAACGCCACAATGTACAACCGGGAAGACAGAATCTCGCGCCACCGAGAAGGCGACTGCCTCGCGCCAGGATTCGGATGCGTGCGATTGTTCCTCGAGCTCGAAATACCATTCCAGGAAGAAGTAGAACAACTAGGATACCTGCCCGAACAGAAAGCCGGAACAATAGAGCCCAAAAAACTCATCAACAGAGTACAAAGAACGTGCATAAACATCGAAGTAGCCATAGACAAAAGAATACCGCCAGACTACATACCATCCGGCCTGTTGAGAGGCATAAGCGACGTACTAACAACAATTATAGATACAATAGACAAAATAATCACGCCAATAGAAACAATCGGCAAGTACCTGTTCTACGCATGCGTGGCAAGCACGTTCCTGTCATTCGTGCCAATATTCCTGGAGAAATACAATTGCGAGTACAAAAAATTTGAAGCAATTGCCGGCGGAGGAGGCGCGTTCAAGCAGGAAGTAGCAGAAATAGGCGCGTGCGAAAAAGAATACGCGGGCCAGGAAGAATCGCTAGACAACTGCAAAACATGCGCAGAATGGAAAAACAACAGAAGGAAATTTGAAAGAACATACAGGCAAATCTGCGACAGAGTCATGTGCCCAACAGCGCCATCCCTGCAATACTACCTAAAAACAAAAGGAAGACAAAAAATAACTCCAGTCACTGTTAAAGACCCAGGACAGTTCAAAGACGGACAAAAAGTAGGCGGCGCAGTCAACACAGGAAGCGACTGCGCGGCCTGGATGAAGAAAAACCAGATAAAAGCACAGGAAGAGGAAGATATAGCCGCGAAATCAGGCCCAAAAGCAGCACGCAAAATACCTCCAAGCAAATTCTTCACAACAAACCAGATAGAAGACATCTACAAAGACTGGCTCAAACACCAAGACGACACGACAGACGAAACAACCCAGTCAGACACGAGCTGCGCAGGACTCCATCCAGCATCGCCGGAATGCTGCGGGTACGAATACATGCAAGAATGGAGCTCAGCATGCGGAACTTCAGCACTAGGCTCAGGACTGGACACTTTTGACGAAATAAAAGAAAGCACCTGCCTCGCAGAACAAAAAGGAAACAAAAACGAAATCCCCCTCGGAGGCACTGATAAGGAACAATGCAGCAAATTGCTGAACGCGGCCGCAGGATTCTGCGACAAAGAAGGACAGCAAACACCAGAAACAATACCAGTAGTTCCATTCGAAGGAGGACCAGAAAAAGCAAACAGCATGCAGGCGAGACTCGGCCTTGCAGGACAGAAAGAAAGGTTCATGTATTTACTCATGATTCCAAAAAAAGAAGCAAAAGAATACGAGATAAAACTAGGCTATGTAGTAGAAACAGTTGAATTTGACCGAACAGACCAAAGCAAAGGAATCATGGACGAAAGACGACACGCTGTCTCGGCAAAACTACAAGGCATAGAGCTTCCGGACACAAAAATATCAATAGAAGACCAATTCTTCACGCCAGACCAAATCAACAAGCACCAGCAAAATGCAGTAGAACCAGGATTCTATGACCGCTTCACAGCATACCTGTGCAGCGAAGCAGGCTATGGCGAAAACACCAGGTGCGGAGCAAACGGCAAAGACGTCTATTCACAAGCAGCAGCAAAAATAGGCTCGCCGGACAGAGAATACATAATAAGGCCGGGCGAAGGACTGATAAATTCCATTAGATGCCTCTGCTTCCCAACAATCATAGGCTATCTGAAACTCTGGCGCAAAATCATGATAGAAGTCCGCAACTGCGTCAACACGATATTGCTGACAGGCGACGGAGAAGCAGGAGTCTGCCAGGCAATCATCAGCAAATACGTCTGCGACTTACTCTATGAAGTCCTGGCATGCTTCACACAAAAGTTCGGCTCGCCAGGAAGCGGAGGAGCACGAGGAGAAGGACCAGGAGACATCATGGGAGCGCTGACATCAGCAGGAACAGAAATGTCGCGCTCAGTAGAATCACGATACGGAGACTCAGGAATGTACAAAGCAACATTCGTCGACAGAAAACTCGTGCATTCCATATGCATGTTCGCCTTCACAGGAACGTGGAACTTTGACTTAGGAACAATATTCGACCAATCAATAGACACCATCCCAATAGACAGCCAAGCACTACTCATGCCATGCAACAGAAGATTCGTATCATTCAATCCATCAACAAGACCGCCAGGACTGACAACATGGGTCTACCATTTCGGAGCGTTCATAGCAGCAGGAGCAGACATAGACGTAGAACTGCACCTGGTCTGCTCAGGAGGCTTCCACTGCAAAGAATCAGAAGGATTTGAAGGAGGAAAGTGCGACTGCACGGCACCGCGCGACGTAGTAATCATGCCGCAAGAACTACCAACGCGAATCAAGAAAAACGACATAATAAGCCAGGAAATATTCTACACGATGACAGCAGGCCCGCAAGAATCACAAATCCGATACGACAAAGCATACCTCAAATATTACTACAAAGAGGGCAAAACCGGAAAAATAACACCAGGACAAACAGACCCCTGCAGCATAGGACTGACAGGAGGGCCGGGCACAGTGCCGGCATTCTGCAGGTTTGACCCTCTAGGACAAAGCTTCAGATGCAGCTTCGGAGAAGTAGAAGGCGCAATAAGATTCAAAAGCGCCAAAGCCAATTATCCGCACAAAATACCTACTGAAGTCTTTGCGGTCAAAGACAACCTGGACGTGGAACTGCAAATACAACAAGACTACCCAGGACAAGAATCACACGCCAAACACCTGCAGTTCGACATCCTCAACCCATCCGGACACGTCATAGAAACCAACAACGCCACAGCACTATTGCTCCTCACAACCAACGGAGACTACGTAAAACCAATCGGTCCTGATAAGTCCCAATACCCGCTCGTGATCAAAAAAGAATGGTTCGGAGGAGAAGGACCAGGCGGAGCGCAAGTGCATGAATTGTTCATCAGCGCAGAAGGTGTTAAAGGCGCATCGATTCCGATAATAGAACGCAGCAGCGCAAAAATCGTAGAACAAGGAATTCCAACGACAGGACAATACGTTATAGAACTCAAACTACAAGGAGGAAACCAGGTTTACGCAGTACACAAAGGAACAACACCCGGAGAAACGCCAACAGGCTTTGCAAAAGTAGGACAAATATGCAGCGGACCAACACCTCTGGCAAACGGCGAGATAATCTGTCAAGATGGAGGCAAAACAATTACTGTCAGGCTCACAGACGTAAGACCTTCAACAGCAGCAAGACAGACTGGAAGCTATGAAGTCTACATCGGATTCGGACAAATACCAGGAGCAACACCCTGCCAAGGAGCAGACAGGCTAAGGGCACAACCATTCAAGATAAGGTTTACCGCTTTCGACTCAGACAAGTACGGACAGCCAACAGAACAAGTAACACTAGACCCAATGACAGGACAAGAAGGCATGGTGGAATTACCACTCAGCATAGTCTGCGCAGCCAACGATGATACAGACTTCAAAGAACTCGTGGACAGACAAAAAGGAATACTGCCCCCAAGCGAAATCATAAAAGAGCTTGCCAGAGTTCTAGATGACATGATCAGAAAAGAAAACAATGACAAGAAGATGATGGAAAGATTCCTGACAGAACAGCAAAAACTGGACTTAAGAGTATCCGAAATATCAGGATACTCTGACACGATCGTAGCAAACGAACTGCAACACGCAGGACAATTGCAACAAACCATTCTCAAACTCGAAAAAGCCTCGGAAGAGATTCAGAAGGAATTGAAGCCACCAATCGTAAACTTGCACAACAGGCTCAAACAATTGGATATGAGTGGAGAAACGGACATAAACCCGGCGGAAAACATCATCTACGCATCAAACGAAATCAAAAAAGAAATTGCAGCATTGCCACCACCAGGAGACTCTGTACTAAGAACAACTCTCCGAGCATACGTAGCGCTTATGGACGACATAATCTTAGAAAAAATACGCCTGAACGAAACCCTCTCTAAATACGTCAAAGTTGAAACAAAACCATGCCCGCTATCTCCAGGACAAGAAGAACCAGACGGGTTCTACACCTGCTCTGAAAAGAATCTAACAACAGTAAACCCTGCCTGGCAGCCAGCAGCAGGACGGCAATGCTTCACCGCAACAGAACAAAAGTGCTACACGCTGCCGAAGGAAAACAATTGCTCCGGAGCAAAGGAAGAAAAAAGCTTCAAATGCGTACAAGAATGCACAGGAAAACAAGTACCGGTGACGAGCTGGAGTGAAACAACAGCAGAAGGAACAAAGATAGAACACAAACTCGCATGCCCATTATCCACCACAAAGTGCTGCGCAGAAGCACTAACAGGATATGAAAAACTCATGAAGCTAAGAGATGACATACGCTTCATGCTAAAGAGCGAACAAGGATATATTGAACAGCTCGTTAAGAAAAAGCACATTGGGTATCCTGAAAGAACGATAGACGAAATGAGACGCAGAGATGATGGAGAAACAGCTAATACTATACTAATTCAATCAATTATTGATGCAGAAACAGCAGCACAGAAAAAACTGAAAGCAACACTGGACGCGTACACAATTGGACAACAAGAAGACGTCAAACCACCAAAAGATGTTAATGAAATACTCTTTGGCAAGATTGAAATAGATTTCTCTGAAGAGTTAGGGCATGAGATAAGAATACCAATAGCAGGCACGCCTGCAGTAATAAAAATTCTGGGTGAAGTAAAGAGCGAACTCAAAAACATAGCGCTTGACGCTCCTCCGGATCCTAAGGAAGTCAGAGAACAACTAGACAAAGCAATCAAGCAAATTGAGGGGCTAAACATCCTCAAAATAAATGCCATAATGACACTCAATAAATTAGCCAAACAGGAAAACTGCGAGGTGGGTTATTCTTCTGATGGCGGTATCGCAACCAGCTGTTTCAAATTCGCATGCCCACAAGGCGGTTATTGGAAAGAAGTCAGGGATGTTGAAGGAAAAATGCCGGCCTGCTTAAACAAAGATGACATGTGCTGCCAGGCAAGGCTTTCCCCACCATTGATACTTGCTGGAGGAAAACCACTTGTAGAGGGCCAAGGCATCTTCTTCCCAGCCGGACAAACACAAGAATTCACCATAAAAGTACCCCTGCTTGACGAAGCAGACTTAGACTCTTATTATATACTTTTCAGCAACGAAGACGTTTCCGCAACAAAATCGTACTCAAAAGAAAGCGGCGTTGCAACATTCAATTTCAAAAAGGCAATCACGGATACAAGTGAGGTATATTTTGGATACAGTGTAAAAGGAATTACAGTCCCTTCATTTTCTAGCACAGCAGAAGTCGAGTGCATAAAGCCAGCAACGTGCCTGAAAGAATGCGTTAAAGGTTTAGGACAAGAAAAAGTCAGCAGGACCTGTTCGAAAGCAGAACAAGATGCAGGAAAGAAAGAATGCTGTGTAACGCTGGCATCTGTAGCGCAAATCACTGACGAAGCCAAACGCAGAAACGTCATAGCATACCTCAGTAAATATGATTTAGAAAAATTGCCGAAAAAAGATCAGAACGAAATCAATTTCTGTGCATTTGTAGACGCCATACCAGGCTTCAACTACGGCAAAAACGTACTCGGAGGATCAATCAACACCCTCTGGCCGGAAAACAGCACGTTCGAACACATACCGCCACCCGGAAAAACATTTGTACGCGCAGTGACGGAAAGCCTAGATCCTGGAGGAAACGCCATAGAGGAGGAATACATTGGAATCAAAAGAATTTTCTATAATGATGAAAACAACTGGGAAGTCGAATATATTGATCTTGGAAAACATCATCCACCACATAAACTTCCAGGCCTTTTAAGCAACCAACAAGCAGAGGCAGAGGGAGGTGCACAACCATTCAAATATTTCGACAATAGCAGAGATGGAAATCACATTATCAAAGTAGGAAAATACTGCAATGTAGAAATTGACACCAAATACCAAGGTGCTGCGACATGGTATGCCACAAGCGAAGTTGTCGATAGCGGTAAAATTATTGGAACAACTCAAGTTATATCCCATAATGATGGTCCATGGTACACATACGGGACACAAATGGAAAGCTTGCTTGTGCCAAGAGCGGATAAAATAATAAAAGTAGATAGATCTATGGCGCCAGTAGCACCTGGAGCGCCAGGAGCGATTCCAGCTGTAGGCAATTGCGGAGATGGAAAAATCGATTCAGGAGAAATCTGTGACTGGCAAGACGCTTCAAGGAAGAAAGTAATCGCGCGCAAAGATCCAATCATCGGGTATCCAGGAACAACATACGCATTGGAATGGACTACTGGCGACAGAACAGCACAAACTGACGGGTCGATAAAAATAGTCAAGTTCGACACACAAGGCAGAAAAGTAATGACTGGTATGCGTGGAGGTCTCGACTACGTTAAATACATTGGTGGCGACGCCTACTGCGGAACACTGGCAGGAACTGATTGCGACGAGCCAGGAATATTCAGTGTCGAGAAAGGTTACTGCTCAAGTGACTGCAAAACATTCAAGCCAAGATTCAGATGCTATGATCCTGATGCTGCAGGTGATAAAGGAGCATCACAATGGTATGCACCAACCTTCAGCTACACTCCAAGTTTTGAAATCACTGTGAATGAGGCAGATGCCCAGTATATAAACAGCAACACTGGGCTGGTTAGTACTGTCAAAGGACGTACAGGAAGTACAATAACAATACGTAGTAACCAAAACGCATGCATAAATACAGGTGCAGCAGCGAAATGGGAAACATGGCCAGCCGATGATCCTTAACACCACCCTGCCAAAAGCCTGGAAGGCGTTCATCGCCAACAAGAGATATCTGATATTGGCAATGCTGTTCGAATTCATATTCTTATTTGTCCTCGTGCAGATAAGCTTCGCGTTCTTCGAGCCGAGCGCGCAGGCAGTGCAAAGAGCAGGAGAAATCATGTCACAAGAAGTAGAAAAAATACCGGAATCAGAATTATACCAGCTCGACTCAATACTGATGGAAAACAAAGAATTCATGCAGGAATACAAGATCTTAATCACATCAATAATACTATTCCTCCTAAGCACGTTCGCAGCATGGATCGTATTCAAAGCGCCAGTATGGTACTTCTCGCACAAAAGCGTACTCCCCAAAATGCCATTCGGCACGCACGCGCTAAAATTCTCGCTGATGAGCCTGTTCTGGTTCTTCGCCACTCTAATAGCTTTCACAATCTACAGCATAGCAACAGGAAGCACAGCCACCATAATCCCAATCATCAGCTCAATAGGAGCAAGCATAACAATGTGGCTCGCACTACTAGCAATCTACTATTTCTCACAAATAAGCTTCGCCCTCATACCGGCACAACAAACCTTTAAAAACACGTTCAACTACGGAATAAAACATGTCGCCACAATACTGCCGGCATTCATGGTCAACGCGCTCATCACATTCATCGCCCTCACACTGCCATACAACTGGGCGCAAACACAACCGCTAATCACGCTCGCAATAATACTATTCATCACAGTACCAGCACTCGCGTTCGCACGAGTGCACATGATAGTCGCAGCATGGGCAAAACATTCATAATAACGGCAGCGCTGGCAATCATAATAGTTCTCTTGCTCATAATTGCCGTCAAAGAGCCTTCAACAATAACAACAACACCAGCACCACCGCCACCAGCACAACAAGAACTAACACCACGCGCACCAGTATCACAGCCAGAAACGCCAACACAAAAAGCGCCAGAACCAGCACCACCATTAGCACCAGGAGTCCAGGCAGAAAAAGTCTATCCGCAAGAAACCAGCTTTTGGGTAAATGAAATCCGAGTGCCAGAATCCACAACATACCAAGAAGGGCTAAACTTCATCCCAATCAAAGACGACCAATTGAAAACCTTTGCCGGAAGCTTCGGACCATACTTCGAAGACGTAACGCCATACCTGAAAGTCGTGCTCTGCGCGGAATTATACAAAGTAACGGCAGCGCCAGCATGCGAAATCGTCCCAATAATCTACAAAGAAAGATACGTCAGCTTTGCAAAAGGCTACCAGTTCGACGAATACATCGGAGGCTTCGCAGCAAAAGACTACATCGCATGGTATGACGTGTACGTAGCCAACACGCTGGTAGCGACCAGCAACAGAGCAGTGATTAGAACAGTGAAAAGTTAACGGAAATTCTTCGGAAATTCTTCAAAAATCCGTAAACCTTACGGACCAGTCCGGAAACTTTACGGATTTCTAGACGATACGCACTTTAACAAGTTCTACTTGAGAAAATAACGGCTTGCAACGCCTGCACCGGTGCTCGCTCAGCGGGCGCTGCAGGCCAACCATCACATTTAAAAAGCCATTATTGGAATTCTAATATATGAACCTCCAGGGACTAGGCAAAGTAGAAGACTACCAGAAATACCTAGACACCGCGTTCAAGAACGGCATGGCGGCGGCCGGAGAAGCACGAAAAGCCACCACCAGCCCAAACAAAGCAACAAGAAGCAAAAGAATAGAAATCGCGCGCGTCGAAACAGTAGGAAAAACACTCATCAACAGCCTCGGCACAATCGTCAAGAGCTTTCCTTCCTTTGACCAACTCGCGCCATTCTACCAAGAACTAGTCAAAGCAACAATCGACTACGTCATGCTCAAGCAAAGCCTCGGAGCAGTAAACTGGGCGCAAAAACAGATAACCGGACTTCTACATAAGTACACAAAAGAACTCTCACTGACAACAAGATTAGGACACTTCAACAAGCTAAGAATAGCATTCTCAGGCAGAACCAGCTCAGTAATGAAACAAATCAAAGAAAACCTCACATATCTGGAAGAATGCAGAAGAATAATGAAAAGATACCCGTCACTTAAAACGAAAATCAACACGATAGTGATCGCCGGCGCGCCAAACGTCGGAAAAAGCACACTCCTTGCAGCGCTAACCGGCAGCAAACCAGAAACAGCCACCTATCCATTCACAACACAGACATTGAATTTAGGCTATGACGCAGAAGGAAACCAGTACGTAGACACGCCAGGACTCCTGGACAGGCCCTTAGAAAAAAGAAACGCGATCGAAAGACAAGCAATACTCGCACTCAAGCATTTAGCGACAATCATAGTCTTCGTCATAGACCCAACAGAAGAATGCGGATACCCGGTACCAGACCAACGAAACCTGCTCAACGAAATAAAAAAAATATTCGCACAGCCAGTAATAGTAGTGTCGAACAAATCAGACACGGGCGCAACATTCAAAAACGCAATAGAAGTAAGCGCGAAAGAAGGAACAGGAATAGACAAACTACGAAAAGAAATTATTTCCGCACTTTCTCAGATATCCAAATAAATAATACGCCAACAATAATATAAATTCCTGCCAGCAGCCACGCGTTAGGAACATAAGATTCAGCCCACTTCTCCAAATAAGGCGATGCTTCACCAAACGAACTCAAAAAACCAGCCATACGGCGGGGCCCCATAAAAGAAAATATGACTGCCAGCAAGCCAGGAATCAGCGTCATAAAACCCAATGCCTTCAGCGCAACCCTCTTGGATTCAGTGAACCAGAAAACAAGCAAAAAGCCAGCCAAAATCAAGCCAAGAGCAGCGCCAAACGCGTATTTAGCGACAATCGCCTGCTGAGGAGAAAGCACCATCGGCATCAAGGGAATCAAAGCAGTCAAGCCAGTGATATAAATCGCGCGGGCAATCATCGATACAACCTGAAATCCAACGAACTCGCTCACTCTCTTCTGAAGCTTCATATCATATTCTAAAAAATATAAAGGTATAAAAAGATAACTGATGCACAAAACACCATGAACGTAACAGCAGACTTACACTTACACAGCAGATATTCACGGGCATGCTCAAAGAGCATCACATTGCCAACTCTAGAGAAATACGCACGACTCAAAGGGCTCACACTGCTCGGCACAGGCGACTTCCAGCATCCAAAGTGGCTTCCAGAACTAAAACAAAACCTGACAGACAATGGAAAAGGGATATTGATGACGAAAACAAACTTTCCATTCGCACTGCAAACAGAACTCTCACTCATCTACTCACAAGACGGCAAAGGAAGAAGAGTCCACAACGTAGTTCTCGCTCCAAATTTTGAAGTCGCAGACCAGATAGTAGAGTATCTCGGCAAAAAAGGAAGACTGGACTACGACGGCAGACCAATATTCAACATACCATGCCCTGACTTCGTAGAAGACTTAAAAAAAATAAGCAAAGAAATAGAAATAATCCCAGCACACGCCTGGACACCATGGTTCTCAGTCTTCGGAAGCATGTCGGGATTCAATTCCCTGCAAGAATGCTTCAAAGACCAAACAAAACACATCCACGCAATAGAAACCGGGCTCAGCTCAGACCCAGGAATGAACGGAAGGCTGTCACAATTGGACAACGTCGCACTAATCAGCAGCTCAGACTCACACTCAGCATATCCCTGGCGCATAGGAAGAGAAGCAACAGTATTTGACATGAAAGAACTAAGCTTTGCAGAACTAATCAAAGCGATCAAAGAGAATAATATCGTCGAGACAATAGAATTCTACCCGGAAGAAGGAAAATACCATTATGACGGGCACAGAAGCTGCGGAACATGCCTGTCACCAAAAGAAAGCCTGGCAATGAAAAAAATCTGCCCGGGCTGCAAAAAACAAATGACGATAGGAGTGGCGAGCAGAGTAGAAGAACTGGCAGACAGAGAAAAGCCGGCAAACGCCAAGCCGTACAGAAACCTCATACCGCTGTCAGAAATCATATCACACATAATAGGCTCTCCAATAGCAAGCAAGAAAGTTTGGGAGCAATACTTCAAATTAACGAGCGCGTTCGGAAATGAACTCTCAGTATTATCGGCAAAAGCGACAGAGATTGCTAAACACGTCGACCAAAAAATAGCAAATGCGATAGAACAAGCGAGCAAGGCAAAATGGAAGCCAGGATACGACGGAGTTTACGGCATACCCTTATTCGAAGGAGCAAGCCATAAAGAAGAAAAGCCAATCGTCAAACAAGCCGATCTTTCAAGCTGGAATCACTGAAGAAGAGCACTGTCAAGCCCGGCTTCTCTTGCGATGACCTCGTATCCTTTCTTTGTCGTTAGACGAGCCAGTCTAGAAAGCCACTGATTCCCTTTAGCGTACCAAAGAGTGGCTTCCAAAGAACCGAAAGGCAGAATACCTTTATTCTCGAAAATTATGCTTCCGATAACAGAGTTGCTTACTTGCGCATAAAAACTTCTGCTCAACTCCTCTGCTTTTGCCTTATCATGCTGAGTCTCAACAAATACCAGCCCGCCATACGTAGAGACGAGCGTGCACAAATGGAACAGCAATTCATACTCGCGCTTATTGCTTTTCAACCAGTAAGCTTCAAAACCATGCTTTTGCGCGTCCTTAAACTTCTGCATGCTCCCAGACAATAATCTCAATATTTCCCTGTTAACAGAATGATGAATGTAACTGCTTGCAGCCTTACCAATGAAGCAGGTTTTCAAAAGCGCGGAGCAATCGCCAGCCTCCTGTTCAGTACCCATGAGAAGTTTGCCCATGTGAGCGTCATATTTTGTTGACCGCACAATGATTGGAGAAATCTCAGGGAGCGGAAGCTTTCCGCTCTCAAACTTAGGCTCAAGAATTCTCAATGAATTTTCAAAAAGCTGTCCAAATGCCATCAGTAAAACTGCCTAGGCTGTTCCTGCTTCCTTCTCAAAATCATCGCGGCAAGAACAATAGCAAGGCCGACAATCGCAGCAGGAACAGTCCAGTCATTCTTCACAATAGTGTTCTCAATAGTTGGAAATACATGGCACTTGAAATCGCTTCCGCAATAATTGTCAGCATTGCAGTCGCTGTTGACCCTGCACTCCTTCTTGCCCTCAATAACTTTCAGGACAGTGGCAGCACCGGCGATACTGAACGCTATGATGACGATAACAACAAATGCGCCCCACATATATTCGCTCATACAGTCTACAGAAAAACACGCATATATAAATATTTCTTTACTGTGAAGTAATTACTCATCAGGCTTTGCATTCCATGACTGAACCAATGGCAGAGCTAAGACCCTGAGTAGAACACTTATGACCGATCTGATAACAAGGCGAGTTCGTTCCAGTACCAGCAGGACAGGCTGCAGGACATATCGTACCGCCAGATGTTGCGATGTAATAACAACCTGAAACCACTCTATAAGTGCCGACAGCCCGCTCTGTTGGAGCAGCGGTCTGAGAAGTACAGGTAAGCTTGAGTTGAGGGGTAACTGCAGCACTATACAAACATTGCGCTCCAAGAGTCGCGCAAGCCTGTCCCGGCCAAGTGCCACTAACGCACCACACTCCAGGAGGAGTTCCTACAACAACACTCTGCACCCATTTATACGTTCCCAGAGTGGTTTCTGAGGTTTGCGCAGGAGTATAACTGCAAGCACAGTTTATACAGACAACGTTATAATTAGCCAACGGAGCACATTCAGAAGCTTTCTCGCACAGCTCGCCAGCCTCTTTGACACCATTGCCACAGATTGAAACAGCCGTAGGAGGAACAAGAGCAGGCGCGCACTTCGCACCCGGAGCAACAAGAGGAGTCATCGTGCAGACAGTGTTAGGCGGGCAGGCCTTCTTCTGCTCAACACATTTTTTCGGCGAGCCTGACGGAAAATATCCTACCAGATTATTGCCATCACAAACATACGAGTAACCAATAATTGAAGTAGTCACAACTGTAGGTGTTCCACCAATGGCTGAAACTCCAGATACTTCATAACAGTATCCATTAGGAGCGACCAACGCATTATCACCAATAATCGTGCCCGGAATATTTGCCTTGCCAATGCACGCATCCCAGCAAGCTCCATATTGGGAGTACTGAGTGCCAACTCCAAACCCGCCATACCTCTGAGCGTTGATCTTAATCAGCCCATCAACAGGCGGGCAGTACTCAGCAGGGCATCCAGGAGGACACTTATCGCCAGCAGGACAAGTGCAATCATTCTGGCAGGCCACAGTATTGCAACCTCCACCCACAGACATGATGCAAGTCGGCGCGCCAGGAGGATCACACTGCTCAGGCGAAACAACTTTTCCATCTCCGCAATCACTCAAAACTTTAGGACCACAACCGCAATCCTTGTCACACGTACCCTTGGTCCCTCCAGCCAGATCACAATCACTGCCAGGAGGATCACACGCCTCAGGACCTTTTTTCACAGAATCACCGCACTTATAACACGCGCACGATTCAAGATGACATTTCTCGCCAGTTGAACAGTCAGCATTAGACTCACACCCTTCACCTGCCTGCTTTTTGCCATCACCACAATATTCAACAACAGGCTGTTCCTCAGTAAAGTACCAGCAATTACAGCCAAAACACAAACCCTTCAAACCAGAAATCAGGCATTCAGAACTCTTCTCGCACTGATCGCCCGGATCAATCTTAGCATTCCCGCAATTCACAAGCTCATCAGCGCAAACACAAGTCGCAGTACACGCGAGCCCTTCATGACAGCCAGTCTGCGTTGCAGTCGGATCACACGATTCGCCCGCGCCAACTTTTCCATCATGCTTACAAGAGGAAGGTATAGGCACGCAACCGCAATTAATGCACACTTCATTCGATTTGCACAAGCCAGTGCCAGGGTCACCGCACTGCTCACCAGGATCAGCCTTCTTATTATTACAGACAGGCTTAGGCACATCAGCAGTCGGATCACACTGGCATTCACCATCACACGCTCCAACGCCAGTAATCTCACCTTCATCCCTGACAAAACAAGATGATGAAGCCAACTGACCGGTAACCATGTCTATCTCTCCAGGCAATTCACACTGCTCGCCAACATTCTTCGAATTCGGATCCTGAACCACGTAATCGCCACAAAATCCTGTATTCCCAACACCAGTCAAGGCACACGTGCAATCAGGCTTGCACGCTTCAGGACAGACAGAATCATCAGAAGTATCACACTGCTCAGCCGGCTCAACCTTTCCATTGCCGCACACGTTCGCAGCCTTACCCGCAATACTCTTCAATTTGCTCAAGAGATTGCAATCAGACTGATACTTGATTCCATAATTGCCTATCTTATCAGACGCGATAGTATTCGCATAAGTGATGACTTTCACCAGCCAGTCGCCGCTCAACCACCAGAAATAAACCTGGCCCGCGTCCTTTTTCAAAAAGCCGCACACATTGCCGTCCTTAGCCCACAATTTAGTGAGGTCAGCAATCTTCTGCGCCTGAGCCATCCTGAAATCATCAACATCATCAAGTTTCGTGACAGTGACTGTAGTCTTGGCCTTATTGTACCTGTCCTCATACGTGGCAGTATAAGCTGTTCCATCCGCAGAATCTATTTTCGAAGAGCCCTTGTACAATTCATTCTCAATCTGCTTCTCAATCAAAATATCGGGGTATGTTCCACCAATGTCAAACGCGCCCAAATGATACTTCTGGCAGTCACCCCACACCTTGTACCCCTTGCTGTCACGCTTCACTTCTCCGCCTACAAGAAACTCATAACAGTAAAAGATGACAAAATAATTAGAGCCAGGAGTAAACAAAGGCGAATTCAAAAGAGCGGTGAAAACAGCATAATCCTCGTTCCAAACACTGGCAAGCTTTCCGCTATCCTTCAAAACAGCCCTGTTTTCAACCCACGACCGGTGAGGCTTATCGTAAAAATAAGACTTTGTATAAATGTAAAACTTGCCCTTGACGTGCGCCGGCTTTTTCACCTTGACAAAAATCTCTTTATCGGTAAAAGTAACCTCTGCATTCTCAAGAGGAAGCGCCCACTTAGGAATCGTGCCAGAAGCGAGCTGCAACAACCCGGCAGTAGCCTTTCCTGCCATTGTTTCAGAACCAGGCGGAAGAGGAGCAGGAGGCAGTTCATCATCTGAGGCACACGCACCTAACAAAAGCAGTAAAACAGCACTCAGAGCAAGCCATCTCATGTTAATTTCTGCAAGTCAGACGGGTATTTCTTCAGGTATGCATCAATAATTTCAGCGTTCGCATCCATGCCAAAAGTATCAACATAAATAATCTCTTTTCCACTGGTCCAGAAAGCAATACGATGGGTATCAGCAAGGAAAATAGCCAAATTATTGCTCAACCGCTCCTTCCACCCATTAACAACAATATCCCTGAACAACGTGCTTATAGTCTTATCAACCTCATCGCGGTTGTTAAAGTCAAACACGTGCACCAGCACGACCAAGCCCTTGGGCTCACGATACTTCGCATCATACCTGATGACGTTGATATCAGCAAAATTGTCCTTCTCAGCAGTCGTGCCAATCACGACAAAAGGATTGATGGGAGCGTTGATTATGAACTTGTCAACATTCGCCAATTCAGGAATCGCGCCAGTGGCAGAACCCATGACTTTGAAGACGGCAAGCATCCACTTCTTACCATTGCACTCCCACTGTCCTCCAGTCTTCGAACACGCGTAAATGACGAGATAATTGTCGCCCTCCTTGAACTTAGAAGCGTCAATCGCAACACTGCCAATCGCCTGGCCCTTCACCCACTCTTTAGCCAGCTCGCCCTGCAACTGGAACTTCTCCCAAACTCTCGTCTGAGAATTGAAAAAATACCCATTAGAGTAAATATAGTCAAAATTAGAGACAGAAACAACCACGCCATCGCCATAATAAGCCTGCGACGGAGTAGCGGCTACGTTCTTTGCCTCAGCAGCCCACTTCGGCATACCACCGGCCATGCCGACAATAGCCTTTCCAACACTGGCATCCCCGCCAGGAGCCGGAGGAGACGGCGGAAGCTCTTCCTCGCACGCAGCCAAAAGAAATAACATCAGAACAATGACAGCAATACTCTTTCTCATATCAACCTCTTTTTTAACTTATTATCTACTATGACTCTATATAAATGTTACTTGGGCATCTCTTTCATCACTTCATCAACAAACCAGCCAGCCCAGCCGCTTGCCAGCAAGTGCATGCGCAAAGCATCAACCCTATACCCGGACCTCTGATAGTTCAACAAATACTGCCTGAGCAGCTTCTTATCAGCAACGTATTCCTTTTTTCTCTGGATGATGTTGGAAGCAATCATCGCAATAAGAATCGCCAATGCCAGCAATGACAATGAAATGCTCAAAACAGTATTCTTCCTGATCGAACTGCGGATACTGAAAAACTGGCCTGTGAAAACAGGCTCGTCAAAGAATGGCCTGTTCTTCAAATTGTCAACATCAACCCTTAACGCATCAATCTGACTCTGCATGCCATCAAGCCGTGAAGAAGAATCAGCAGCAATAGCAGCCTGCGCTTCAACCCTGTTCAAACGATTCTCCCAAGCAGGCAATAAATCCAGCGCCCTGAGCTTGCTCTCGATAGCCTCAAGCTTGGCGCTAATCGCGCTGAGAGTATCGCCAGCCGGAATCTCGCCACCAAGCAGAGCATCAGCATCATCAGTCGGATCTGGCAAAGGAGTCAAAGCAGGAGGAGGCGGAGGTGGTGTCACGTTCACCTGATCACTACTCATTCCAGGAGCAACAGGCGGTTCAGGCAAGTCCAACACCTGCAAACCAGTCAATGTCTGATAACCGTTTGATAAACCTAGAATAATGGCCAGAAGTGCAAATATGACAATCACTTCAACACTCTTTTTCATATACGCATCCTAACTATTATTACTATTTAAAGGTTTATGGTGTTGGTTTTGCTATTAGAATAAGTATTCAAACGTATATTGGGAGAGATTGGAGGAAAAGGTGAGGCATGTTGTCAGATTTTTGATTCGAGATCGTACCCGATAAGCAATGGTGCGTTCTGGCTTTTAGGTCGGTAGGAGAATACTGCTTTGTATAGCATCTGCCCATCGTGAAGCCCAAGCGACCATCGCACATTTAGCGCAGCGCGGACATCCATCATGCCGGTCGGGTCAGAAACACTTTCAGCGCGGTAGATCACAGGTCTCTTAAATGTGATAAGTGCCTTTCCAAAAATGAAAACACCAGGAGGAAGAATGGTTCTGGTTGGTTTAATATGTTCTCTGTTCTTGATAAAATCCTCAATATTCTCCGCAATATATCCTCTATGAAATAACATATTGTACCATATGTCACCTTTTCGCTTACTTTCTTCATGCAAATCAATCATGGAAAGAAAGAACAAACACTACTTTAAAAAATTGAGCCAATAATTTCTGCCTTTGCAACTCTTAGAAAAAGTCCTGCTTTCTCGGACGGTTTTCAGATCACACCTCTGTGATATCTAAAAACTATGACTTTTTTGTCACAAAGGGTTAAATTTTTGGACATCTTATAACCCTATATTGTGACAAGTACGTCACATCGGAGACTACAATGGCAAACGAAGAACAAATCGGATTCCACAAAGGATCACTAACCACTCTTGCAAAAGAACGGCAAGAAATGCTGCGCATACTGCAAGTAGTAGAACAACTCATGCAGGCACACCTAAAAGCACTAAAAGACCTAGGCGTAGACCTCGAAGCAGAAGCCAAAAAAGCAACTGACAAGCAACCGCTTGAAAGCAAAATCAAAAGAGGAGCCTAAATATGTACGGCATGGGCGGATACAGCGGAAGCGCAAGCGGAGCAAGCGGAGAATATTCAAACAGTCCGGGCTATGCCAGCGCACCTGCAAGTTATGCAACCGCATCCAACTATGCCGGAAGCTTTGCAGGAAACTATTTCCAAGCAGAAGCACCACAATTATCCCACTCGGAAAGCTTTCTAGCAGAAGACAGGCCACTCACACCAATGGTATCAGATATGGGAGACGTCAAAGAAGTAATAGAACAAACATTTGAGAAGATAACAGGACAAGAGTTCCCGCACGACAGCATCAAAATAGCAGTCTGCGATGAACAAACATTCAGAGACGTCCACCAAAACACAGGAGGAGCGTGGAGCCCAGGCATAATGGGATTCAGCTTTAACAAATACGGAAAAGGAACATCAGAAATCTACGTCAAACAAGACCACCTGGATAGTTTGTTGCTCACAGTAGGCCACGAACTAGGCCACGTACTAGGACCAACACTGCCAAACGGACAAGACGAAGAAGCAAAAGCACACGCATTCTCACTCGCATGGATAGAAACAATAAGAGAAAACAACATCGGAGGATTACAACCAAACATAATGCCAAACCCGGCACGCAACGGACTCCACGACGTAGCGTTCGACTACGTCAAATACTTATTACAAACAGGCGCAAGCTCATTCGACGTGTTCAAAACACTAGCACACGGACTGACAAGCATAATCGCGACAACCTAGAGGAACTAACATGGCAAAGAAGAAAACAGAAAAAACAGAACAGAAAGAAACCAAAGAGACCAAGGAAACACCAAAGTATGAGGATAAAAAGTACGAAAAGAAAGAAGAAGCTGCAGAACCACAACTTCCTTCAAACCTTCCACTAGAAGTACAAGAAAAACTCAAAGTTATCAAAGAGAAATTAACGACTTTCCAGAAGAAAGCAACTGAAAAGTTCGACAAATACATCGTAGGCATAGCGTTGCTGCCACCGCCAAGAGCGCCAGCACCAAACCTGCCACCAGACATCTTCGCAGAAGAACAAAAAAGGTACGAAGAAGAGAAGGACAAGTACCACACATTAATTCTCATAGACGACTCAGAGCCCACAAAGATGACCAAAGGAGAGCTCAGAGACAAGCTCACAGCCATCATGGAAGCGACAGCAAAAGAAGTAGACCCGAACATCTTCCCACAGACATTATTATTGTCAGAAC
>CAZCCU010000011.1:0-25636 GCA_964497645.1 uncultured Methanosarcinales archaeon
GTGCAGCGTCGATTTCTTCTTGGCTGTGCGCTATTACTCGGTTTGCTTTGTCTTCCTGCTTTGCAACAGCCACTGCTGAGAGTGTTAACAATGCTATAACTAGTAATGTTACAATTGATGTTAGTTTGTTCATATTGTATCCCTCCTTAAGTATATACTGCAGACTATAGGTGGTAGTATATAAGCCTTTCTGTATTATAAGCTTTTCTGTATTGGAACTGCGCGCCTAGTATCGTTTGAACTGAGTGTAATCAATAAATTTTTAACCAGCGCAATATTCGAAATTTGCATGAACAAAGGATTTTGCGTATTCTTGTTTTTCATTGTTGCTTGTGTGCCTATTGTTGAGAAGAGTGCTGATGTGTCTGTGAATGTTTCTGTGCCTGAGACTGTTCCAGAGCCTCCAGCAAAAGAGCCGGTTGTTGAGAAAGAGGGTGTTGAGAAAACTGAGGTTTCTGAGAAAGTTGAAGTTTCTGTGCCGGAAGTTGTAGAGCTGCCTCTGGTGGAGTCGGGTGAGTGTGATACTTTTGGGTGTTTTCCTGGCGACAAAATTGTTGCTGACATGCAGATGGATTTGTTCTATGATTGCAGCTGCGCTCGTGCGAAATGGATTAAGCCTGAATTCATATTGTGTTTTGCGAGCGAAGAGGAAGCTGTAGGGCGGGGTTATAGGAAGGCAGGGAGTTGTTAGCAAAACCTTTTTAACTTGTTAGTTCTTGTTGGTGCATATGCAAAGAGGTTTGTTGTTTATTGGAATTCTTGCCATGGCAGGTCTTCTGTTGATGTTTCACGTGAGTGCTTTTGGCACGAGTGTTGAGTTGGCTGGCATGATGTATGATGCTGAAGGCAACCGTCTGTATCCGACAGAAGGGGATAATTATTGGGTTGGGAATGATGGGACGAGGTTTGATATTGACCCTTCTGATACGAATTATTTGGTTGCGAAAACTCTGGATGGAGTGGTTGTTGGCACTGGCAGGCTTTCAGGTATTGATTATACGTTGAATCTGCATGGCGGCTGGTCTCAGCATCCAGTTCTGCTCATATACGCTGGCTTTTATGATCCTGTGAGGACTGATAGGACTCAGTTGTTGTACTGCACGAGTTTTGAGACGTCTCGTATTCCTTCGGCGAGAAAAGTGCTTGTCGACATTACTTGCGATGGTATTACTATGTTTGATGGCTCGACTGGTGCGTACAGATAGGTCAAAACCTTTTTAAACGCTTTCTAAGCCGCAATATTTCTTATGGACCGTTATCAGGAATGGCAGGAGAGATATAATGGAGTGAGCTATTTGCAGTCTCCGGATGGATGGCGTATTGCGTACCAGTTGAGGGGCAGGATGGTTGAGCTCACTCCTAATAGGGGTATTGGCGGTGGCGTTGGTCCGAAGGAACATGAGACAACTGAGGATTATGTGAGAAGGAAGACGAATGGCGCTTTGAAGAAAAGGGAAGTGCGTGGTTTGGCCAGGATTCTTGAGTGTTTGTCTAAGAAGTGATCTATTTTCCCCATTTTGAGAAATAGCGTATGCCTATTACTCCGACGATTGTTGCCAGAATCGCTGCTATGAGTTTGAGCAGTAATGCGTTTTGGAGTCCGACTAATGCTACAGTGGAGTTGACGGCTTCTTTGATGAGTTCGTTCCATGAGAAAGCGATGACGAAGGCAAATGCCGCTGCCAGCGCTATGCCCATTTGAGTGCGTACTTCTTTTTTGAATTTTTTGGCGTTTGTAGTGATTTTTCTCGTGATGCTCATTGAATCGCGATTAGAGGGCAATGGTTAAAAAGATTTCCATTGGGAGATTTAGTACAGGTCGCTTTTGTTTTGCGCTTTTGGCGATTCTGGCTCGTAAACTTTTTTTAATCTGATGAAATCTTCCAATATTCTTTCTTTATTGAAGACTGCTCTTCTGAGTTCTTTTCCTTCGTTAAAGAGTTGCATTCCTTGTTTGAATGTTTCGTATGCTTCTTTGCTGTCGGGTTTGTTGTTGGTTGCTTTTTCCAGCATGCATTGTGCAGCGGCTTTATAGAAATAGCCGTCTGGTTCTTCCTTTCTGGATTCTACGTATTTATTGATGTCTTCAAGCGCCTTTTTTACGTGTTCTGGAAGGATTCTGTTGCCTTTATCGGTTATTGAAAGTGTGAGGTATGACTGGCAGCGAGCCCATCTTGTGTCCGGTAAATCTTCAAGCTCGATTGCTCGGGTCAGGTTTTTGACAGCGTATGCGTGGCAGCCATGTCTTTGGTCGATGATTCCTTTTTCAAACCATCCTAGTGATGATTTTGGGTTTTGTTGGATGTACTTGTCTGCGATATCCAGTGCCTTGATCTGGTCTCCCATCAGTGAATGGATATCTGCTTCTTGAATGAGTGAGTCTAATGGTCTGGTTCCGTGCTCGCGTGCGTTCTTGAATTGTTCAAGTGCTCTTTTGAATAGTGATTCGCGTTTGTACTGGTTTCTTTCGATTTCTGCACTGTTCTTAAGATCCATGGCGATGTCGTAATCATCTATTTTGACGTGTGGTATTTTTTCAGCACGTTCTATTCCATTAGACTGCGTGGATTGTTGTTCTTTTACAGCGCATCCGCTGGCTAGAAGTAATGCTGTTATCCCCCACTCACGGAAGCTCATGAGAATATCGTCGAGAATGGGGATTTATAAGCATTATGACATATTTTTTCGGTTTTGTTCTGTTTATTCTGTTTCAAACAAATCCGTAAACTTTACGGATTGTAATGAAAAGACTTTTAAATGAGCGTGCCATATATTTTATTGGCGAGCACGGTATGGTGAAACGTATGCAAAAATTGGAATTGAAAAAGCAAAGGAAAGATCCAGAAGGTGAGCTCAGTGAGTGGGCGAAACGCCAGTTGGCAATTGCCCGTGCAACGCCGGATTCTCAAGCTGTCTCTCATGAGGAGCTTAGGAAGCGAATTCTCAAGAAATGAGTTTTGGCGTTTTGTGGTTTCCGCAGCCACGCAAGTATATTGAGAAACTTCCGAAGGATATTGCGGCTAGAATACTTGACAAGGTCAGCGTTGTTTTGCTCGATCCATTTTGATATGTGGAGCGTTTTGAGGGTGAGCTCTATAAGCTTAGAATTGGAGAGTATAGGGCGCTTGTTGATATTGATTTTGAGAAGAAAGTGATGAGTATTAGGGTGTTTGACAAGCGGGAAAGGATTTACTAAACAAACGCCAGCACTACGTTGGTGATAAGAATTCCCAGTAGAACAAAGCTTACTGATTTCCAGATGGCGCTTGCTCTTCTTTCGTGCGTGATGCTTTGAAGCATTGTGAGGAACATTCTTCCGCCGTCAACTGGTCCGAGCGGAACAAGGTTGAATAGTCCTACTCCTAGTGAAAGTACGTAGAGCCAGAAGATTAAGTCTTTGATCCAAAGGGATGTGTATGTTGCCCAGTTTGGCGCTATCAATGGCTGGTCTACATATACGCCCAGCCAGGATTTTTTTGTGTTCGGGTTTGTGCCGAGTTCTATGTCGTAGATGGCGTTTGAGGTTATTACGTTGATCGTGTCCCCTGGTGTTGTGCTTTTCAGCGCGCTGCTGAAGTCTTCAGTGTCTTGGATTGCTTGTCCGTTGATTTCAGTTATTTTTTCTCCTACATCTATGCCTGCTTGTTGCGCTGGTGGGTTGCCGTCCATTAGTTCTGTGACTACAACTCCGTCGCTGGAGTAGAATGTGTTCGTGAATGGGGTGATGACTGTGAACATCAGCAGCATCAGGATTAGTCCGGTGACGATGTTTATTACGGGTCCTGCCGCGTAGACTGCTAATTGCTGTTTTCGCGGTGCAGCCATGAGTTTTTTCTCGTCTGGCTCAACAAATGCTCCTGGGATGAGGGGAACTAGTACGCCGAGGACTACCAGTCCTGAGTTTTTGACTCTTAGTCCGTAGACTCGTGCCATGACTCCGTGCATTCCTTCGTGCAGGATTAAAATCACGAAAATGCTGATTATCCAGTAGAAGAATGGCACGTAGAATACTCCTTTTGCTTTGAATGGCAAAACAACACCGACTGTTGGTGTTGCAGTGCCTATCAGCACTGAGATGAGGCTTCTTGCCAGGTCTATTGTGACGAACGCCATTCCTAGGAAGCCGAGGCCTATCATCCATGGCGCGAGTTTTTCAAAGAGGCTTCCGTATTTTTTGGCAAGCTTGTCCATTGTGGACAGTCCTGCTTTTGTTCTGTACATTGCCGCGTAGAAGATTCCGAATCTGTGGAAGGCTAATTTGCGTCTGTTGAAGTAGACCATCAACGCCAGGATTAGTATTAGAGAAAGGGTTGCTGCTGTGTCAAATGAAACCATGCTCTTTCAGTTTTTGGCAGTATATAATAAATGTTTGTTTTGATTAGCCGGCGGGCTTGTTATTATTGTTGGGTGGTTAAAAAAAGAAAAGTTTTTTATAACGGTAGCTTGACAGATGAGACATGGGTAAGAGAAAAGGAAATCCTTGGGCTGATTGGATGATGATTGGCGCGATGGCAGCTGCAGCAGTATACTGTGTTGCGAGAATTAGGGATGCATCTGTTCCTGATGCGCCTGTTGTAGTTGAGTCTGTTGAACAGCCAAAAAAAGCTGAAGTCAAGCCGATTGTTCCTCAGCAGAAGAAATTAGAGGTCGAGCAGGATGTTTCCCAGCCGAAAAGTTTGGAGCAGATTGTTATTGATAAGAAAACAGGTCTTGTTGTTGTCCAGCCAAGAGACAGCATTCAGTTTTACGGGGCAAGAGTGCTTCAAGGGGGCAGCTACAGAAGCGTTGACAAGGATTTATATGACTTGTTGACAAAGATGGCTGATGCGTATAAGGTGGAATTTAAGAAGCCGTTGCTTGTTGGGCCGATGTGGGATACGGAAGGTCATAAAAAGGGATCAAAGCACTATAGCGGTTTGGCTGTTGATATTGATTTTGGCGCGAATGTGGGCACTGCAGAATATACTAAGGCTGACGAGAATAATAAGACTGACAGAGCCAGAGCAGAATTTTTGCTGCAGTTTATCCAGAAATATGAAAAGGAGCATAATAAGGGGTTCAAGGCATTGTTTAACGATCCTGGCTTTGTAGAAAAAAACCTGTGCAAGAGTTATCCAGGGCACGATAATCATATTCATATCGGGAAATAGGAACGTATTCTGTCATCACTAATAGATGACAAAAACAGAAAGCTTTTTATATGAGTGGTTGAGAATTAAGTATTTCCTACGACGGAAGGTGTAACTATGAACAAAATCAAGAAAACATTGACAGGATTGGCGGCTTCATTGGCGGCATTAACAGGCTGCGAGAATAAAACAGAGTATGTTTATGTTAATCAGCCGGTTGAAACTCCTGTGCCTGAAGAGGCAGGAGCTTCATGCGAGCAGCAGCTCGAAACACGCCTGTTTGATTCTAATGGTGATAATTCTTGGGCTATGATTAGCAGAGCTGATAGTTCATTGGCCATGAAATATACTGGTGTGGAACCTTTTGGTTCAAGTGATTATTTGGTGAAATTTGTTGACAAATTCGGAACAAGTAGGACTTTGGTTGCTCAGCTTCAGCCTAATGGTGAGTATGAGGGCGAGGCTTGGTTTAATGGTTATGGCCACAAGGTGTGGTTGAATTTGAATGGCGGCTTTGTTCTTGTCGACCAGAATGGAGACGGCAAGTTTGAAGCGCTGGATAAGCTCGAGAATAAAGTGAGCAGGTGTGAATTTGTTTTTGTTCCTGTTGGTCAGGACGCTGTTTTAGGAGACTCAGTTTCTGGAGTTGAGCTTGTTAAATATCAGGGTCACACGCAGACAGAAGCAAGTTTCTTGCGTTCTAACAATACTGGATTTGGTGTTCTATTGTACACTCGTGCTGATGGGGCTTTGGGTGGAGACTTGGTTCTTGATGGCCAGACTTACAAGTTTGCCTTGAGTCAGAATGGACGCATTATTATGGACAGGAATGGCGATGGAAATCTTGAAAGATTTGTTTCTGAGGGCTTGCCGTCAAAGCCATGCGCAACTGGCAGGTCTACTCCTGAATCGTGGTCTGAGTCTGTTCAGGCCAGCCCAAGTTCGCCTGTTTATTCTGTGACTCCTACGCAAATCAATAAGTTTGGAGACAATGGCAGAGGAACTGTTATTTTCAGTGTTAATGGAGAGGTCACAAAGGAATTGAGCGCTCCCAACAAGTATGTTCTTGCAGACGGCACTATGATTCAACTGCACAGCATTGACCTTGGAAACAGCTTGAATCCTGTCTCTTACGCCAACTACTCTTTGCATTCTGATTGAGCAAGGGGTTATTTATTTTTTATATTTAAAATAATTCATTCTCAATAGCAATCTTTTCGTCACCATGTAGTGAATACAAAACGAAACATTTATATACTTGCTCTGACATTTACTACCCTGTAGAGATTACACAAATAGGGGTGGTAGAGATGAAAAAAATGAAGTTTTTATTCAGTATTTTGGTGCTGGCTGTATTTGCATCCGGCATCGGTATTGGCAGTCTGGTAGGCGTTTTGATGCCTGGCAGTGACGCCATGACCTTTGAGACTTACACTACATCTAATAGAGGTGTTCAGATTAATAGTGTTCAGCTTGCTGACGCTAATGAGGAAGTTCCTCCTTTGAAGTCCATTCCTCAGCAGCCTAGCCTTGACGGTCCTATTGAACGGGATTCTCCTAGAGACTGGATTAGGGAAGCGCAGATTGAGATGCGTCCAGATGGAGTTTTCATCCATTTCAACAACCCCCAGTGGGCGATTTTGGCAGATACTAACAGTATGGATCCTGTGTTTGATTCAGAGGCGCATTTGATTCAAACTTTGGTCACAAGCCAGGATCAGGTTCACGTCGGTGACATTTTGAGTTACAGCTCGCCTTTGGGCTTCAGCATTGTCCACAGAGTTATCGAGATCGGTAATGATGAGGACGGCTGGTATGCTATAACAAAGGGCGACAACAACCCGACTCCAGACCCGTGGAAGATCCGCTTTGAGTGGGTCAGAAGGGTCACTGTTGCGATTATTTACTAAGAGGTGAATGAAAATGATCGAACTTATAGCTTTAGCAGCAGGAACCGGTGCAGTTGCATACGCTCTCAGAAAACGTGAAGAGAAATACTTGAGTGGGCTTGCAGAACAGATATGTGCCCAAGAGCGAAAGGCTCGAGAAGCGCATCAGCGCATGTTAAGACCTGCGCCGGATATAGCAGGAATGCTTCATGAGGTCAGATCAGCAGTTGTCGACCATCTTAAGGAAACCAAAGGTTGGCCTGCTGTTATCGAATATTTGAATTCGCTTCAACCACGCCCTCGTCATGAGGGTCTGTACCAACAGGAATACCAACAGGTATTCAAAGATCCGACTCGCAGAGACGCAGGCGCTGCTTAATTTTATTATTCATTATCTCCCCGAAGATATGCCCGTTGGCGCAAGTCAGCGGCGCTTTTCTTCTTTTTAAAGAAAAAAGTGTTCGTTGACGAGCGTAGCGAGTCAGCGACATTTTCTTCTTTTTCTTTGTGTATATTCTTTTATCATAATCTTTTTATTCTGGTGATGTTTTCTTGTGTTCACAGTGAGTGGGAATGGGCGATACACAACTTGATTATGAGGGCGTGTTCAGATTTCAGCATTTTCTGCACCGCCGCTATGGAATGCCGTTGAATGGAGACAGGCAGGAAAAGAAAGAGACTCCTGAGAAGATTCTTCCGTTCTTTCGTGATTTGGTATCCCGCGATCTGAGCAGTCATGTGTGTGTTGATCTTGGTGATATCGCAGCGGCTAATTTTTGCAGTGTGGAAGAGAAGGATGGGGGTCTGGTTGTTTTCATATCTGGCGAGGACGATTTTGAAATTGGAAATATCCGTCTTGTTCCTGAGCGTATGGAAGTGGTTATGGATCCTGATCCCAGAAAGAGTTATGCTGCAGTTTTCAGAACGCCTAAACAGTGCATTGAGGAAGTGCATGGAGCGCAGGCATTCTCTATTGACAAGCGGATGAACTGCGTGTTATTTTATCCGCATAATTCTTTGCTGATGGAGAAGGCGTATAAGGAGAAAGTGCTTGTTGACCTCGGAGTGCAGTTTTCTCCTCAGGAATATAAGCTTGTTCCTTATGATGCCAGAACCAATTGGCATCATACGATACTTGATCACGTGGTGGACAAGGTGGTTGGCGGCTTGGCAAGGCATTATCTGCATGCGAAGATCCAAGGGGTTGATGTTTCAGATGGCGTGCCGGTGCGTGGTTCGGATGAGAGGCTTCTTAGTGAAACAAATCATCCGACAGTGTCTTTTGATATTCAGCGCTCGCATGGTATGAAAAAAGCGCGGGTTGAAAGGACGGTGCAGTTGCTTCTTGAAAAGCATGTTCCTTTCCCTGCAGAGATATTCTCTCAAGCTGTGCCCAAAAGGCTCACGAAAGTCTCAATCTTGTTTGATTTTCCTGAGCTATGTTAGTTTCTGTTGTCGTTATTTAATTCCGAAGCTTTTTTAATGCTTTCTCGGTTTCTCGGCTTAATGGAAGACTTGGATAAGTGGAGAAAAGCAGGAAAAATAGCAGCTGAAGCTTTGGAATACGGCAGAGGTCTTATCAAGAATGGAGCTGTTGTTCGTGAAGTTTGTGATAAAATAGATGCAAAAATCATTGAATTAGGCGCTAAGCCTGCCTGGCCTTCTCAGGTAGGTCTTGATGCTGTTGCTGCTCACTCAACTCCAGAGCATGATGACATGGCAGTTTTTGACAATAACCTGGTCTGCTTGGATGTTGGCGCGCATGTTGATGGTTGCGTTGGTGATAATGCTTTGTCAGTTGACTTATCGGGGAAATATGGAGATATAATGAAGGCTTCTGAAGAGGCTTTGAAGGCAGCTATTAAAACTGTCAGGATTGGAGCGACTTTGGGTGAAATTGGCAAGGCCATTCAGGACGTTATTGAAGGTTATAAGTTGGCTCCGGTTAGAAATCTGTCTGGTCATGGAATCAGCCCGTGGGTTATTCATGATAAGCCAAGTGTTCCTAATTTTGATACAAAGGACAATAAGACCTTGCAGGGAGACCAAATAATAGCGATAGAGCCATTCGCAACAAATGGTGCTGGCTTGATCTATGAGGCCGAGCAGGGCAATTTGTTTGCGTTGGTGAACGTAAAACCAGTAAGAAGCCCCTTTGCGAGGGAAGTTTTGAGTTTTATTGGTGAGAATTACAAGAACCTGCCATTTACGACAAGATGGCTCATCAAGCAGTTCGGCGTTGGCAAGACGAATTTTGCGCTAAATGAATTGATGCGTTTGGGCATGCTGCACGCGTATCCGCCTTTGATCGAAAAGAATAAGGGCATGGTTGCTGTTTTTGAAAAAACATTGTATGTCGGGGATAAAGTGGAGATTTTGACGGATTAAATCTCGGAGTCAGATTCTTTATACTTGTGCTCTTTTCTTTCGTCTTTTAAAGTATTGTTTATCCAGGTGAGCGCCTTTTGTGCGCGGAAACCGTAGCTATTAAGTTCCTTATCCTGTTCGGGATGGTCACTGAAATATCTTTTTGCAGACTTAAGATATTCTTTGGCGCACAATAGGAGTGCTCTGTCTTTTTGGCGTGTATTGTTTTTTGTGATGTTGTATTGCCAATTTATGTATCTGCCAATATTGAATTGCACGATTGCCGTGTTTTTTTCGTCTTTGTTTTTTTTGTTTACTTCCAATGACTTTTTTGCGGTTTCAATTGCGCTTTTAATAAATTCGATTTCATCTGCTGGATTGTCGCGGGAGTCTATCGCGGCTCCAAAGTAGAAATGTGAAGCAGTTGAGTAGTCTTTTGCCGCTGATGCCAGTTCTTTTGCATAATCTTCGTCTTCTGGTTCTGTTTTAGCTCGTCTTTCAGCAGTGCGTTCCAGGTTGTAAATCGCAGTAAGTCTCCATTCCAATGATTCTTTTCCTCGTGTGCTTTTCATCAAATTTATTGCGATATGGGCTCTGATGCCATATCTTCTTGCGATTGAGGGGTGTTCAAAATTTTCGAGCAATTCAAATGAATCTTCCATGTGGCTGTATGCGGATTTCAAAAGTATTATTTTTTCATTAAGCGGCTGCATTAGGGCAAGCTGGAATTCGAGTTCTGATGCCTCTGAATATAACATCGATGCCATGACCGTGTTACTGCTGAATTCTACTGCGGTTTCAATTTTGTTTTTTATGGCTTTATTCAGCCAGTCAATTCTCGTATTTCCTGTTGTATAAGCTGAGAGCAGCTGTTCAAGTTTTCCCAATTGCACTTGTGTTTCATGTGTATTTTTGCTTTCATGTTTTTTTAAGATGTCAATCGCTGTTGTCACGTCTGCACATGCTAGTTCGAGAAGTTTTATTCTTTCTTCATTATCGTTTGTTTTGTCCACTAACTTTCTCAGAAAATTAGCTCCGTGTGTAAGGAAGTGGGCTCGCATGAAATGAGGCTGGCGTATGCTTTCCACGGAATTTTCCAGCGTGAATTCTTCGCTTTCTATCCGTGCCGCTCCGATTTTGCCGTACGCAAACGCTCTTGTCAGCACAGTTGCATCATAGTCTACGCCTGTTTTTTCTTCAATTTCTCTTTCCAATGCGTAGCTGGCGCATTTTGTCAGGTGTTTTATGTCGATGGTCGTGAGTGGCTGCCCGTTTGGCATTGGATGTTCTGCGAAGAATTGTTCTATTTTTCTCAGAATGGTTGGATCTGTCAATTCGTAATAATTTTTACTGGCTTCTGCCAATAATTCTGCATACCCAGTCATTTGAAGCATGTCCTCAGCATTTCGTCAAGTGATTTTCCTATTCCGAAAAGCCTCGCTGCTGAATATAGGCATCCGGGATTCTTGTAATCCATTAGTGTTTTCTCATATTCTTCTTTTGCTATTGTTGTCACGCGGGTGATTCTTGGGCATTTGTCCATTATTCTTTGAAAGTTGAGATTTGTTTTTGCCCCTTCAGGAACCTCTTCAGCCATGTTATGCGGTTCAAGAATTTTTCTGGTGTAATAGCCTTTGATTTCTCCTTTTCTTTCTCCATACAGGATGAGTATGTGGCCTGGCTTCTGCAAGCTCCTGTTTTCTTCATCTGTTGCAATGACACCTTTTGTGGTGTCGTATAAGCGTACGCCCATCATTACTCCCCATGATGTATTCTCGATAGCTGGGATAAAATTCTATCGTTTCTAACATTTATTTTCTATATAGAAATTAACTCACTTTTGACCGCAAAATTTATAAGCAAACCGCCCTTATTTTTTATCGAGAGGTACCTGATTTTATCGTCAATAAAACAGCATAATATGTCAAACCCATCAAAGACTGAGGAAGCTGCAAAAGAGTATGGCGCGGAAGCGATTCAGGTACTGCAAGGTTTAGAACCAGTCAGAAAGCGTCCTGGAATGTTTATTGGTTCTACAGATATTAGAGGTTTGCACCATCTTGTCTGGGAAGTTGTTGACAACTCGGTTGATGAAGCCTTGGCAGGTTTTTGTTCAAAAATCATTGTCACAGTGCATACTGACGGCCGTATAACGATTGAGGATAATGGCCGTGGTATTCCGGTTGGCATGCACCCTAAGTACAACAAGTCTGCTTTGGAGATGTCATTGACCATGCTGCATGCTGGCGGCAAGTTTGAGAAGGGCGCGTACAAAGTCTCAGGTGGTTTGCACGGTGTTGGAGTTTCTGTTACAAACGCGTTATCAGAATTCCTTGTAGCAAAAGTGAAACGCGAGGGTAAATTGTGGGTTCAGGAGTACAAGCGCGGAACTCCTACTGGTCCTGTTAAGGAAGTTGGCGCTGCAACCGGCACTGGCACAATTATCACTTTCAAGCCTGACGCGGAGATTTTTGAAAAAACAGAATTCGAGTCTGACATTCTTATCTCAAGGATCAGAGAGCTTGCTTTCTTGAACCGCGGTGTCGAGTTTGTCTTCACCGATGAGCGTACAAAAAAAACAGACACGTTCAAGTATGCTGGCGGCATCAAGGAATTTGTTGAGTTTTTGAACAAGTCGAAGAACAAATTGCATCCTGTTGTTTATTTTGAGAAGGAGAAGGACGGAATTGTTGTTGAGATTTCCTTGCAGTTCAATGACTCGTACAACGAAACGGTTTTCACTTTTGCTAACAATATTAACACTCATGAAGGCGGCTCTCATCTGTCTGGTTTCAAGACTGCTCTGACGAGAGCTTTGAAATCGTATGCGGATAAGCACGATTTGGCTGACACAGAATTAACAAGCGAAGATTTTAGGGAAGGCTTGACTGCTGTTATTTCAGTCAAGATTCAAAACCCTCAGTTTGAGGGCCAGACCAAAACAAAGCTGGGCAATAGCGAAGTCAAGGGCATCGTCGATAGCGTCGTGTATGACGGACTCAGCACTTACCTCGAGGAAAATCCGTCTCATTCCAAGCTAATCATCTTGAAATGTGTTGAGGCAGCGCGGGCCCGAGAGGCTGCGAGAAAAGCTCGAGAATTAGTCAGGAGAAAAGGTATTTTTGAAGGCGCTTCTTTGCCTGGCAAGCTGGCCGATTGCAGTTCTAATGATCCTGCCAAGTGCGAGATTTATTTGGTCGAGGGTGATTCGGCCGGCGGATCGGCCAAGATGGGTCGCAATCGTGAATTCCAGGCCATTCTTCCTTTGAGAGGTAAGATCATTAATGTTGAAAAAGCCCGTCTTATCAAAGTCTTGAAGAACAATGAGATCGCTAATATTGTCACCGCGGCAGGTACTGGTATTGGTGAAGATTTTGACATTTCAAAATTGCGTTACGACAAAATCATTATCATGACTGATGCTGATGTTGATGGCAACCACATTTCATGTTTGCTCTTGACATTTTTCTATCGTATGATGCCGGGCTTGGTGGAAGGTGGCAAGATTTACCTTGCCCAGCCGCCGTTATACAAAATTGAAAAGAACAAGAAGGCGCAGTATGCTTACAATGACGCTCAGAAGGAAGAAATTCTGAAACAGATTGGCAAGGAAGTCAACATCCAGCGCTATAAGGGTCTTGGTGAGATGAATCCTCAGCAGTTGTGGGAAACCACAATGGATCCGGAAGTCAGGACTTTGAAAAAAATCACGATTGAAGACGCAGTAGCAGCTGATGAGATGTTCTCAATATTGATGGGCGATGAAGTCGAGCCTAGAAAAGAATTCATTCTCAGGCACGCGAAAGAAGTTAAAGAATTGGACGTTTAATCTCTTCCTTTATATTCTTCAGCTCGATGGCTGCCGCGTTTTTCTATGATCGTGTCAATGATGTCTTTGCGTAAGTTTGCTAGATTGTGTTTTTGTGCGAAATCTTGTACGTATTGATTTTCAGCTTCTGTCATGTCTTTTGGATGGAGAATATTGCCTTTTTCAGTGAAAGTGATGTGTTTTTTATCTTTTGTCAATGAGAACCAGGTTGTTATTTTTGTTGTTGCTTGGCCATGACTGTGTTTTGATGTATAGAATTCTGTTCTCATCGTATATGCTGGTTCTTTTGATTCTATGGTGAATATCGTGTTCATCCAGTTTTCGCCGTTTAGCTGTGTGTATCCTTCCCATATGACATTGGATATGTCTGCTTCTATGCCTCTTTTTTGAAGGGTTGTTTTGAGGTCTTTTCTTATTCCTTCTTTTTGCTCGTTCACTCTTTCTTGAGCTTGTTTTCGATATTCCGCATCTGTTCTTCGTCTTTCCTGTTCTTTTATCATTTCCTTTCTCAGCGCGTCCTCGATGCCTTTTTTGGAGCGTTCAATGGCTGCCTGGTTTTCTTCTAATTGTTGTTTTCTTTTCAGGCTTTCATCGTATTCTGCATCTTTGCCTCGTATGATTGAGTTTTCGTATTCTCTTTGCTTGCGGTCTTCTGCAATACAGTAATCCACATACATTTTCGTTCCTGCTGTCGCGAAAAGCGCAAATGCGGCTGCAGAAAGCACTCTTGGCCACATTGGCTTTTTGTGTATGTAGTTGAAAGTCGCGTGTTTTTTGCCTGGTTCTTCAGGAATAGTGTCTTTTTTTTCTTTCAGGCGTGCTGCCTTTCGAAATGTGTCTTGTTCAGAATTTTTGAACCGATTGATGAGTTTGAGCGCTTCCTCATAGCTCGCGCGTGAACCAATGCGTTCAACTATTAATCTGTCTTCATAGACTGGTTCTCTCATGATTCCTTCAGCATCAACTCCTGCCGGGATGGCTTCTTCAGAAAGTGATCCCATGATGTACGCTCCTGCTTCCGGGAAGTATGCTTTTTTTAGATTGAGGTGTCCCTTTCCTCTGTTAAAGCCGATTTGATATTCTCCTGGTTTGGGAACATGGAGAACGTGAATCAGGTTCGCTTTTAGTTCTAAACTGTCTTTTCTCATCAGGTGTTGGACTGGTCCTTTGTCTTGCTGGAGCTCAACTAGAAATGAAATAAGGTCTGGATCTGCGTGGGCTGGTTTCCTATGCAAAAGTTTTGAGATCAGGTTTGTCAGGCTCATGGTTTATCCTATATTTCATTCATATTTCAATATTATGACATATAAACCTTTCGCTTTTTACCACTTAAAAGTGACAATCTATTTCATTACGTAACCTTTATAAACCCCTCCCTTGTTTCTCGACATATGGCCAAGGGGACTAAAGCAGCAGCTGTTGTTATCAAGAAGAAGCGTTGGGTTCCAATATTCGCTTCAAAGCTCTTCAACGAGCAGGTAATAGGCGAGTCTTATGTAGGCGAGCCTCAGGAATTGGTAGGCAGAAGTGTGACCGTCAGCCTGATGACTTTGACTGGAGACCCTCAGAAGCAGTCTGTTAATGTTTCTTTCGATATTACCGGCATTGTTGACAACAAGGTTTCTACAGAGCTTGTTGGCTACCAGATTGTGCCTTCTTCCGCGAAGAAGATGATGCGCAGGCAGAAGAGCAAGATCGAGGATTCTTTTATTGTTGAAACTTCTGATAAGAAGCTCATCCGAGTTAAGCCGATAATTGTGACGCGCGGCAGGACTACTCATAATCTCTTGTCTACGATGCGGAAACTGCAGAGGGCTTACCTTGCGAAGATGATTTCAAAGATGGACTTCGAAAGCTTTGTCAAGGATGTTGTTCTGAAAAAGATTCAGCATGGTTTGGCGCAGTTGTTGAAGCGCCTTTATCCTGTTGGCGCGTGCGAGATCCGCCAGATAGAATTAATTCCTGCTGGAAAAGTGAAGGAGCTCGGGTTGAAGATTACTTTGCCTCCTGAAAATCTTCCAGAATTTCCGAAGAAAGAAGTTAAGGCAGAAAAAGAGAGTGCGAGCGAATCAACTGAACAGGCAGCTCCTGTTGAGCAGGCTGATGAGTCTGCTGAGCAGGAAACTGCATAATTCTTATGTCGCTTGACGACCTTGATTCAATTGCAGTAAATCTTGCGGTTGATGGATTGGAGACTATTGCTATGGCAAGTGAGTGTATTATTGAGACTCCTTTGATTTATTCAGCAGAAGACGTCAGGCATGCGCAGAGCTATCGTAGTAACTATGCGCATTTATTGGTTAACGGACACGTTGAACTAAGAATGCGGGAAGATTTCAAATATGTTGCTAATATTGTAGCGAAGAAATCTCAGCACAGGTTGCATTCTATGTACGATGGCTTGTTTTTGTCTGCTGCTAGCACTGGAGCAGTTGGGGCGGCCTTAAAATCCTGGCTGGCTTGTGTTTCAAGTATTGTTGCCGGAGCATTTTTCAAAGGAATGCAATACGTGCTTGATAAAAAAGCCCAGAACGATTTATGCAAATCAGCAGATGCAGTGTATAGGATGAGTGACATGTACTGGATGGCGGCGTCGGATAAGTTGCATCGTAAGTCATATGAGGTGGCAGCATGAGTGAGCTTATCGGTCACGGTGCGGAAGCGAGGCTGTTCAAGGTAGATGGTAAAGTCGTGAAAGAGCGCCCTGTGAAAGGCTATCGTTTGCCTGTTATTGATCAGAAGCTTCGTTCTCAGAGAACGAGAAGGGAAGCGAAGATTATGGAGGCTTTGAAGAAAATAAATGTTCCTGCTCCGACCTTGTTGAAAGTTTGTGATGAAAGCATGAAGATTGATATGTCTTTCATTGATGGGCCTAAGGTCAGGGATGTCATGTCTGTGAAATTATCAAGAGAAATCGGCCAGAAGGTTGGCTTGCTTCATAAGAACGACATCATTCATGCAGACCTCACAACGTCCAACATGATTCTCAAGGATGACCAGATTCATTTGATCGATTTCGGTCTCAGTTTTGTCAGTAAAAAAATCGAGGATAAAGCAGTTGACTTGCATTTGCTTGACCGCGCGTTGGAAAGCAGGCATCATGAGATGTATGAAGAGTGTATGGTTGAAGTGCTGGAAGGCTATAAAGAGACTAACCCGGAAGCTGTTAAAGTCTTTCAGCGCTTGGAAACAGTTCAGAAACGCGGAAGAAATAAAAAGTAAGCCATATTTCTTGATGTTTAAGAGGTGATTAGAATATTTTTCGCTGATATTCCCGGCTGGATTGGCGCTTTCCTGATCTTGCTGGCTTTCTGGCTGTTGACGCACAAGGTTGTTCATTCTCATTCTTACACGTACATGTTGTTGAATCTTTTTGGCGGCGCATTTCTCGCTTTTGAGACTTGGAGAAAGCTGTCTTACGCATCTTTTGTTCTTAACATCATCTGGGTGGTTATAGCGATTTACGGCATTGGCTGGGCGCATAGACGAAAAGAAGTGAAATTGAAAAGATGAGATGGATTATTATTGCAATTTTATTATCCGCTTCTGTTTCAGCTCAGACTATCGCTGATTATCCGACTTTTTTGTTTTCTGGGAGAAATTTTAACGCGTACATTATCAAGGGCGACTTAAGAAGCCCTGAGGAGATTACTGCTTCTAATCTGGTAATAAACGAGCTTCCACGAACATACGGCCCTAGATTTGGCCGGTATCCGCGTTCTTTTTATTATGAAGTTCGCGCTAATCCGAAGGCAGTCAGCGAGAGCGTTCGTGTTGCTTCTGAAGTTGAAATATTGGACAAGCCCGCAATAATTATCGGCACTCCTTGCAATAACGACCTTGTTAGAAAGATTATCAATTCTGAGAATTGCAACGTGTTGTCCGCTGATCAGGGTTATGTTGCATTGTCAGTGTATGAAAACCAGCTTACAGTATTAATCACTGGAGGCTCTCCTGAGATGGTATTAAGAGCTGCTCGGTGGCTTCATAGTGATGCTCATTATCGTCATTCTTCCAGGATTGCGCGTTTATTGCAGAGTCCTGGCAGTTATCAGATTGGCAATGGTGATATGCTGAGCATTGGAGAGCCGATTGGTCAGCTGGGCGCGGTTGTAAGCGTTGGCGGTTACGCGAGTGGAACGAGCACTGGCAGTTATCTCAGATTTCCAGGCGGCAGGGTTATTTTTGGTAGAAGGGATTAGTTGGTTGGCTTTTTTCCGGTCAGGCAGTGGTTGCAAAAGTCTGATGGTTTCATATCGCGGTAGGCTGCTCCGTTGAAAACGCCGCGGTGGACTTTGTCCTCTAGGAGTTTCCTGTTGCCGTCGCAAAGTACGTTAAAGTATCCTTTCATCGATATGTACCGGACAGAATCTGCGCCGATGTATTTTGTGATTTGCATAATGTTTCTGTTTCCTGCAGCCAATTCTTCGGGGGTTTTCATGTCCACGCCATACGTGCATCCGTATTTAATTGGCGGTGTGCAGCTAAGCAAGTAGACTTCGCGTGCGCCTGCTTCGAACAGTTTGCGCACAATAACGATTGCATTTGTTCCGCGTACAATGCTGTCGTCTACAACAGCTACGCGTTTGCCTTCTACAATTCCAGGCAGTATGACAAATGCTCGTTCCGCCTCATCTTCGCGAAGTTCTTGTCTTTCCTTCAGGAAAACTCTGCCTGCATACCTGTTTTTTTCAATGGCCGTTTTGTATTTCTCGAGTTTGCCGATTGCCTCTGCAAAGGAGCGAGCCATCTCAAGGGGGGAATTTGGCACGTATGTTATTACATCTATCTTATCCCATAAGTCTTTATTTTCCTCGGCTAATTTTTTGCCAAGGTGATGCCTGATGTCATTTATGACCCGTCCGTAGATGACGCTTGATGCTCGTGAAAAATAGGGAAATTCGAAGTGGCATGCTTTGCATCCTTTGCGCAACACCGAGCTCCATGAGATGACTGTATGCTCGTCTACAACGACCAGGTCTCCCGGGTTCAAGTCTGTTATTGCTCTGTATCCGTTGTTTTCCAAGGCATTGCTTTCTGATGAGAAAGCCACCATGTTGTCTTTGAATCCAATCAGTCCTGGTCTTATGCCGACAGGATCCCTGAAGGCAAAAAGGTAATTCCTTTTTTCGTGATTTAATGCCCCGACGCAGAAATAACCGCCGGACACTTTTTCCAGGACGTTTTTTACAGCTTTTTTTAATTTGTCATCGAGCATTTCTTCTTCAGTGTTATTCCAGCCGTCAGTCAATGTATACAGGATGTGTTCTATGTCGTTGGTTGATTTGAACTTGAATCTATTTTCCAAGTCTCTACCCAGTCTTTTTGCGTTTTCAACATGTCCATTATCTCCAATGGCAAAAATGCTGCCGTCTTCAGCTCTCGTGTAAAATGGCTGGGCGTTTTTATTTCCAGAGCCTCCAAACGTGCGGTATCTGACATGTCCAAGGCCTACATTGCCGATAAGCCGTTCAAGAACTCCTTTGTTTGGGTCAAAGACATCGCGCACTAGTCCTGTTTTTTTGTGCAGGTGTACTTTGCCTTTTTTTTCTATCGTGCAAATGCCAGCGGTATCCTCGCCTCTGTGCTGCACTTCTTGGCTTAATTTTGCCAATTCAGGGCTTACAGAGGCCTCTTTGCTGATCACCCCTACGATTCCACACATGTGATTTGGAACAATGGTAACATATTATAAACATTTGTTGTCCCTGAAATGATTATTAAATTATATGCCTGTATTCCAGAAAATCATCCACCTTCTTGATATCAGCATTATTTCTTTTCGACGCTTCGTTTAATGTAATCTTCTGCTCTTTCGCGGAAAAATGAGCTGACTGCTTTATACTTGCGTTCGATTGTTTCGCGTTCGCTGGGCTGGACGTGGATGCGGATGCTGAAGAAACGGCGTGCCATCTCCCGGAGGCTTGCGTAATGCGCCGGAACCATTTCGCTTAGCATTCCTGTTAGCTTTCCATGTTCATAGAGCGGCACGTCTTCTGGCTTGACTTTTTGCGCGTCAGGAATAACACAGACAAGCATCGGAACTTTGAATTCTTCTTCAAGTGCTGTTTCGAGTTCAGTGAGTCTGAAGGGGTTTTCGAATGTTTCGAGGAATGCTCCGCCGAATTGGGGCGTTATCGGAACGACTTTTTCGCCTTGGAGGTGGTCTTTCGTGAATTTACCATACTTGAATGCGATGACAGAAACATATGGGCTTCTTCGGGAATAACCGAGCAGAGCCTCTCGCGCTAATTTTGCCTGGCCGTTTTTGCCTTTTGACGGTTGGCATTTGCTGATATGTCCTTCGAGTTCGCCATCGCTCATGTCCCATACTGCCTGAGGTTTAAGCATCTCTGCGCTGATTGCTAATTCCAGAGCTTTTTGTATGTGCCGTTCATATACCATGCTTTTTGGCGAAAGATAGACCTCTGTATAAATCCTGAAGTAAAAATTTTGCATGGCGCAAAGCATGCTGACCTGGTGTTCGAGCTGTTCGTGATTGCGGTGGAGGTCCACTCCTAGTTTTCCGTCATAGAACGTCAGATGCTCGATGAGTCTTCTCCAGTCGGGCGGGAGCTGGTCAAAGCCGCAGCGCACTGCGTCCATGTGCGTGTATGCCCATTTGTCTGCTCCAAGAGTTTTGTCAGTGCATATTTTTCCTGCGGGATCCCCGTTGAACAGTTTTTTCAGGTTTTTGACATCGCAACCATCGATTTCAAGGACTTCTTTCAGCGTTCTTCCTTGACTGTCTTTTATGTCAGAATCGAGAAGAGCGAGTGCGCGAGTGTGGTGATTTTGGCCTGTGGATGCCCGGAGAACGTACTCAATGGCATGGGAGAATGGCGGGCTTCCCCCGTCGTGCAGTTTCGAGAACTGGACAATGTCGTTTCTCGCGCACGGAAGTCTTCCCTTTTTTTCCAGAACATCGCAGCTTCTGTGCGCAATGAATTTGCTGAATCCGGAGTGGTCAAACCGTGTGTGCGTTGCTCCGGGATAAATGGCTTCGATTTGTCCGAGTTGTTTGTGTCCGCGCTGGGGCTGAATGGCTGGATGATTAAGAACTTTATCGTCATCACCAAACCCCCAATGGAAATCGTCTAACTGCATCCCTTCACCACTCCGGAGAAGTGCCGAACTTGTATTTAAGTATTCTTAGACTCTAGAAATTACTTCGCCGTTATATAGATTAATTATGGTGTAACGACGCCGTGTTTTTGGAGTTCCTGCTTCCACATCTGTCCGATTTTCACGACGTCTGCTGAGAATTTAGACGAGACTCTGTATGTTTTCTTGTACAGGTCGTAATCGATTAGCCCCATTGCTTTCATCGGCGTTAATATTCTGTCATAGAATTGTCTTTTGTTATATGACAGTTTTACTTTTTTGCCTTTGTATGGCGGCTCGTCGAGGATGCACTCGTATTTTCCGTCGTGCAATTGCGTCGCAAACAGGCTCATGTCGGTCTTGGTGATTTCTCCTTTGCGCGCTATCATGAATTTGATCAGTTCTTTGGCTACTATCTTTTGCTGATTTGTAGAAAAGATTACTTCGTAGATATCTTCCGGTAAGTTGAATCTGTCGAATAAGATTACCATTGTTGTTATACCACTCCCAGTGTGGATTAACCTAACTCAGTATATAAAATTTGTGTTTTGACCTACTATTGTGGGAATGCTGTTTTCTTTATAGCCTTTATCGTCGATAAGCCTGCCTTAAACCAAAACCTTTAAATATAACCAGCCCTATGCTAGTATACAAAAATGTGACAATTGGTAACTTCGGTGTACCAGCTGTCACGTGGTGATATTGCGCCAAAAGCGCAGTTGATGTATACCGTGAGGGAAAAAGAGGCTTTGCGTATAGTATTTACAGATCTTCATAATCAGAGGGCTCTCCACTGTTTCTTTCCCATAAACCACCCCCCAAAACCCACAAAGAACTGGAGAGCCTTTCTTTTCCTATTCACAATAAACATTAATGGAGGTAGAAAAATATGGATTTCCTCGTAAAGAGTGCATTGGCGAACGAGCAGCCTAAGCAAGAAAACTACGACTTTGGTCAGGCAAATATCAAGGTCATTGGTGTTGGCGGTGCTGGCAACAATATGGTCAGCTGGTTGTATAAGAAAGGAATAAAGGGTGCAGAGATTATTGTCATAAACACTGACAAGCAGCACGTTGATATTTCTGAGGGTGACAAGAAGTTCATGATTGGTAAGGATCTCACAAGAGGTCTTGGCTGTGGAGGCTTCCCGCAAAAGGGAGCGGAAGCAGCTCAGGAATCTTTGATGCAGATCAAGGAGTCATTGCGAGGTTCAGACATGGTTTTCGTCTGTGCTGGTATGGGCGGAGGAACTGGAACAGGTGCAGCTCCGGTCGTTGCAAGCATTGCGAAAGAGATGGGCGCCATTGTTATCGGCACTGTTACTATGCCGTTCAATATTGAGCGGGCAAGAATTGACAAGGCAGAATTTGGATTGCAGCAGTTAAGGCAGGTGTCTGATACTGTTGTCGTTATTGACAATAACCGTCTCGTGCAGATCGCGGGAAATCTTCCGGTGCAGCAGGCTTTTGCTGTTGCGAACGAGCTTGTCTCGACGATGATTAAGGGTATTGTTGAAACAATCGCGGTTCCAAGCCTGGTCAATTTGGACTATGCTGACGTTAAAGCGATTATGACTCAGGGCGGTGTTGCCGCCATTGGTGTTGGTAGTTCTGACACGAACAATCGTGTTGATGAAGCTGTGAAGGGCGCTTTGGCAAATCCATTGCTGGACATAAGTTACAAAGGAGCAACCGGCGCGTTGATTCACGTCTGGGGCGGTCCTGATATGACTTTGGAAGAGATTAACAGAGTCGGCGAGCTTGTCACAGATAGTATGGACGAGGATGCTAACGTTATTTGGGGAGCCAGAGTCAGCGAGGAGATGAAGGGCAAATTGATGGTGATGACTATTATTACAGGAGTTTCCAGCCCGTGGATTCTTGGAAAATCCGACCCTCGAAGGCCAAGTGCTCAATCCCAACGCCTCAATTCCGATTTAGGCATTGAGATGATTTAAATTTTTTTTTAAATTATAGATTTCGAGGTTTTTTTAATGTCAGGAATTGAAGGTATTGTCAAGGTGCTTGAAGCGCGGCGTCAGGATGTTCGGCTGCAGATTGCACTTGCGTTGTTTGAAGACAGGGAATCTGGTGTTCTGCTTGACAGGTACCGTGCGATTGTTGACAACAGGGACAGGCTCATGCAGAGACCACGGTATGGTAAAACACCAGAATATTCTTGGGTAGGTTAAAATGATTAATTTGTTGGCTTTACTAGGCATAGCTCCCTCTTCTAAGGAGCAAAAACAGCCTGTGCAGCGGCCGAAAGATGGTCTGACGCTTGAAATGTATAAACTTATCAATGAGCAGTCGCCGTTTTCTTTGGTTTATATTGAACTTGTTCAGAAAGATGGAAGTGTTGTTGGCGACCCTAAATATGTCTGCGACCTTGTTGGCGGAAAGCAGTTAACTAAACGTGTTATAGGTGTGATTGTTCCTTTTGGCAGGCACGATGAAATTTATGGTAAATTAGAATCCTTGGCTGTTGCTCCTTTCCCTTCTGAACTATTAATAGGTCACTCTAGTTTCCCTGGTCATTCGGAAACGGACATTCACGTGGTTGGTGATTTGCTTGTTGAAGCCCAGAATTATAAAAAGAGGCGCTCTTATGAAGGCAAGCAGCCGTCTCCAGCATTAGGCGAAAGAGTTCTAGAAACTGCGTAATTTTCATTACAAACAAGTGTTCAATCTTCCTGTAGAAGCTTGTTTAGAGGAATCTTCTCTTCCTTCCCGGTCGCAAGTTCTCTGATTGTTACTTTGTCTTCTTTGAGGTCTCTTTCGCCGACGATTACTATTTTCTTTGCTCCTATTGATGCCGCATATTCTATTTGTTTCGTCAGGCTTCTGCGCATTAAGTCGATATCAACAGTATTTTTCTTTCTGAGCGCATTTGCGACTTCCACTGCTTTCTGTATGACTGTTTCGCCGACTGGCGCGATATAGTATTCCGGTCCAATTTGCACTTTCGGCAGTTTTCCTTTTTCTTCAAGTAATAAGCGTAATGTTTCCATTCCGATGGCGAATCCTGTTGCTGGTGTTGGGTCTCCGCCAAGCAACTGCACTAGTTGGTCGTATCTTCCTCCGCCTGCCAGTGCGCGATATTTTCCTTGTTTGTCAAACGCTTCGTAGACGTTTCCAGTGTAATATGCGAGTCCTCGTGCGATGCTTAAATTTATGGTGATGTATTTCTTGTCGACAAACTGCAGTACATTCTCAAGCTCGTTGAGTCCTTCTGTTGCGAGCGCGTTTGGTTTGAGTTCTTTTCTGACTGTGGAAATAATGCTTGGTGGTCCTTGCAATTTAACGATTTTTTTTACAACTTCTATTTTTTGCAGGTCAATTCCGAGTTTTTTAAGTTCTTGCGCAAACTCCACTTCGCCTATTTTGTTTGATTTGTCAACAAGTCTCACGACGTCTGGTAGTTTTTCTTGCGAAGTCACTTCCAAAAGCAGTCCTTCTAGCAGTTTTCTGTTGTTTATCCTTATAGTGAAGTCTTTTTCTGTGAGTCCAAGGCTTTCTAAACAAGAAATGATGAGATTTATGCATTGCGCGTCTGCTTCTGGCTTATCTGAACCGAATAATTCCACTGATAATTGTGAGAATTCTCTCATTCTGCCTGCTTGCGGTGCTTCATATCTCCACATTTTGTTTATTGAGAACCATTTTACGGGCTTTTGCAGTTCTTTTTGTTTGGAAGCAAACATGCGCGTCATTGGCACAGTAAGATCAAACCTTAATCCCAACTCTTCGCTGCCTTTTTTCTCAAGGACAAAGATTTGCTGTTTGACTTCTTCTCCGCTTTTTGCAGTGAGTAGTTTGATTGTTTCTATTGCTGGCATGTCAACACGTATAAACCCGAATTTTCGTGCTTGTTCATCTAATTTAGAGTATATCGCTTCGCGTACTGCTTCCTCTGCTGGGTAAAAATCGTCTGCCCCTTTTATGCGTTGGAATTGCATAGTCTTATTCGTGTTCTCTTTTTGTTTATAAATATAACTAGGAGAATCTCGGTTATTGGTGAACTAAACCAACTCGTTTCATAGTCAGAGAATTATATGATAGAGAATATAAATGTTTCGAGTGCAATAATCTTTATTAACTAGCAAATTTATTTCAGTTCGGGGTGGTATGATATGAAGCAGTTTGGACCTTTTGCGTTGAGGATTGGTGTTGGCGGTATTTTTCTTACGGCAGGTATTATGAAGATTTTGAATCCTCCGATGATTGTGGGAATGCTGGAAAGTCTTGGCTTTCCCGGCCCGACTTTCTGGGCTTGGCTTCTAATATTGACTGAGCTTTTGTGTGGCGCTGCTGTTTTGACTGGTTTCAAGCTGAAGTGGTCGACTGTTCCTTTGGCGATTGTTATGATTGTTGCGATTGCCACGTCAGACCAGCCGACGACCGTGCTTCCAAACGTAGTCATTTTGTCAGGTCTGGTCTCGCTTTGGCTTTCAGGTCCTGGCGCTTGGGCTTTGGATAAGAAATAATTGCATTATAAGTAACATTTATATACGCTGCGTGACCTTCCCGTGCCATGCGTTTGACGTGGTTTGGTCATTCTTCTGTTAAGATTGAGGCAGATAATCAGGTGATCTATATCGACCCTTATGCTGGTCCTGATAGTTGGTATAAGCCTGGGAACATCGTGTTGGTTTCTCGTTTTCATTTTGATCATTGCAGTGTTGAGAAAGTAAGAAGGGTTTCTCATGACGGCACGCATGTTTTAGGCACTGCGGATGTTGCAAGAGAGATTTTTCCTTCTAGCGTAATACGTTCTATGGAGAATAAGGTGTTTGATGGGGTTGAGATTGTTGGCATGCCTGTGGCTAATCCTCATGTTGAATTCAGGCGTCATACTGAAGAGGGTGATGCGTTGGGTTTCGTTATTCATGCTGAGAACAAGTTAGTCTATTTCATGGCTGATTCGGATTTTTTGCCTCAGACTGAAAACATGAAGCCTGATGTTTTGTTGATTGCGGTTGGCGGAACTTATACTTCTGCGCCAAAGGAAGCAGCAGAAATCGCAATAAGAATTAATCCAAAGCTCGCCATTCCGATTCATTGGGGCGGTGTTGTTGGAACAAGGGACGACGCGTTATTGTTTAGTGAACTGGCTCGTGTGCCTGTTAAAGTTCTCGAGCCTGGTGAGAGTGTGATTGTATGAAACCATTGGGCGGTCAGGCTTTGATGGAGGGCGTTATGATTAAGGCGCCGGATAATGTTTCCATGGCTGCGAGAACGCCTGGTGGAAAGATTGTGTCAAAGCGTGTGCGTCACGTGTCGCTTGTTCAAAAGCACAAAATTCTCAACCTGCCTTTC
>CAZCCU010000011.1:25736-26807 GCA_964497645.1 uncultured Methanosarcinales archaeon
GCGTGTGCGTCACGTGTCGCTTGTTCAAAAGCACAAAATTCTCAACCTGCCTTTCATCAGGGGAGTGATTCAGTTGTTTGAGATGATGGTTATCGGCGTTAAAGCTTTGTCTTGGAGTGCTAACCAGCAGGGCGAGGATGAGGAGCTTGGCGCGAAGGAGTGGTTTTTGGTTTTCTTTTTCGCGATCGCATTAACCATTGGCTTGTTCGTCTTGTTGCCTTACTATGCTGCTAAGTTTTTCTTTGAGTCTCATACGATTAGTTTTGGCTTGGTTGATGGTCTCATTAGATTGTTGGTATTCTTGGGCTATTTGTTCTTGATTGGTTTCATGGGCGATGTTAGGAGAATGTTCCAGTATCATGGCGCTGAGCACATGGCCGTGCATTGTTATGAGCATAAATTGGCGTTGAAAGTCAATAATGTTAAAAAATTCCCTCCTGAGCATCCGCGTTGTGGCACAAGTCTTCTCGTATTTGTCGTGGCTGTCAGTATTATTTTGTTCTCTTTGGTTCGCACGGAGTATTGGTATTACAATGTTCCCGCAAGAATTTTTTTAATTCCAGTCGTTGCTGGTGTTTCGTATGAGTTGTTGAAGTTCAGCGCTAAGTACAACTGGCTGAAATGGCTTTCGTATCCGGGAATTTGGACGCAGAAGCTGACTACACGAAAGCCGAGTGCTAAGCAGATTGAAGTGGCTATTGCTGCGGTGAATAAAGCCAAATGAAATGGAATCTAAAAAAGGTGTTGGGTTTGGTTGGCGTTGTTCTTTGCGTGTTGTTGTTAGTTCTTGTTGGAATTAATGCGATAACTTGGCGTTTGTTTTGGGTGATTCTGATAATAATTGGCGGTTTCGCGTATTTCTTGCTGCCAAAGATGGAAGAATGATGTCTCGGCGAAAGTCTTAAAAAGATGTTTGTTTGTTGCCAGAAATATGGGGGTTATTCGGGTATTCATTTTGTTGTGCTTGTTGGTTCCTTCAGTTCTTGCAGGTTCTACTGTTGTTCGCATGTCCGAGTCTGGTTTTGAGCCAAGTGTTCTTGAGATAAAGAAGGGGGATATTGTGGTTTTTGA
>CAZCCU010000011.1:26907-32017 GCA_964497645.1 uncultured Methanosarcinales archaeon
TGAGGCAACTGCTGCTGTTGTTGCTGAAGTTCCTGCAGAGCCAGTTCAGGAAGAAACGCAGGAAACAAGTGAGAATAAGCTGGCTGAGATATGCACGGGTGATAAAACCAATAATTTTGAGTGTTATGAAGCGCATTATACGAAATTAGTGGAGAGTCAAGGTCTTACTGCTGGTTTTGATGATGTGAAGAAGCGTTATGAAACAAGTGGATACGTGAAAGCCATGTGTCATCCGCTTTCGCATGTGCTCGGTCATTTGGCTGTTGAAATATATCCGGATGTTTCTGAAGCGTTCAAGTATGGTGATAGTTTTTGCTGGTCTGGGTATTATCATGGTGTTATGGAGGCTATTCTGGGAAAAGTCACTCGAGGCCAATTGGTTAGTCAGATAAACATAATTTGTTCTAAGATTCCGGGCAAGGAGACGAAGAATTTCCATTATTTCAATTGCGTGCACGGTTCTGGGCATGGGTTTATGGCGGTGACTGGAAATGAATTGTTTGAATCTCTTAAATTGTGTGATAAGTTTGATGGTGAATGGGAGCAATTCTCGTGTTATGGCGGTGTTTACATGGAGAACGTCATGATTGACAACAGGGGTCATACTACGAAATATTTGAACCCTGAAGATTTGGCGTATCCGTGCAATAAGGTTGATACAAAGTATAAGGAGCAATGCTTTTTGATGCAGACTTCGTATATGTTGAAGGTTACGAACAGAGATTTTGCAAAAGTGTTTGAAGTGTGCTCTTCTGTTGAAGAGCCTTTTGATGCGACGTGTTATCAGAGTTTGGGCAGGGACGCGTCCGGGCAGAGTTCTAGCAATGTTGAAAGGACAAAGATAACTTGTGATATTGGCAAGGACTTCAAGCAGAAGTCCAACTGCCTTGTGGGTGCTGTTAAGGATTTCATCTCTTATTATCATTCTGATAAGCAGGCAAGGGATCTTTGCAATTCTGTTGATCCTGAATTGCGGCCGATCTGCGGTTCAACGCTTGAAAGCTATTATGCTTTGTTGACTTAAAGCCCCAATTCTCTTGCCAAATCCTGTGCTTCTGACAGTTGTTCGTGTGTTCCTATGTCGAGAATGTGCTTTATGCTAGGTTGGTACCATGATATTATGATTTGATTATTCGGAGGACTGTCTGGTTTTTTGAATTGTAAATGTATTTTTCAACCGGGTGCTCAGACAATTCCCCTTCCTTTACGATGAAAAGATTTCCCTTGTTTTTTTCGTAACATTCGGCAATATCTTTATCGCAAATTATATACTTGCCGATTTTTCCTGAATTATGAAATTCTGTCGGGTCGATTTTGGCAAAAAACAAGGGGAAAATATATGTATGATTGATTTGACTTAAGAAAATGTTATTATAATTAAGAGATTGTTCTTCGGTGTAACTGATTGCGTCTTTGAATCCAAAAAGAAACCATTGTTCTGAAATTTGTGGATACGTTATGAAATACGTATAAGGTAAAAATAGAATATTTAATCCCAATAATAAAATTATGGTGGGTTTCATCAATATTCTTATATGTTTTCTTGTATTTTTTAAATATTCAAAAGCTAAGAATATTCCTATTGCGGCCATGATCTCTATGAATGGAACTGCTGAGATTGACCTTAGGGCGTGAGGTATTCCTTCATTAGTAAGCGATGAAGGAATCGTTCCAATTAAAAATAAAGAAATAATCAAAAGCATGGCTTTTGTCTTATGTATTAGTGTATAGAGCATGGCTAGAAGAATAAACGGTATTAAGACGACCAATATTTGGCCAAAATACGGTAAGTTGTGCCTCATATTTGAATCTCCACGGAAAAAAAGAAAGTCTGGTGAAAGGTGCTTGAGGAAGTTTATGAGAAATTGCTTGATGGGTTGTTCAGAGCTTGCAAAAACCGATATCTGATTGAATCTTAGATTTGCTTCCCCAAAAAATGAAAGATAGTAGATAGGTGAAGCTAAAATCAGAAATATTATTATCGAAAATGAAAAGTACCGAAGTGCACGCTTATTTGAGAAAACTATGTCTTTGAGTTGCTTATAATAAAGTGCTAATAAAAAAAAGAAAGTAATAGGAATTAAAGCTTTTAAAATTGAATACGTGTGTAAAGAAAGGCCAAAAACAAAAGCGGATGCGATGAGAAGTCTTGGATTTCTCAGGCCCCTTAAGAAAAAGAACAATCCTAATGTAATGAAAAATGGAACAAGAATACCGTTAAATGCAATTCTGCTAAATTGGAGATGCCATGGCGAAACTGCTACAAGTAAAGCCGAAATAAGTGCTACATGTCTGTTGAATAATTCTTTCGTCAGAAGATAGGTTGTGAAAACAGCAAGCGTACCGAACAGTGCAGCTATAAATCTTGTTGAGAAAATGTTCAAATCAAAAACAAATACAGGTAAAATAGTGAGATACGTATACATTGATTCTAGATAATCCACGTCATGATGATTGACTAGGATGGGAAGGAAAGTTCCGTGCAAATCTTTTCCAGTTTTCAAAAGGCTGTATGCATCATAACCGGTTGCTGCCTCATCCGTATAAATTCCACTTGGTATATTCTCAAGATCATAAAAACGAATCAGAAGTGCAGAAATGATGATGAGTGCAAGAACAGATTTATCCCAGTATCTATATGAGTGTGGTGTCATTTTCGCCATTATAAGACTTTATATATTGTTTTTTTATATTCTTCTGAATATTTCACGTAATGGAGTATGAAAGATACGAAAATCAGAAAAACTCCCAGGCTGGCAAAATGATAATCAGGCAAGTCTGCTGTGGTGATCTTAAACATATACTCCACAAATGCATTTTCCCTAATAAAAACCCAACGCATGGTGCCAATCATGCTGCCTGCTGCGTTGATAATGATTGAAATTATTCCGGCAAAAACTATGATTGGGGTCATCAGTCGCCATTTTTGAATTCTCGCACCCAGGGCCGTTTTATCTTTAGCAAAGAAGCCGCATAAGCCTATTAAAATAAATGGCATTGAAGGAAGAAGATATCTCGGACCATACATCATATGACCAACAGTATCTAGGGTTGACAGGTGTGCTAAAAGCAAAAAGAATGTGAGAGGAAGAATGATTTTTTCAATCCGATACCGGCGTGGAAAAAGAACGAAGCCTAAAAGGCCGAGTACAAAAACCGGTGAAAAGAAAAGGATCGCAGATGTTGGTGACAAAAGGTAAAAATATAATTTGTCAAGTACATTTTTGATTGAAAATCTTGGCGTGACGTCTGAAAAATTGCCGACTTTGGTGTAAAAGTTTAGCGGATGGTCAAAAACTACCCAATTGAAAATGAATACGGGTAGAATACCAACTAGAAAGCCAATGCCAAACAGCAGAATATGTTTTGGTTTTCTCTGGGCTAAAGCATAAAGAGCTACAATTATCACATTTATCATAGAAAGCATGGATGAAAAAAGTGCAAATCCGGCAAAGAATCCTCCCAAAAGAAGCAAAGAGTCTCGTGGCTTTTTCCTCATCCGATAGTTGTAGAAGAGGAAAAAGAATGCTAAAAATGAAAAAAAGGTTCCGTAAATATCATGATGGGTTATTCCAGAATAGGGAAATATGGTGGTTCCAAAGCCAAAAAAGCAGGCAATCAATGCAGAATATCCTTTGCTGCTGGTGAACAAAACAGCTATGTGAAACAACAAGACCATCATGAGGGCCGTCATTAGAACGGATGTGAATAGAGTAACAAAACCTCCAGCAATCGGCACGTCTCTTTGGTAGGTTATTCCTAATTTGTGAAGGAAGAAATAAGGGATGGAACCAATAAAGAACAATCCTGGCTGCTTAGCAGCATAATTGTGTCCTCTATATGTGAAAAAGTCCGCCTTTGGTTGTATTTGAGGAGTTTGTGAACCCTCAAGATAAACATGCCCGCGCTCAACAATAGCCTCGATGCCCAGCTGCTGAAGGCCGTACTCATTTGTGTCATTTGAGTTGATAAATATGGCTAATGTACCAAAAGAGAAAATGAAAAAAATAAGTGAGAATGGAATATGATCGATTATCGCTTTTTTAATCATGCCAGAATTCGGAAAGTCCGACATTTTAAGCTTTTCCATTAGAATTCAAGTTCATATGTTGCTTTTGAAGTATATTTTAGACTTTGTTAGATTTAAAAAATTGGCGCAAAGCGGTTGCTTGGTCTATGCGCTCTTCTTGTGCTCGAAGACGTGACAGTTCTAAAATCTCTCCTGGAACTCTCAACGGGTATGGTGTGCTGTTCATTGTTTTCCTCCGAGTGCCTTGTTTCGTTGTCAAGATTACAGCCCCAATTCCCTGGCCAAATCCTGCGCTTCTGCTAGTTGTTCGTGTGTTCCTATGTCTAGAATGTGCTTGCTGACTTCGTATTCGAATGTGGTCCCGCCATCTATCAGCAATTGAATCGCGTCTGTCAGCCAGTATTCTCCTTTTGGTCCTGGCTTGATTTTCTTGCAGGCTTCGAATATCTTGTTTGGCATTATGAAAACGCTGAAGCTTGCGAGGTGCGAGGGCGGGTGTTCTGGTTTTTCCACAAACTTCACTACTTTGTTTCCTTCGATCATGAGGATTCCAAACCTGCTCGGGTCTTTTACTTCTCTGCACGTGAACACTCCGTCAGATTTGTGTTTGAGGAGCCTTTCCAACAAGTCTGTTTCGAACAGCGAGTCGCAGAATATTAGGAAAAACTTTTTGTCTTTGACGTATGACTCTGTGCATTCTACTGCGTTTGCTGTTCCTTTCATTTCTTTTTGTTCTACATATTTGATTTTGACGTTCAAGCGTGACCCGTCTCCAAAGTGATCAATGATTTTTTCTTTCATGTAATGGACTACGATGATGATGTCGTTTACTCCTACTGTTTTTAGCTGTTCGATTAGAATTTCTAGTTGTGGTCTTCCATTGATTGAAACCATTGCTTTAGGAATAGTGTCGGTTAGAGGTTGTAGTCTTGTTCCTCTTCCTGCTGCGAGTATGATTGCTTGCATGCTTTTTGGGAGTTTGGTTTGTTTTATAAATGTTTAGAGCGCATATAGATACTTGGTGCGCAAAGTATTTAAATGATATTTGTGATGTCAGTGCTGTGGGGTAAAAACAGCGAT
>CAZCCU010000011.1:32117-33539 GCA_964497645.1 uncultured Methanosarcinales archaeon
TTTGAACTGAGCAAAAGGGGAGACAAGTGGATAACAAGAAACTGTTAGTGCTATTCATTTTTGTAGCGATAGTCATCAGTTTCTCTTTAGCCGTGGCTGCTCAGCAGGCTGATGGTGAAAGCGGGTTTTTTGGAAAGCTGTGGTCATCGATTGTTGGTTTTTTCCATTCGTTTATTGGCATTACTGGCGCGCAGGTTTTTCTTGGTTATTCTTGTGGTAATGATATTACAGAGCCTGGCGAGGTGTGTGATCCTCCTTTTGAGCAGGGCGATTGTCCGGCTGGTTATGTTTGTGATGATTGTTACGCGTGCAAGATTTTGTGCAATCCTGCGAATAATAACGCTGAGTGTCCTGCGGGTGAGGTTTGTCAGGAATACGAGCCTGGTGAATGGTCTTGCGGTGTTTTGAGTCCAAGTCCTTCTCCTGTGCCGTTTCCTTTTGATTTGCCTGGTCCTTTGATAGACCCCAGTCCAAGTCCTTCGCCTACTCCTACAACAACTACGACTACTTCCTCAACTACTACTTCATCAACTATTCCTCCTTCCCCTACTCCTGTTTTCAGTGGTCCCACTGGCGGTGGTGATGTTGGTGGTCTTGGGTGTTGTGCGGTATATGTTATTGATCCTTATAATGTCTATGCTGAGAGCATACCTTCCAGTTATCCAACTTCTCCTCCTCCTGAAAATAGTAAATGTTATGCTTGGGCAATAAATTTTGGTATTGGTTCTGGTCTGGGCGCAGTTAAAGATTGGAAAGAAGGATTGGATAGTTGTTATCCGTCCGCCTCTCCACCGCCTGTACAGATGCCAATTGCGCCTTCTCCTCCGCCGCCTGTTCCTGGTTGTTGCAGTTGCGTGCTTGCTGGTGTTGTAGGAACCCAGCCTTCGGTGCAGGATGGAACTGGTGTAGGGAATATGGTGGCGAATTGTAATGGCGGGTGCTCGCCTGAGTGTCCTCCTGGTTATCTTCCGGATTGTCCTTTGCCTGAAGCGCATTGCAGGGCGTGTTGTTCGTATCCGTTGAAAGCTGGCGATTCACCTGGGTACGCGTCGATTACTGGCAATGTGCCTTTTGATCCGGGCAAGTTGCTGCCAAATCCGTTTTATGGCAGGATTGTTGATAAGTGTCCGAAAGGCTGTCCTCCGCCTGTTCTAGGGTATGGTGCTGCAGAGTGTGTGGATCCTCAGCAGTGTCTTCCAGCGACAGACTGTGGTGATGGTGTCGTACAGTCTAAGGGTACTGATGGTGTAGGGGGAACGAATGATGATGAGCAGTGTGAGCCTCGGAATAGTGATGTGTATGATGCTGCTGGTAATGTAGTGGTTACTAACGGTTACGTGGACTATTGTAACAAGGACTGTCAGATTTTGCAGTGCCAGAGACTGCCTTGTGCGAGTGATGCTGATTGCACTAATGCTGCAA
>CAZCCU010000012.1:0-31458 GCA_964497645.1 uncultured Methanosarcinales archaeon
CATGAAGATAGTTTTTGACATGCAGACTATGCAGACAATTGCTTTATTCGAGCAGTTGACTGGCGCTCATGTTAAGGACTGTGTGCCGAATGATGAGCAGGTGATTTTTATCGTTCATGAGGGCGAGATTGGCAAGGCTATTGGCAAGGGAGGCCAGCACGTGCGCAATTTGGAGAATAAGCTGAAGAAGCGCATTAAAATCGTTGAGTATCATACTGATGTTATGCAGTTCGTGAAGAATGTTGTGGCTCCTTTGGAGTTGAAAGAGGTTAAAATGGAGGATTCGACTGTCTTTTTGTCTGCGAAAGATTTAAAAACCCGTGGTTTGCTGATAGGTCGTGGGGCTTCAAATTTGCGTTTGTTTGAAGCGATTGTTCAGCGTTATTTTCCTATCAAGGAATTGAGAGTAATATAGAATGGCAAACAAGTCAAATGGATTGAATGTTGGGAAGGCCTTGAAGAGAAGGCGTCATTTTGGTAAATGGCACGATGCGAATTATATCCGTAAAACTTTGAATCTTGCCAGAAAGGCAGACCCGTTGGAAGGCGCGTCTCAAGCAAGAGGCATAGTGATTGAGAAGTTCCAGGTTGAGGCTAAGCAGCCGAACTCTGCGATGAGGAAGTGCTGCCGTGTTCAATTGGTCAAGAATGGCCGTCAGGTTGGCGTGTTCATGCCGAAGGATGGTGCGCAGAAGATGATTGACGAGCACGATGAGGTTATTATTGAGCGCATCGGCGGTTGTCAGGGCAAGTCTAAAGGGGACATTCCTGGCATCAGGTGGCAGGTTATCAAGGTTAACGATCAAAGTTTAGACGCCCTATTGAGGGGCAAGATAGAGAAGGCGCGTAAATGAGTGTTCTTGCGTTTAACAAGTGGAGTGTTGAAGGCATCAAGGTTATTGATGCGGGCTTGATTAGATACGTTAATCTTGAGCCGCGTTTTGTTCCAAAGACTGGCGCGCGTTATGCTGGAAAGAAATTCCATAAGTCAAGGACTTTTATTGTTGAGCGTTTGATTAACAAGATCATGATTCCTGGTCACAAGGCTAAGAAGCATTTGAGGAGTTCTGGTCATAATTGCGGCAAGGGCGCTTTGGCGTACAGGGTCGTTCTTGACGCGTTCAGGATTATTGAGGATAGGGTTAAGCAGAATCCTATTGCCGTGTTTGTCAAGGCGTTGGAGAATGCTGCTCCTCGTGAGGAGATTGTCACGATTGAGTATGGTGGGGCGCGTTATCCTAAAGCCACTGATTGCGCTCCTCAAAGACGAGTTGATGTCGCTTTGCGTTATTTTGTCCAGGGCACTTACGAAAGGTGCTTCAACAAGAAAGTTTCTGTTGAGGACGCTTTGGCTGATGAGCTTATTTCTGCTTTCAAGCTTGACCCGAAGTCTTTGGCGATTATGAAGAAGGGAGAAATAGAGCGTCAGGCTGACAGTTCTCGTTAATTATTTGTCAGGTTCTTTTCCTTTGACGCTGCAGACTGCGTAGACTGTTTTTGCGTATTCAAGAATAGTGTTGTTGTCTGCTCCTTTTTCAGCAGCATCAATGAGCAATACTTTGAATGAGTTCCTGTAGTCACGCACAGTTTCTTCTGCAAAATGCGGGATGGCTGCTTTGAAATATTTTCTTGCTCCGTCATAATCTTTGCGCGCGAATTTCAGGAATCCTACAACTGCATTCATTTCTGAATACAAAATGGTGCCGCTGATTGCCTTGTTTTCAGCTCTCTTGTATTGTTCTCCTTCAAAGAACTTCTGGAGTTTCTCCATGTCCTCAACTGTTCTTATTGGATCGTTTTTGAAATCGTTCATTAGGAGGGTAAATTCCACTCGGGCGTTGGGATAGTCTCCTAACATTGCATATCCTAGTGCGGCCATTGTGCGTTCTGCCGCGCCGGTTTTCATTTCAATCGGGAGCGCAAAATTTCCTGAACTTTGGGATCGTTCTTTGGCTCTTTTGTTTTCAGCATCAAGGTGCGCATTTCTTTTTGTTATTAAGTCAATGAGCGTGCTGTATTGTCTGTTGTTGAAATAGTCAACTTCGTGCTGCAAGACATTTTCAGCGATTTCCTCTACGTATTCTTTTGGCGCAGTGGTTGGCGTTATATTGCATCCAACCATTCCAAAAGTGCTTGCTGTAAGAACGATTTCGCACAGTGTCGTCTTCACGAACCCCATGGTGGCAATAATGTTTTTCTGCTTTAAATACCCTGTGACTTATTTTCTCGCGCCTACTATGTTCACGTAGATGTCTTTGAGCGGGTCTGCTTTTGAGCAGAGCATGTTTACGTATTCTCGTGTTCTTCCTCTTCCGTACCATGTTCCGCATATCGGGTGTGGTTCTATGGTCATTGTGCCGAATTCGCGTTTTTCTGGCGTCCACTTTAGCAGTGCTTTGCCTTGGTTTCGTTTTGGTCCGAATGCTATTCTTAATTTGTGGTCTGCGTCAACAGGGTTGGCGCATTCTGCTATTACATCAAAGTATTGCAATGAAGGATTCTGGTACTGCTCGTAGCCTCTGCGCACGACTCTTTTGATCATTTCGTCGTATTTTTTGTCTATTAAGTCAATTGCTTCTTTTCGCAATACTGTTTTTCCGTCTGCCAGTATCGCGTCAAGGTTTTCTTTTAGTTCGAGGTTGTGTTTGACCGCGTTTATTTTGGTTTTCAGTTCTTTTGTTATTTTGGCATAGCTGCTTTCTTTTCCTTCTTTTAATGCAGTTATTTCTTTGTCCAGTCTGGTGTATTCTGTGAATTGTTTGTATTTTATGTTCCAGCCGTAATTGTCAGACAGTCTGTCTTTTTCGAGCTCTATTCTGCCTGAGTACCATCTGTTTCCGATATTGTATACGTTGTTGTCTTTGTAGAACTGCTCAACGCGTTCAACTGCGGCTTTTGTTGCTGGTATGTCGAGTTCTTTCAGTTCTGTGTTCAGCATTCCAAAAATGTTGCTTATCGCTTTTATCTGTTCAGGGCTGACGTATGTTTTTCCTGCGTAGTTTTGGGTTTTGAACTTAGCGTCTGCTTTTCTTCGTGACGTTAAGCCGTCTTCTGCGCGTATGTTCGTGAATTGTACGCCCAGTTGGCTTTCAAGTTGTTTTATGTACTCTAGTTTTTTTGTGGTGTCCGCGTCTGCTTGTGCGTATTTTGCAGTTATTTGCAGTGCTCGTTCGAGCATGTTTGATTCTCCGTCTGGCTGCACGTATTTGGTCGGGACTAGTCCTGCTGCGCTGGTCTCTCCTGCTTCTTGGATTAATTTCCGGATTGTTTTTGGAAGCATGCCTGTTGTTCCTATCAGTCTTTTTGTGTAGCGGGTCGGGCTGTCGAACTCTATGGCGCTGTTGAGAAGTTTGTCCAGCTGTTCAGCGTCTATTTTTGCTTCTCTGAAAGTGCTGTATGCCCTGCTTAGTACGTCATCTCCTTTTTGTTTTGCAAGCAAGACTTTTTTGCCTTCTACATTGATTGTTCTGGCAACTTCATCCGCGTTCTGCATGAACACGTAGTTGAGGAACACGTCTCTGGTGCTTGCAGTGCTGTCTGTTCTTTGTACTCTTTCTTCGAGTTCGAAGAAGTCTCTGAGTTCTTTCCAGGTGTCTTTTTTCCAGGGCATGTCTGGTTCTTTTATGCCTGCTGATTTCGCTGCTGAGAACTTCTTTTTCTCAATCTCGTATTTTTCTTTCAGCGTGCCGAGTACTGCGTTGAATTCTTCTGGCGTGCAGTAGTTGTTTATTGTTTCCCTGTTGTGGAATTCGCGTCTTTCGCGCAAGTATGGCACTGCTGATTTTGCCGCGCGTGATTGCGCTTTTGTTACCGCGTCTCTTTCCAATAGTTTGCCCAGCTTTACTTCTTCCCAGCGTGCTTTGTTGAATGCTTTTACCGGCTCGACAATTGCGTCTAGGTCAACCTTTCCGTATTTTCGTATGACTGTGTTGTCTGATGGAAGTTGTGCGAGATAGATTATGTCTTCTTTGACTCCTCCTAGTTCTCCTGCTGCTTTTAGTGGCCTTTCCTGCCATTGGTACATTATGAATGCTGCCCATTGGTCTGGTTTCACTAAATCTGGTCGTTGTGCGAGCAATGCTACGGTGTATCTGACGTCTGCGTCGTAGATTTTTTCTTTGTTTGCTAATGCCCATCCTATCATGTCTTTGGTTTTGCCTTTGTCAGTTTCGTACTTTACCGCTGAAGTGTCTCCTTGCATGATTTTTTTCTGTAGGTCGTCTGCGACTTCCGCAAGAATCTTGCTGTTAAGGTCGAATCCTTTCTTTTGCAGTTTTTTGACTGCTTTTTGGGCTAAATCGCCTAGAGAAATTGTGACTTTTGCCAGTTTGTCGTATCCTTTTTCGCGCTGTCTGGCGTCTGCTTCGTACATCTTGAAGTTTTTTTGTCCTGCTGCTTCTGCGATGTATGTCATGTGGTCGAAGCATTCTTCTCCCACCAAATCTCCAACTTCTCCGAAGTTCAGTTTTTTTCCGTTGATTATTGCAGAAACTCGTGTTCCGTATCTGATCGCTGTGCCGCAGATGAGGCAGTTGCCTAGTTTGCAGTGTTTTTCTGCTGGTGCTGGTCTTTCTTCAAAGCCGATCTCAAAGCTTTGTGCTTTGCCTATGCCTGCTTTCGCTATTAGTCCGTTCCAGCGGTGTAGCATTGGTTCGACCGCGCTTGCAGGATGCTTGTCTGCCCACTCTGCCACTTTCTTCATGCTCATGCCGAGCGGGATTTTAGTGTTCCAGTAACGTTGTACTTCTCTTACCAATGATGTTTTTTTGCTGCGCATGGAAGGATGTAAACTCAGCCTTCCCAATATGCGTTTTCTCGATTATGGCTGACTCAATTTTTTTTGACTGAACAGGTAATTTTATAAACTAAGTGAGCGTTTTTCCGTCTATGGAAGACGAGTCTCCTGACAAGCATAAGAAGCACCATAAGGAGGTGCAGGAATTGTGGGAAGAGATAGAAAAGAGGGAAAAGGACGCTCATCAGGAAGCGCATGATGAGGGCCATAAGGATTCTGAAGAAGAAGTCATGAAGGAAGAGGAATAGTTATTTTGTTGCTGGTTCTGTGCAGAGTGTGAAATGTTTTTTCAATCCGCTGACGATTTTATCTTTGTTTCCTGTGATTATGAGGTCGATTTCTCCTCCTGGCCTTCCGCCATAAGTGTGGATTACTCCATCGACTATTTGTCTTGTTAAGTGTAGGCCGCCGCGTTTTTCATAGCGTACTGCTTCGTATATTGTGCATTCTCCTATTGAGTTTCTGCAGAGTTTTCTTGCATATATTTGCAGGAATATTCCTTTGAAGTTGCCGATTTTATCCATGTATTGTTGTTTCGTATAGTCTTGTGCGAGTTGTGGGAATTGTTTTCTGAAGGTGTTCCAATCTTCTGGATAAAATATGTCTTTTAGGTCTGTTCCTCTTTGCAGGAGTCCTGCGAACTGTTCTGCGATATTTTTGTCTGCAGTCAAGTCTCTTGTTTCAAGAAGTGCGCGTATTGCTCGTGGTGTTTCGTACTGGGGTATCTGACCGATGAAGTCCAGCTCTTTTTCTTCTACTGTTTTTGAAACTTTATCTTCGTTTAATCTTGTTTTTCTGAAGAACATGAGTCCAGCCCGCGTGTCTGCCTGTGTCAGTTGTGCTATGAATTTTCGCGCCTGTATTGCTTCATCTATCTTTCTCTCTAGTGCCTTGTTAGAAATTCCGTTGCAGACTTCTATGACGGCGCAATAGCCGTGCTGTCTGATAGATTTCTCAATGTCACTGAAGTTTTGTTCTTTCAACCCACATCACTCACTGATATCAGAGGGGCGGTTGCTGGTGGTATAAAAAGCTTGCTCGTCTAAAGCAAGTGATAAAATCTTAGAACATGCACTCCAAACATAAGTGCCCGCCTGCGTATTCTGATTTGGCTGAAACAATCTCTTCAGGAGCTTTGCCGATATACAGGACTTGTTCTTTCTTGCTGCCGTAGCGGTAGATTGTGATGCCTTTGCATTTCAATTTATAAGCGAGCAAATATGCTTTTTTGACGTCTTGTGGTGTTGCATTGGGAGGCAAATTAATCGTCTTGCTCACAGCATTATCACAGAACTTCTGGAATGCTGCCTGCATTTTGACGTGAATATCTGGTTTTATCTCAAGCGCGGTTTTGAATAATCTTTGGACGTCTCGTGGCACTTCTTTCATTCCTGTTACTTTTCCAGTCTTGGCGATTTTCATCATTAATGCTTTTGAGTAAAAGCCTCGTTTGCGCGCGATTCTTTCAAAAGAAGGATTTGCTTCGAGCAGGTGCGTGCCTTCCATTACGTCTCGTACGAATGTTACTGCGAATAATGGCTCTATTCCGGAAGTGGCGCCAGAGATGATGGAGATCGTGCCGGTTGGCGCAATAGTGGTTACTGTCGCATTCCGGGTCGCTTTGGTTTTTCCTTTCCAGATGCTTCTTTCGAAGTTGGGGAAGCTTCCGCGTTCTTCTCCTAGTTTGTTGCTTGCTTTTCGAGATTCGTCATTTAGGAATTTCATTAGTTTTTCTGCGAATTGCACTGCTCTGTCAGAGTCATAGGGAATGCCGATGTTTATCAGCAGTTCTGCAAAGCCCATCACGCCTAGGCCGATGCGTCTGTTTGATTTGGTGACTTGTTCTATTTGTGGCAGAGGGTATTTGTTGACGTCGATCACGTTATCTAGGAAGTGCACTGCTGTATGTATCGTCTTCTTGAACTTGTCCCAGTCCATTTTGCCGTTTTTCAGCATGTTGGTGAGACTGATGCTTCCCAAATTGCAGCTTTCGTAGGGGTGCAGCGGCTGTTCTCCGCACGGGTTGGTGCTTTCGATAAGTCCTGTTTGTGCTGTCGGATTTTTTCTGTTTATCTCGTCGATGAATATCATTCCTGGATCGCCAGTTCTCCACGCGTTTGCTACGATCAGGTCAAAGACTTCTTTTGCGTTGATGCGTTTGGCTTTTTGTTTGTCGTGAGGGTTCAGCAAGTCGTATTCTTGTTCTTTCAATACTGCGTTCATGAACTCGTCTGTTATTGCTACTGATATGTTGAAATTTTGGAGCATGTCTTCCCTGCTTTTTGCTGTGATGAATTCTATGATGTCTGGGTGGTCGCAGCGTAATATTCCCATGTTTGCTCCACGTCTTTTTCCGCCTTGTTTCAAAATCTCGGTAGTCATGTCGAATATGCGCATGTAGCTTACTGGTCCTGATGCTGCTCCCTTTGTGCTTTTGACCGTGTCTCCTCGTGGTCTTAATTGTGAGAATGAGAATCCTGTTCCGCCTCCTGATTGATGAATTAAAGCGGTGTATTTTACCGCGTCAAATATTTCCACGAGAGAATCACCAACAGGAATGACAAAGCATGCTGATAATTGTCCTAATGGCGCTCCTGCATTCATTAGTGTCGGCGTGTTTGGCATGAAGTCCAGGTTTGCCATCATTTCGTAGAATTCGTCTTCTGTTTTTTTCAATGCGCCTTTTTTGTATAATGCGTCTGCCGCAGCCACCGCTTTTGCCACGCGCCTGAACAGTCGTGCTGGTGTTTCTGAGATGTTTCCTTTGTCGTCTCTGAGTAAATAGCGTGATGCGAGGACTTTTATGGCGTTTGTTGTTAATTTGAGTTCGTCTCTTACTCCTAGGAATGTTTTGAACTCGCGTATTTCTTTGTGTTGTGCCCTGTAGAGCATGAATGATTTGGCTACGTCTATGAGCCTGTTTTTTACCAGTACTTCTTCTACTATGTCTTGGATATCCTCAACTGCAGGAATGACTTTTGGCGTGAAGTGTTTTTCCAGTTCTTTTGCTACTTGTGCTCCGAGTTTTTTAGAAAGCGCTCCGTCTTTGCGTTTGACTGAGGTGATTGCTTTGCTGATGGCAATCTCTATTTTTTGCTGTTGGAACGGTTCTATGTTGCCGTCTCGTTTCCTTACTTTGTTAATGCGCACCATCTTTATTTCCAAACCCCTTTTTTCTGATTTATTTTCTCTACCCCACGACTATAAAAACTTTGTGACGAAAAGCTATTATCTTTTATATAGAAAATAATATCCATTTCACTTCCAAAAGGTAGTAAAAAACAGAAGATTTTTTAACAATGCGCGAGTTAGTCAATCCTATGGGTGCAGATATCGGCTTTTACCAGCGCCAGTATGCAGGCAGTGGAATTATGCTTAATGGTGCAGAGGCAGTATCAAAGGTGCAGGAACCGCTAGGTACAATTTACTTTGTTCCGGGTCTCAGCGGCACGTGGAGCGATTACACTCCTTTGCTTGTGCCATTGGCAAAGCGTTTCAGGATTTGCACTTATGACCAGCGCGGCCATGCCAGCTCTCCTGGAAAGTTTGACGTGCGTGCTTGTGCTGATGATCTGGAGCAGATTATTGCAAATGGCTCTCGCCCGGCGGGAATCATTGGTCATTCTATCAGTTGCAAGATTGCTGTTGATGTTGCCAAAAGGTATGAAAAGAACGGCAACCCAATTCAGGGTGTGTACATGATTGAGCCTTTTTTGGGTGTTGATTTCTTGAACTGGCCGCAGCAGGCGGTTGTCTATGCTATACGTGGTCTTTCTCCAGCTTTGCATTTTGTGGATGATGCTTTCAATGAGTTCAAGCGTTTGCGTGAGTTGAATGGTTTCAACAATCGTGATTTTTTGGCTAGTTACGGCTCAATGGCGCGCTTGGATTCTTCTGAGTGCGCCGGTTTGAAGGCGCCCATTGGTTACATGCTCGCAGATAACGACTCCACTTTAGGAACGAACAGCAAAAAGCACTTTAACAAGTGCATCAAGCGTTTGAACGAGCTGTTTTTTGGTGATAGGATTGAGTTTCCATGGTACGAAAGTGATTCGTATGCAGCTAAGGAGTTGAATCATTGCTTGAACCGCACTGGATTTCGACCATTCTTAAGGAATGAGAAAGGTAAGAATAAGGACGTGATAATATTTGCCATACAATCATTTTTCTATAATATTTTCGAAAAGCAATTAAACGAGTAGTTTTCTTGCTCTTGTATGCCAAAAGTCTTAATCGGTGTAGTAACATACGGCAAGCAGCGGTATTGTCTTGATGACTTTTTGATGTGCATCAGCAAGCAGACCGTAAAAGCCGACGTTCTATTTGTTACCAATCACGGAGAATCTGCTTATGCCACATTAATCCGCTCAAAGGGCTGGAATGCTGTTGAAGATCCCAAGCCTGCGAGTACGCGTATTGATAAAATCTTGAATGGCAGGAAGCATATCCGTGAATACGCTCTGAAGAACGATTATGATTTTCTTTTCTTTGTTGACAGCGACATCATGCTTCCTTCTCGCGCTTTGGATTATTTGCTGAGGACTAAGGCAGATGTCATTTCTGGCGCTTATTTGAACGCGTTTGAGATTGAAGGCAAGACTGTAATCGCGCCTGTATTGTTCAAAGACTTAGGAAACGGCCAGTGCCAGTTGTTTACTTATGAGGGTGCTGCCGTGCCTAGAGTTTTTGTGATCGGCGCTGCTGGTTTTGGCTGCACTTTAATCTCAAAGAAAGTTTTGCAGGCTGTTGATTTGCGCACTTTCAATAATTCGCAAACTGGCGGAGAGGACATGGCTTTCTATGTTGACGCGCGGGCGAAGGGCTTCAAGACAGTTGCCAATACTTTTGTTAAATGTCTGCACATGCCTTATCCGAGGGATGACAAGCGCGCCAAGCTCTTCGAATGGCGTAAAGTTGTGCGTGATACGACTCGTACTTTAAAGTTTAGTTAGAAGATTTCTCTGAATATTATCGCTATCTGTACTATCGCCAGCACAAACTTTGCCAAACTCACCAGCGCTCTTCCCAGTAATGCTGCTTTTGCTGCTTTCCAGGCTTTTTGCGTGTTGTGTGTATGGTAAACTTCCATGATGAACGCGCCGAGCACTGCGCCAAGTACGATTCCGATTATTGTTCCAATTATTGGGACAATGCTGAGCGCTATTCCGCCAATTACCGCTCCGACAATCGTTCCAATTAGTGCGTGTCTTGATACTCCTGCTGTTTTCATGCCGACTAGCGTGATTATCCATTCGAGAAGTTCTCCGATTACTGCCAGTCCTGTTATCCAGAGCAGTGTGTTTGAAGAAATCGTCATCGACCAAGTGATTAAATTGTACAAAAGCGCTCCAATAACAATCAAGAACGTTCCGCCTATGCCAACAATCGTTAGCATTATTCCTCCTAGTGCAAAAAGTGCGAGAACAATCAGCGCTATCCAGTGGTGGAACATGTTCTCTTCAAATCTATTGCAAATATTTTAATACTTGCTTTTGTTAATGCTAATTATGACTTATTTTGGCGCCAAGGGAGATGGTGTGAAAGAGCCTGCTTTGGAAATAGGCTTGATAGAAAGGATAGAAACGCGTTTGAGAAGGTCTCATCCTGAGTATAAGGGTTTTTGGTTTCTTGGAAAAGGAAAGATTCTCGTTGAATATTTTGGTGGTGGGCAGAGTTTTTTTAACATTGGCGATTTGTTCAGGGCTGCGTGATTGCGCTTGTATGATCGGTTTTCGTGACTCTTATCACTCTGTCCGCAAAGCTTTCAATCTTTTGTTCGTGGCTGACGATTACGATCTGGTTTAGTCCGAGCTGTTCTAGAACGTCTCTCATCTTGTCGAGCTGTTCTGCGGAAAATCCGTCTGTCGGCTCGTCTAATATCAGTAAATCTTTTGTTTTAACGCTGCTGATGAGTGAATTTATCGTCTTGTTCAGCGCAAGCCTGTAAGCCAGCGCGCAGGCTGTTCTTTCTCCGCCACTGAGATGCTCTACTTCAATGTCGTACCCGTTTTGCTGAATAATGGGCGTGAAAGTCTCATCCAGCCTGGCCGTCATAATATCCTCGACCAGCATTCCGAACCATTGCTGGAATAGAGCGTCAAACTCGTGGTGTATTTTTGCCATTACGTGTTTTTCAATGACGTCCATCAATGGTGAGAAGTAATCAGTGAGCCATTGGTGCAGGTGTTGTGTTTTCTCTAGTTGTTTTCTTATTTTTTGTTTTCTTTCAAGTTCTTGTTCAAGAGATGTTATTGTTTTCATCGCGTGTTGTTCTTGTTGTGCTAATGAGGAATGTTCTATGCTGAATTGTCTTTCTCGCTGTGCGATTCCTTCAACTTGCAATCGCAATTGAGAATACATTACGCCAACATCTTTCAATGCGGTGAGCTGTTCGTCGCATTTTGTTATCTTCAGCGTGATGCCTTCGATATCTAATGCAAGAGAAGAATTCTGCACTCCTAGTTCTTCTTTTCTTTTATTCAATTGTTCGAAGTGTTGAACTTTTATCTTCGCAATAGTCATTTCTTTCTCTACCTGTCTTATCGCTTCAAGCTCTTCTTTTAGTTCGATAAGTTCTTCTTCTGATTGTTTGATGTTCTTGTTGTGTTGTTCAAGACTGCCTGTTATCTCCTGCAGTTTCTTTTGTTCTGTTGATATTATGCTGTGTTTGTGTTCTGGAGTTACTTGCTGAAGGCAGGTAGGACATTGTGCGAGCTCATACACTTTCTTCGATATTTCGCTTGATTGTTTTTTGAGCGTGTTATATTCCGCTATTTTCATTGTCGCCAGCCTGATGGTTTTCTCTTTCTCGATTATCTTTTGGCTGACGTCTGTTGTTCGTTTGCTGTAATCATTATTCTCTATTTTCTGTGGCAGTTCTTTTTGTGCTTGTATGATTTGCTGGCTGATATTTGTTAAATCCGAAATCGCTTGTTTGTGCTGTTGTTGTTTGGCTGATAATTGTGATTTTGAGACGTGCAAATCTCTTGTTAGCAATTCTGTTCTTTCTTTTTCCTTTTCTATTGCTGCGAGTTGTTTTTTTGTCTCAATTAGATTTTTTCGCACGTCATTTAGCTGCGGCGTTAATATTTCCAGTTCTCTGACTGTTTGATCTTTCTCTCTTTTTGATTCTTCAAGCTGTCTTTTCTTGTCTTCGGTATCTTGTATCAGTGCATCGAATGCTCTCTGTCTTTCTCTCAATGATTTTGCGTAGCTGGAAGCGTTCTGTGTTATTCGTTCGTACTTGTCAATGCCGAAGACTTTTCGCAGTATCGCCACTCTTTCCTCTTTGTCTTCCATGAGGATTCTTTTCATCTCTTCTTGAGGAGTGTAGACGGTATACCTATAAATGAAATTTTTGCTTTTGGTGAGCAATTCCTGCGGGTATCCTATCAATTCCAGTATGTGGCTTTTGAGTTCTATCGCAGTCGCATCTTTTTTTACGCCATTTATCAAAAGATATCCGGCATCCTGCTCAACTGACTTTTTTGTCCGCACGAGCGTTCTTTTGATCGCGTAAATTTCCTGTCCTAGCTTGAATGTCAGTTCAACGCTTCCTTCCTGTGTTCCGTTTCGAAGTAGTGCGTTTCCTGATAGTTCTCCGCGCAATACGCCGAACAATGCGAACTCGACTGCGAGAAGTATTGTGCTTTTTCCTGAGCCGATGTCTCCGGAAAGCATGACGATGCCTGTGGGGAAATCTACTGTTGCGTGCGTGTAGCTTCGTATATTCCTCAGCGTGATTGATTGCAGCTGCATGTTTCCCCCTCGCCCAGTTTTTTCGCGTATATGTTAATAAGAATTTGTATTGAGAAAGCTTTATATAGAAGTAATCACTACATAGGGGCTACAATGAGGACGTCGAGTGGTTCAGAGGGGAACTGGCAACGTTTGATTGCTGGTGTTCGCCCATATTGGGGGCGTGATGTCTCTGTTTCTTTGGAAGAAAAGGCCACAGATGCTGTTGATGGCCATCAGTTTGTTCAATTGTCTCTTGGTTTGTCATTCAAGGACTATCAAAGGAGCGGCCTTGGGTTGATCCATGCTAGCTCTCGATATGATCCTGTGGTTGAGAAGCAGCTTAAGCATCAGGTTGGTCTCCGTTTGGAGTCGCTTTCTGGCTTGTTTATTGTTGACTTTTCCTCTGCTTCACTTGATTATGACAATGAACAGGTGACTCCTCAGTTGTTGAGGGAACTCAAGAGCCCTCGTTTTCCATCCAGAATGGGGTTTGTTCACGATCCTTGGCTTAGAGAGCTGCTTACTGATGTAAAAGACTGCGCGTCTTATCGATAATTGTTCGAATGCGTGCCAGTTGTTTTGGGACTTCTGTTTCTGCTCGTTGTGCAAATGGCAGCATTGCTTTTTTCGCATTTTCTAAGCGCTGTCTCAAATCCTTTTTTGACGGTAATTCGTTTTTCCTGAAACTGAACGCGTTCAGGAATCCAGTGAATGCGTGTATTTCATCCTGGTAATTCTCCACCATTGTTGCGCATTCCGGTAATTCTTGAAGCAGTGCAACGTATTCATCCGCTTCTTTTAATTCTAAATCTGGAATTTTGTCTCCTATGTATCTGATTAAATGTCCTGTAAGTCGCAGAAACGGGTTTAGAAAGTGGACTTGATAGTCCAGTGCTGCAATGGTTACGTCATGGAAGAACTTAGTGATTTGGTTAAGAAATTTATCGATATCCGCCATGTATTGTGGTTCGGAAATGAACTGCATTTCTTCAATTTTTGCCATGAACCCATTCAGGTTTTGCTCGAGTTCCAGCATTGTGGCGTTGAATGTCTGGATTACTTCTTGGGAGTGTTCGAGCTCGGCAGATAGTTCTTTCTCGCTTTTTATCACTTCTTTTTCCAGGGTAGGCATTTTATGTGCATTGGTCTAGAAACCTTTTTAAAACTTCTTCTCGTCCGAAATGCTATGCCAGATAAAATAGAGTCATTGACAGGCCAGCCGTGCCCGATGTGCGGAAAGAAGGAATTGACCTTGACTGAGGGAGAGTCCGAAGTTCCGTATTTCGGCAAGATATTCTTGTTTAGCATGCACTGCAGTGCTTGTCATTATCATAAGGCGGATATTGAGGCTGCTGAGCATAGGGAGCCTGCCAGATACACGTTTGAAGTGGCAGGCAAGGATGATTTGTCTGTTCGTGTTGTGAGAAGCAGCGAGGGCATTATCAAAATCCCGCATGTAGGCAGTATTGAGCCTGGTTCTAACGCAGAAGGTTTCGTGACAAACATTGAGGGCGTTATTGAGAAGTTTAAGAAACAGATTGAAGTCTTAAGGGATACCGCGGAAGATGATGAAGACAAGAAGAAGGCGAAGAACTTGCTGAAAAAGCTTCAGAACGTCTTGTGGGGCTCTGAAAAATTAAAAATCGTAATTGAAGACCCGACTGGTAATTCCGCTATTGTTTCTGATAGGGCTGTCAGGCAGAAGTTGTGATTATTTTTTCTGGCATAAGGCTTAAATAGTCCTATAATTGCACCATGGTTATGAAGTCGCAAAAATCAGAACTTTTTGGGAACTTGGAAAAGCCTTCTTTTTCAAGTAAGCTCAAACTAGAACTCAAGATTGCGGATAAAATGCTTGACTTGAAAACATTAGACACTAACATCATTCTGAACCATCTTGACGAGCAGATAAAATTGAGAGAACTGCCTGTTGAGAAGCGGTTGAAGAAACTTTAAATCTTTCTGTGCTGGAAATAATTAAATCCTCTGTATGATGGTGTTCTATTTATAGGTGGCTGATACAAATTGAATCTGTTCTGCAGCGCCAGATAGTTTTGCCCTGGATTATACGCTGCTCTTACTTTGTCAGAAACGTCTTTCACTCCACCCATTTAGTATTATTTTTCCTGAACTAGTATAAAAGAATTTAGTTACTTCTGAATAACATAGCTGGACTGTTCTTGCGCAATTTTAGGCTCTCCTGAAGGCCATGCCAGATATGCTATTGCCGCAATCACTGTTGCAGCCACTCCAAGTCCTATCAGCCATTTTCTAATCGGCGTGGCTTCTTTTGTGTACGAAAAGACTCTTCCGTCTTCAATTGCGTATTTGAGAGTAGAGCTTACTTCTTTTGCTTCGTCTTTTCCTGTAATGATATTGTCTCTTACTTCTCTGCTGTATGCCGCAAATTTTTCTTTTACATAATCTCCTAGTGATCGTACTTTAGTGTCAATTAATGTTTGTGCTGTTACAATAATCTCTCTGTCTCTTCCTTCGGCTAATGCATTATCCAATGCGCTCTCTAGTTGCTGATTATATATCTCAACGTTTGCGTTAACTATATTTGTGATGTCGTCATTTCCTATTTTCAGGAGTTTTTCTGCTTCCTGTCTTATTGTCCTGTCAGTTCTTGTTTGTCCCTTCCTGATTTTCAGAGCTTCGTGGAAATTTTCAAGCAGTGAGTCTATCCTGTGATTGTATAGCACCATCATACAGTTTTCCAGGCTGTTTTGTATGTGTGGCAGGTCTGTGCCGAGCAGGCTTTGCGCGATTTTTGCTTTGGCATCCTGCTGCGGCTCTTTTTCTGCTTTCACATACCATTCTCTGATTGTTTGTGATGCTGAAGCGTTCCTGTCGTCTAATAGTGGGATTTCGCCTGATGCTATGCTTTCTAAAAAGCAGAGTCTTTCCTGGTCAGATTTTGTGAAATCGTCTATCGAGAAGAATTTTCTGTATGACAACATTATGTCCGGGCTTGTTGCGACAGTCATCTTGGCTTGTAATTTTTGTCTTTTTGATATTTTGACATATGTTCGACCGCGTATTCTCTTAATTCTGGTATGCCTGAGCTGCAAAGCACTTCAGCAGTTGCGAGGATTGCCTGTTCGCGCAAGCTGTACGTGCCTTTTTCTCCTTTTCGCACGGCATCTTTTAGGTTGAATGCTTTGTAGAAAGCTGTTTTTAGTGTTTTGATTCTGTGGGCTTTTAGAACTTCAAGGCAGCTTGGCAGAGTGTTTAAGATGCAGTTCATTCTTGCTTCTGTCAGCTTTTCCACAATATTTTCTTTAGAAGCTCCTTCAGGATTGCGATACCAATCACGTAGTACTGTCAGCGCTCTATACTCTCTTGTTTCCATGCCTTCTGGGTTTACTTTTTCTGCTTCTGCCAGTGCTTCTTCAAGTTTGGCAGTGTTCTGGTCTGGTTTGAAAGCAAGGCCTTCTACTGCTTGCTCCAGGAGACTGATGCGCACGGTGTCTTCTTCTTTGTTTGTGTGGTGGAATACTTCTTTGTACGCCTCAGTTATTGTGTTCGGAATCAGTTTTGTCATCAGTTCTCACTGGTGCGTCTATAAGTAACTGTAAAATATATATCTGGCGACCTAAATCAGTATACATTTTTGTATCCTGACATATTTATGTCAAAATGACATATAAAATGTCATCACTACGGAGTAATTAAATAAGCGAAATCTTTATATACTTGAGAGTCGCTCATAGAATAAAAGAAATGGGGTGCAATATGCTAACTGCGCAAGCTATCGAAAAAGGAAAGAGAACAATTGCTGCAATCATCTCAAAAAGCATGAATGGAACGCATTCAGCAGCCCGGAAAGAATTGAGTGTTTGTCAGCAGCTTGATGATTTTGTGGAATTTAGAGGCGATGGCTGGCGCGGTTATGTGTGTGAGAATCCTGATGCATTGCCGCGTATGATGGATTATGTTGAAAGGGAAAACTTGATTGTGAAATTCTCTGGATTTAGCCAGGGCATTTCTTACATACTGACTGTGGACAAAGATGAAGACGCACATAAGTTTTGGTAAACTGAAAGACATGCAGGCGCAGATCGCGCAGCAGATTCAGGCAGAAGATGGAGTGAAGCTTGATGAAATCAAATACGTCGCCGGCTTTGATCTTGCTTATTTTGGCAACAAGTGCGTTTGTTCTGTTGTTGTTCTTGACTTTAAGACTTTGGAAGAGGTTGAGAAGAAATTTTTGGTCACAAAGACTCCTATGAATTATGTTCCGGGATTTTTAGCTTTCAGAGAGGGCCCTCCGATCTGCGAATCATACTTTGATTTGGAGTGCGAGCCTGATGTCATCATAATCGACGGCCATGGCATCGCGCACCCGATGAACTGCGGTCTCGCTACTTTTGTCGGAGTTGAATTGGGCAAGCCGACTATTGGTGTTGCAAAGAGCTTGCTGGTCGGCGAAGTTAAAGATGACCAAATAATTCTTGAGGGCGAAGTCGTCGGCAGAGCAGTCAAAACAAAAGAGCACGCTAATCCATTGTTCGTTTCACCTGGAAACATGATTTCAATCGAGACTGCTGCAGAAATCGTTAAGCGCTGCGTTATTCCGCCTCACAAGCTTCCAGAACCATTGCATGCCGCTCACCGTTTTGCAGATAAGATTGCAGAGCAGCATAAAGATGATCCTGTGAAAGAGAAAAAAGAAGTGATGGTGCATGTCGACGGATAATGGTTACAAGGCATACGCAGAGAAAATTCTTGCTTATCACGGTTTAGATACAGGATGTGTTCCTGCTTCTGAGGGCGTTATGAATAACGTGTTCTTGTCAAAAGATGCTGTTGTTCGTATGCCAAAGGAAACAGGTATGTTTTGCAATTTTCCTGGTGAAAAATGGGCTATTGAGCGTGCATGGGGGCAGAGCATTCCTGCGCCGCTTGTTCTTGCGGTTGATATGAGTAAATCTTTGGTTCCTGTTCCTTATATGATTGTGGAGCGTCTTCCAGGAAAGCGCGTTTATGAGTCAACTCCTGAGATGTGCAGGGAGCTGGGCGAAGTGCTTGCCAGGATTCATGCAGTGAAGACTGTTGGTTATGGCAAAGTGGATGAAAATGGAATTGGTCCAAAAGCAGACTGGAAAGCGAATATCGACATGAAGCGCGGCATGCTGCCTGGACTGGCAAAAATTGATCCTGCGTTGGCTTTGCGCGCAGAAAGCATCTATGATGATTTGGAAAACTGTCCGCAGCCGCCATGCATGGTGCATGGTGATTATGGCTTGCAAAATATGTTGTTTATTGATGGAAAACTCTCTGGCTTGTTTGATTTTACTGGCAGAAGCGATTCTGCGCATTATGATATTGGAGATTTGTTTCTTCGCGCGCCCGATGTCATCATGCATATTGAGAAAGGTTATGGGAAACCTTTTGATTATCATCTTGCGATGGTGTACGCGGCAGCGAATTCGGTTGGCAAATTGCCGTTCATGCATAAAGTGATGCCGGACATCGCTGCTAAAATGCAGAAATCTCTTGATGAAACATTAAAGAAATTGGGGAAATAACATGCCTGTAGTAAAATTCCGTGATTTTCTTCAGCAAATGATTCGCTTGCGCGCATCAATGGTTCCGAATAGTGAATATGCTGCTCCTTTGGTTGATATAAATAAATTGGAAAACTTGTCCATGGTAGACTTGAGCCAGGTTCCTGATAAGACGATAGTGCTTGCTGCTGGTTGTGAATATGTAAATTTAGGTTTTACAATGAGAGTTGATGATACTTCAAATGGAAGGATTGTGAATGTCTGGAATGATCCCGAGGCAAATGGCTTGATGGGACCTTTGGAATGCATCGCGTCCTATGATCGTACGGACTTGGATTTTGAAATAAATAGCGATTTTATGATGTATGAGTCAGGTGTTATCCGTAAAGGCAGCCAGTTTGTCATGCCATATTTTTCTTATGCCTTATTGGATGGCAAAAAATCAGTTCAATCCAGTTGGCGCGATCGGACTGATAAGTGGAGCGGAATACTTGTGCAGTATCCGAAGTAGAAAATAAAAAATTTATTACGGCGATTCTTCGTGCGCTTCCACTGTTTTCATCTGTTTGCTTCTGTAAATGCTTGCAAATGATGGTGTTACGACAAGGAAATCATCGCCAAAGCCTGCAATCTCGCCTTCTATCGCGTCCGTTGTCTTCTTCAGCTTGTTGATCGCTCTTTTCAATTCAACCAAGTCTTTGTCCTTTAACGGTTTGATGTTGACGAGCGCTATCGTGTATCCTTCGCGCAAAGAATCCAGTACTGGTTTGACATCGTCAAAGTCTTCCAGCATGAATGGTCTTACGAGAACTTTTGATTTTGACATTTCTCCGTCATTTTCTAGTTCAACATATCCTGTTTCTTGTTCCAGCTCTTCGTAGCTTGGGCTGGAGAATTTTTCTTTCATTTTTGAAAAAAAGCCCATTGTTCACAACACCTCATCACGCGCTTTTGTTTGTTACTCTAGAATAGCTAAGAGTTCAGCTCATATTTAAACCTTTTGTATACTGTAATACATAGTAATCTTTATAAACCCCTCATTATCCCCAACGAGTATGTCTAAGCGTAAAGGTGGGTCTAGGGCTGGTACTAGAAGGCTTTTCAGGAAGACTCCGAGAACCAGAGGAAAAATCTCGTTGACAAAGTTTTTCATGCCGTACGTGGTAGGCGATAGGGCAGTTTTGGTTGCTGAGCCTGCTGTGCAGAAGAACTTGTATCATCAGCGTTTTCACGGCCATTCTGGCAAGATTATTGGCAAGCGCGGTGATTGTTATGAATTGCAGATTAAGGATGGCGGTAAGACAAAGATGGTCATTGTGCACCCTGTGCACATGAAGAAGTTGTAAAATGGCGCAAACTATAATATCTCAAACACCGATAAACTCTGCTGAATTGCATGCAGAGATGAAGCGTATCAAGGAAAGAGACAAAGAATTAGGCTTTAGAGCGCAGAAGACTGTTGATTATCTTGAAGGCATTGGCACTCTTGATGCTAAGAATGCAAAGGAATTGATGGACAAGCTTCTGAAGCTGGACGTTCCTCGCTTGCGTGACATGCATTTCCATAAGATTGTTGATTTGATGCCAACCAACGCAAAAGATGTCAAGATTGTCCTGCAATCTTATAACGTGACTGTTTCTCAGGAAAGCTGCAAGAAGATTGCTGATTCTGTTGCCGAGTTTGTGAAGTAATTGTTACATCATCTAAATATTTTTTAAATACTGATTTTTAGCTGCGTGCATGTACCCTGTTTTTGACTTGCACTGGCATGGGCGTGATGAGGAGCAGTCTGCTAAGGAGACTCTTTCCCGTTCTTTGGCTGTTGCGGATGCTTCTGGTGTTGTCGCGGTTGCTTTCATGCCGAACACAAAGCGGCCATTGATTTCTCTGGAGCGTTGCAGTGATTATCTCGCATTGGCTGATTCGTGCAATAGTTCTGTTAAGACTTACGTGCATATTGGTTTGACTCCTGATGTTGAGCAGGTTAAGCGTGCTGTTGATGCCACGAGGAAGAACAAGCGCATCATCGGAATGAAGGCTTATTGGGGAAAGTCTACTGGCGATTTGACTATTGAGAAGAGAGACCAGCAGTTTCTTGTTTTGGAAACTCTTGCTCGTGAAGGTTTTGAGGGTGTTGTTGCCTGGCATTGTGAAAAAGAGTCAGAGATGAAGGATGGTTTGTATGATAAGACTAATCCTTTGACTTGGGCGTTGTTGTGCCGTCCTGAGAAGGCAGAAATTGAATCTTACAAGGATGTTGTTGGAATGGCTGAAGCGGTGAATTTTAAGGGAAAAAGTCATGTCTGCCACGTCAGCACTACGTATGTTGCTGATGCGATTAAAAATTACAAGGGCCCGCTGAAGTTGAGCTGCGGCATCACTCCTCATCATTTCATGTTCGACTTTTACAAGTTGAGCGGTCCGGATGGTGTTTGGTGGAAGTGTAATCCTGCTTTGCGTTCTTCTGGAACTCGTTTGGGGCTTGAGTTCAGGGTGGTTGACGGCTGCATAGGAATCATTGAAAGTGATCATGCTCCGCATACAGATGCTGATAAACATCCAATAGATGCAAAAGTCTTGCCTGCTTCTGGCGTGCCGACTGGATTGGGTTGGCCGAATGTCATTGATTATCTTGAGCGCAAGCAGATGCCTGCTGGATATATCAGGGCGGCTGTGTTTGGTAACGCTGTCAGATTGTACGGTCTTGATCTTGAGCCGAGAGAGGTTAGGGTTGATTCTGAAAAGTTGAGTGCGCTTAAGGTAACTTATCCTTTTGATCCTTTTAAGCAATGAAATTCCACCATTCAGAGAATGGGGGAATGAGTTGTGTTCAAGAACCATTGGTTCTTGACATAATCCAAAACTTATTTATACAACGCTTCATTTCCTTTCTCTAAATCCAATATGTTAGAACTAAGCACAGACGGATATGGAAGAAACAGTTCAGGGGCAATTACCCGAGCACAGAGAGCATCATGTTCGGGAAGAAAGTGCAGTCGTGTTAGATTTCTTGCCGCACGGCTATCCGTTTGATTCCAGGCCTTCTCATAAGAAAACACCTATTGTTCAGGCGATTGGAAAGGAGCATTTCGTTCTTTTGGAGCTTGTTCCTAAGAAGGACATCTTCTTGCAGCCTTTGCAGGATATTTACATTGGTGAGGGCAAGAGAGACCAAATTCATCACATTATAGGCCGTTTGCCGCTGGAAAGGCTTAGTGCTACTGCCAAATCCGAGCTTGATTTGGTCTTAAAAGACCTTATTCACAATAGTGAGAAGCGTTTTGTTGACTTTTTTAACAAATCCCAGCCTTTAACAACCCGTATGCACCAATTGGAGCTTCTTCCTGGCTTGGGAAAGAAGCATATGTGGGAGATTATTGAGAAAAGGGATGAAAAGCCGTTTACTAGCTTCAAGGATATCAAGGACCGTGTTAAACTCATGCCTGACCCTGAAAAAGCCATCATGAAGCGCATAATTGCTGAATTGTCTGGGAAAGAGAAGCATATGGTTTTTGTAGACGCGTAAACCTTAATTTCTAGTGGAAAACAAAAGCTTTATAAAAATACTGTGAGTAACTCACTCATAAAACTCTTTGGAGGGTGATATACATGGTAGAAGGACGTTGCATGAAGTGCAAGAAGCAAGTGCCGATTAAGGACGCAAAAGAAGTCACTATGAAGAATGGTATGCGTGCTATGAAGGGCCTTTGTGGTGCTTGTGGCACAAAAGTCTTCCGTATTCTCGGAAAGGCTAAATAATTCTGATTTTATTTTTTATTCTTTTTTCACTTTTATCTGAGCTAGCGAAGATAAAAGTGTTCGCTGACGTGAGTCGGCGACATTTCACAATATTTATATACTTCTTTAACATTAAAAATATCATCACGGGGGTGAAGTGCTATGGATGCACCGCAAAAGAGAGTGAAGATGATTGATACAGTAAGGAGTAATATTTTGGAAAAGACTCATATTAAGGATAAGGAGCTTGCAAAGCAGATTGCAAGAGACTGGATCCGAAAAGCCAGCAGATGAAAGACGAAGAGTTTAAGGACGAAGACTGGGAAGACGAATACGACGGCTAGGTCTGGAATTTTTTCCAGATCCGCAATATTTGCTATTGAAAGGAATATTCTTTTGAATTGTTATCTGGATAGCCTTAGAAAGTGACATTTATAAGCAAAATATCTTTCTGATAGCTCATGCCCACTGAAACTATTGATGACGTTGTAAGATCTCTGGAACGGAGTAAAATTAATGGCATCATTCTAAGTTTGCTTGGCACAGTATCCGCAGTCTATTACGGAGATCATGCTGTGAAATCATACCAACAGGAGAAGATAGAATCTGCAATCGCCTTAGGAATTGTCACCAGTGTAATGATTGGCGTCGCTATAGCGGGGACCTACACGTACCATAAAGCAAGAACGTATTTGCGGGCGCTGAGAAGGCGATGAATTATACTTTTTCAAACGAGCATAGAATCTCTACTCTCTAGGACAGCTCACTTCATCTTCTTGAGGAGTTGAATTCCAGCAGGAACATTCCGTCGTCATTGTTGTCTTGCGAATATGTTGCTCCTAGTTGCCGCCAGAATATTCCTCCGCCATAGCTTTCTGTTTTTTCGTATATTTTTCTTTCGTATACTCCGGATAAGAAGAATTCGTGGAGGACTCTTGCGCGTATTTTTGCCTGAAGTTCTGCGTCTTCAAGGTCGTATTCTGATTTCCAGCGGACTGATAGGGATTCTAAAACGTCAAAGCCTGCGCGGAAGCCTTTGGCGCCTGGGCGAATTTTTGGTGAGATGAAATTGCGCGACCTTTCTTTCTTTGGCTCGCCTGTAGCGACGTATGAGTTTTCTGCAGAGCCCATGACTTCGTGCTCTTCAAATCTCGGATTCTCGATCAGCACGTCAGAAACGTGTGAGCCTCTGATTACTTGGTCCAGTGCTGATGCTCCTGATTTGCCTACTATGCGCAATGCATCTTTTGCAGCTCTTTTCCTATTTTTCTCTTCTGTTTCATAACCGAATTCTTCTCCTTGGCCGTCGCGCACAAGAGTATCGTACAAAAAGGGATCATTCTGTGCGGTGACGTAGTCTCGCAGCCTTGTTTCTTCTCTCATTTGCGATATTGCCCTGTTTTCTAGAGAGCGCTCGTATGTTTCCGCAAACTCTTGGAATTTTCTGTCGGAATAGAATGAACATGCCTGTGCTAATGTTGAGCATATCGCAATCGCTACAACTGCTGCCTTCCTCACCATCGACAACATGTCTATTTCGTTAAGGTAAATGTCCTTTTAAAGGTGATGACACATTTTTCTGAGCATAGAAGGTTTTAAATAGTATACATATTACTATACTGGCAGAACAAGTAAAAAGGTGATCGTGAGTGAAGCATGCGTTAGGTATTCTTGCCTTAGTTGCTATTGTTGGGATTGCCACTTTGATGTTATCTGTCTCTTTAGTTCCTGAGCCTGTTGTTTTTGCTGTTTCATATCTTCCCGCTACTTACTCTCAGCCTCCTGGCTCTAATACGATTATTGTGCGTTTGGAAGTGAATGAGTTTCTTTCTAATGAGATTACCGCGTTGAGTGAGGCGCAATTGTCTAATCTGCGTGATGGCACTGTGCACGCTCAGGATGTTTCTGCTGATTACACTCAATCGTTGAGGTTTGGCGAGCCTAGTTTGTTCAGTGGAGGTCAGGTCGTGTTCAGGAAAGGCGAGACTGGTGTTGTTAGCGATTATTTGGAGTTTAAGGATGCTGTTTTCAAGTATCAGGTTGAGTTTTCTCCTGGATTGAGAAGTGAGGTTGAGAGCGGAGAATTGCCTGATATTGAGAATGAGGAAGTTGATTTGGGAGGTTCTACTTTCACGATTGTTGATACTGATGTGAACACTGGGTCAAACAGTGTCTCAATCAGGATGTTTGGCGGTTTTGGAAGCATCGATATTACTGACAATAATTATGGTGATGATAATTATCAGGATGGCGGTGTTGAGGTCAATGGACAGAACGTTGACGCGCGTGTTAAGATTAAAGCAGTTGAGTCTGGGAACAAATTGACGATTTTCTCAATCCAATACTTGTTGAACGCGAATGCGAAGCATGGCGGAGACGTGCAGGTTGCGCCTTTGCATTGCGTGAGGGAATTCCTGCAGTATCCTACTGGCATGTTGTTCCCGAACTTGGATATTTGTTATAAGGGTCTTGGCGGTGCCGCTGTCGGCATTTCTTCTTCGGGTATTTCCGGCAATGAGGTTCGTGTGAGGCCAAGAGGTGATGATGAGTATGAGATGAATGCTCCGAACGTGTATGGCAGGGTTTATCCGATTCCGCTCGCTCAGCTTCCTGGTTCGTATGGAAATAAGGGCCGTGACTTTATTTTTGTTGAGGCTGGCGCTCCCGGCGCTCCGAATATTGACACTGACGATTATCTCTTGGTGAACAGCAAGGATGACGTGCAGGGCGATTCCCGTGTATTAAGATACAAGAATTTTGACGGAAGTACTGCGTACTTTGAGGATTTGGCGACTGGTACGCAAATGCAGGCTTCGACGTCTGGCCTTCCGCCGGAAGGCGACTTGTTGGCTGGCCAGGGCACTTATCATTTTGTTGTCGGTGCAGGAAACTCAATAGCTATGGATCAGAACAATAATGGCGCGATTTCAGGAAATGAGGCTCGCTTCAGGTTGATTGGCGGTTCGAGAATTGACTTTGGTCCTGGATTCACTGTAACTATCACAACTCCTTCGAAACTTTTCGACGAGCCTGCTGGTGATGAGGATACTGAGTTTGACATCTTGTTTGGGGGCAATATTGATTTGAACGTGCCTTCTCCGCAGACAACTGTTCCGGGTTATACTTTCAAGATGATCAGCGAGAGCGGCGGAGTGAAGCAAGGTTTGACCAAATACGGAATTTTGTTCACTTGGGATCAGGAGTCGGATTCTGATGATTTGGAGATTACTGTTCCTGGCGCGCCTGCTAGCGTGTCAAAAGGTGGCGCGGCTGCTGAAGTGCATATTACTCTTGAGCGTGAGAAGCTGATGAGAAAGCCTGAGCTGCCTGTGCACCTGCCTCCACCAGTATGCGGTAACAAAATAATTACGCAGAATGAGTATTGTGATCCTCCTGGAAGCTTGTGTGTTGACCAGGTAAAGCGTGCTGGAAAGTGCGCTGCTGATTGCACGTCCTGTATTTACACTCCTCCTGCGCAGTGTGGAAATAAATTGCGCGAGAATGGAGAGGAATGTGAAAACAGCGCTGATTGTCCTGCTGGCTTTGGCTGTTCTGGATGCAAGTGCATGCCGTTGCCGCAGCCTGTCTGCGGTAATAACTTATTAGAGCGCGGTGAGCAGTGCGAGAATGCTGCTGATTGCGGTCCTGGTTATAATTGCATTAATTGCGGTTGTTCTCCTTTGCCTCCTGTTGTGGAAGCTCCTGCTCCAAGGCCGAATATTTTCGCGCGTTTCTTCCTCTGGCTTGCGGGCTTGTTCGGCGGGTAAGCTTTTTATACCTCTTGATTTAAGATTCTGATTATGGGGAAGAAAGTCTATTCTGGCAAGTATATGGACGTTTTTGAGGAGATTATTGGTCCGTTCACATACGAGCGTGCTTATCTGTGCCCGTCAGTGCATGTCATCCCAGTCACATCTGATGGCAAAATCCTGCTGATTAAGGAGCGCCGCGACATTGAAGGCCGTTCGAGGTGGAAGTTTGTTTCTGGTTTTTGTGACAAGCCCGGATTATCCAAAGAACAAGTCGCTCAGGAGGAATTGATGGAGGAAGCTGGTTTTTCTGCAGGAAAATTGAAGGAATATTTTCATTATGAGGACAAGCATGCCTTCGTGATACCAATCACCTATTATCTTGCGTTTGATCTAATAGAAAAAAAGATGCTGAATCCTGATGGCGAAGTGGTTGAAGAAGTAAAGTCTTTCTCAATTGAAGAGCTTTACCAGCGTGTTCTTGACGGAGAGTTTGACTTCCTGCATGAAGCCTCAATAATAATGAAATTGTATCGTGATTGGAAGTCTGGCAGAATTAAGCCTTAATTATTCCGTATCCAATCAGTCTCCATCTTTGCCCGAGATTTCTGCCCATTGTGACTCGTGCTCCCGCGTCTGCGCAGACCGGTCTTCGTAAAACACATTTGATTGTATTTTTTCCAAGCTCTTTGACCACGCCAACAGTCGCAGCAGCATTAACATTTAGCATCAGGATTTCTCCGAGTTTGACAGGCTCTACCACGAGTTTGTCTTTTGCGCCGACAACTCTTTCCAGCAAGTGTGTTTCCAGCTGTAATTCATTCCATATTTTTGGCGCCATTCCTTCTAAAACAACAACGCTTCCTACTAGCTTGTCGCTTTTGACGACGCTGGGGTCAAGCGAGGTCATGATGGCGAATGTGCCTCCAGGGACTGCTTCTTTTATCTTGCCTGTGCCTGCCATCAGCGAGACTATTTTTGTCTTCAACGGCTTCCAGACTTTCTGGTTTTTTTCCTGGACTTCGTATCCTGGAAGAATCTCTATGTCTGCTCCTTGGATTAGTTTGCCCTGCCTCAGCGCGCCTCCTACGACGCCTCCGACCATTTTTTCAGGGTTTGAGCCTGGCTTGTTGATGTCAAAGCTTCTGGCGACAAACATTATTGGGTCTGCGCTCAGGTTGCGTTCTGGTGTTTTGAATCGTTCTTCGATTGTCTGGATGAGTACGTCCAGGTTGATTGAATGGATTGCGCTCATCGGTACGATGGGCGCGTTTTCAAACTTTGTGCCTTTCAGGAACGCTTTGATTTCTGCATAGTTTTTCTTTGCCTGTTCTTCGCTTACCATGTCTATTTTATTCTGAATTACAATCAAATTGTCGATTCCTACTATCTCTAATGCCTGAACGTGTTCTCTTGTCTGCGGCTGCGGGCAGATCTCAGCAGCAGAAATCAGCAATAACGCCCCGTCCATTATGTTCGCTCCGCAGAGCATGGTTGCCATCAGGCTTTCGTGTCCTGGCGCGTCTACAAGTGATATTTTGCGCAGGAATTCTGTTTTTCCTCCGCATTTTGCGCATTCGGGCTTCACTCCATATGCGTCCGCATCTTCGCATTTTGCGCATTTGAAGAACGAAACATCTGCATAGCCCAATCTTATGGTGATTCCTCTTTTGATTTCTTCGGAATGGGTGTCTGTCCACTTGCCTGATAATGTTTGGACTAGTGTTGTCTTGCCGTGGTCTACATGCCCTACCATGCCGATGTTGATTGCCGGCTGGATTGGTATCTCAGAAGGTTCTTCTGTGGTTTCTTTCTTTTTTCTGGGCATGTATCGTCGAAACAGAGAAATGGTTTATAAATGTTACTTGTGCTCGGGAGTGGGTGCAGGAGCGTGCGCATAGGGGCATAACGTGGCATATGCGATGCCCATTTTTTTCCGGACATCTGCATCTACAACATTGTTTCCAATTTTCTGCAATTTCTCCCAGCTGCCAGTCTTTATGCCTGGTTCAATTTCTGCCAACTGCTCTAATACTTTCCTCGTTATGGCTAGTTCATTCGATGGATGAATGTTTGACCGGACATCGCCTGCCACTACGTCTTCCAATGGTGTTCTTGAGAAGTATTGTAGAATTGTTGGTGTTGGTGGTGAATAAGGAAGCGATAACGCTGTAACAAGATGCCTTCGGTCACTATGGATTTCTGCTGTTCTATGCCCGTCTTCAAATGTGCTGTTTTTCAGGGCTTTTCCCACAAGTATTTCTTTTTTTGCGCCGTCTTCATCGATAATTAAGAAGTATGATGCCTGTGTGATTCCACCAAGATCTCTGGTTCTCTCTTCCAGCTCAGCTGAGATTACCATTTGCTCCCCAATGGATGTAATGAAGCGGTATTTATAAACCTTTCTCCTCATTATTACTTTATAGTGACTATTAACTCGTGATGACTTGGTTTCTGCCGGCATTTTTCGCACGCTTCAGTCGTGTGTCCGCAACAGCGATGACTTTTGCAGGCGTGTCGCCGTCATTAGGAAATAAGGCAAGGCCTATGCTTACTGTGATTTTTGCGCTTAATTTTTGCTCATCTGGCGGGGGCTTTGCAAATTTTTCAGGGAAATCCTTGTGTACTTGTTTGATGTATATTTCTGCCTCTTCTGGCGTTTTCGCTGCTATGAGTTGTGACAAGCTTTGTGCTATCGGGTCTGGGAAATTATACCTGTGTGGGTTCGCAATTATTTCTCTGTGCACTCTCTTCAATTCCTCAAAACTTTCAGTCTCGATGGCTGAACGTATTTGTTCTGCTTTCTGTCTGGCGATTTCTTTATCTTTGACTCTGGGCAGAAGGACTACGATTTCTTCACCGCCCCATCTGCAGGCAGTGTCGCCCTCCGCAGCTCGTATATTGCTCATTATCTTTTTTGCTACGAACATCAGGACATGGTCGCCAACAGCGTGCGTGTAAGTTTCGTTGAACAGCTTGAAAAGGTCGATATCGATGAATAGTAGCGCGAAAGTTCCTATTCCAGAGGGCGCACTTTTTGCGTTCCAAAAAACTTCCTTCAGCAATTCCTCGAATGGGGTTCGCCTGTGAAGGCCGGTAAGCTCATCTTTTTCAGCCATGCCTTTTAGCTCTGTGATCTTCCTTTCTGCAGCTCTTCCTGCAAATGTTCCTGCGATTTCCGTGAAACGTTTTGCTGCAGGGCTCAGAATGCTGTGCTCTAGTGCTTTCAGAGGATTTTCGCTTAGAATGACTTTTCGCGCTTCCAGGTCAAGAAATTCTACGTGCTTTCTGAGCTGGAGAATGTATTGTGATGTTTCTCCTGGGTTTGTGAATGTCGCGATGTCTCTTGCAATATCTTCTGCAGTGATTTTCTGGCCTTTGATCAGCGCTTGAATCTCTTCTGGTGTTGCTTTTCTTTTCTCTTTGAGCCATGAAAACGGGCGCAGGAGCTGTTCGACAAGTCTTGATGGTTTGCGCTCATCTTTGAAAATGGGTTTGATGTGGTCAACTACTTCTGTTTTTTCAGCGCGGAGTATTCTTTCAAAGTCCTCACTTAATGTTTTCCATTCAAATGCCAAATTATCATATTCAACTGATGGCACTTGCTTTTGCACGTCTTGTTCTGTTTGTCGGATAAGATTGACTTCGTGCAGTAACAGTGTTTTTTCTTTCTCAAGTAATGCTGTTATTGTGTTGAGACAGTCTTTGAAGTGTTTGGCAACATCCGCTTTTGCTTCGTGTAACTTTACTTCCTCTTTGAGGGATCTTAGGATTAACTCTAGTTTTTCCTTTGCGAGTTGAGCATTTGTTCCTTCTTCAAGATCTTTTTGCAGCTGGTATATATCTTGAAGCTCATTTTCCCTTATCCCGGTGAGCTGTTTCTCAGCTGTTTCCGCAAGTTCCGGGTGAAGCGGTGTGAATGCTGGCAGAATGTCGGTTTTCAGTTGTCTTGTAAATTCAAGAATTATTTTTTTTAAGCCTTCGTCTGGTGCCTTTTTGTATGCGAGCAGTGCCGCATTCAGCTGTCTTATGATTCTGTTATGGTCAAATAGGCGTCCCATTCGCAAGTCTGTTGTCTGCAGCAGTTTTTTTGCTTCTTCAGAAATGGTTTCGAGCTCTGCGCCTATTTGTCTCAAAAGTGCTGCGTCATCCTCTTTCATGGTGCTATATTTACTTGAATTGAATATAAAAGTTACCTTTGTATGAGCTTAGAAAGCCATTCTATTGCCTGGTTTAATTTCTTCCTGCTTGTCGCTTCGCAGTTCAGCCTTACGAAATTCTCTGTCTTGCTGAGGCGCAAATTGAACCAGTAATCTCCTGCGTCGGCTGAAAATCCGTCCAGCCTGTCAACAATCTGCTTCTTGTACGAGTCTTCAACCCTTTTCATAGATGCTATTTTATCCGCTACTTTGTAGTTTATTTCTTCTGATGTTGCGTATTTCTCAAATGGCTTGATGAGCTGGCTCATTTTCTTGCCTGATTGTGATAGGATGGATAGCATGTATAGTGCTGCGATGTCTCCGGAGTCTGAGTAGGCGAATTTTTTGAAGTAGAAGTGGCCTGTTAGTTCTCCGCTGGTGACGCCGTTCACTTTCTTCATTACGAGCGGGACTTCTGTATGTCCTATCATGCTTGGGCATGGTTTCACGCCTGTTTCCTGTATTTTTTCCTTGACTATTCTTGACATGTTGACTGTGTACACCATTTTTTCTCCTTTTTTGGCGATGTGCTTTGTGAACAATATCAAAGAGAATGCGGATGAGATCCTTCTTCCTTTTTCATCTATGAACATGACTCTGTCGCAGTCCGCGTCGTATGCTATTCCTAAGTCGTATTTTCCTTTTACGACTTCGTGCTGGAGTTCTTCAGTGTTTTCTGGTTCTGCCGGGTTTGGAACGTGGTTTGGGAAGTTGAAGTCTATTTTTCCGTACAGCAGCTTATACTTTATTGGCAGTCCTTTGAGGAGTTCTGGCACGACGTGTCCTGCCATGCCGTTTCCGCAGTCTATCAGCACGCGCAATGGCTTGTATTTTCCGTTGACGAGCTTGCGGACGTATTTGGTGTATTCCGGCAATATGTTTTTTATTTTAAGTGTGCCTCGTTTTTTTGGCTCTGGGAAGTGGCACGCGACTGCCAGTTTTTCTATGTTTTTGAGCCCGTTTTTTTCTCCAAGCTGTTCTGGTCCTTCGCGTGTGATTTTTATTCCGTTGTACTCTTTGGGATTGTGCGATGCTGTTATCATCATCGCGTGCATTTTTTGTGCAGCGTAGTAGGACATCGGCGTGTTGCATAATCCTATGTCGATTACGTTGCAGCCTTGGTCGGTTATGCCGTAGACTAGTGATTTTTTGAGCGCTGGCGAGCTTGTTCTTGAGTCTCTGCCTACAAGTATTTGTTTTGCTTTCAGGAATTGCGCTGTTGCCCTGCCTATTTTGTACGCTGTTTCTTCGTCCAGCTCTGTCGGGTAGATTCCTCTGATGTCGTATGCTCTGAATGCTTTTGTGAGCATTAGTGATCACGCTCGCCATAATGTCTGCACTCGCCGTTCATGATGCCAGAGACAGCAGCTCCTTCAGGGCATTTCTTGTCTGCTGTGAGTAATACTTTCTTCTTTCCTGCATGTGAAATCAGCAGCATTCCCTGGCTTTCTTCTCCTGCTATCATTTCCGGCTTGATGTTGCACAGGACAACCGCTTGTTTGCCGAGTAATTCGTTTATCTTGTATGAGTCTTTTAATGATGCTACAACCTGAATATCTTCATCTGCTCCTGCTGTATCGACGAGTATTACGTAATCATCAGGCTTCTTTGGATGAACTGATACTTTCTTTATCGTTCCTACGCGTAGCTGCAGTTTTTCAAAATCTGTGTGAGAAATTTTTTTGTAGTCTCCGACATCTGCTTTTGGCATTAAACCACCTTT
>CAZCCU010000013.1:0-29146 GCA_964497645.1 uncultured Methanosarcinales archaeon
ACTGCCGAGACTGCTACGCAAAGCGTAAGCCTCGACGCTTCTAAGTTTACTGAAAAGTAACTTGGAGCACATCATATTTTTTCTTTTTTATTTGCGATTTATCGCAAATTCCGGAGACTGAAAGTCTTCGAGATTTCTTTTTTTCATAACTATTTTATACCACGTCTTCTAGTATACATTAAACACAGGGGGGATAATTATGAGTACATTTGTAGGAAAACAAGCGCCGGATTTTACGGCTGAAGCTTTTGTTGTAAATAAGACTGTTAAGGTTAGTTTGAAGGGCTTGCGTGGCAAGTGGGTGATATTGGCATTTTACCCTGCAGACTTTACGTTTATCTGTCCTACGGAGCTCGGAGAACTTGCTGACACGTATGACGACTTCAAAAAAATGAATACTGAAATCTTATCAATAAGCACAGATACTGCTTTTGTTCACAAGGCGTGGCACGACAACAGTCCTACCATCAAAAAAATCAAGTATCCGATGATCGCTGACACTACTAGGAAGATCTGCACTGATTATGGTACTTTGATAGAAAGTGATGGTCTTTCCCAACGTTGCACTGTTATTATTGACCCAAAAGGTGTTGTCAGATCGTATGATATTCACGACAACAGTATTGGTCGTTCTGCACACGAGATTATGCGCAGGCTTCAGGCTGCCCAATTTGTCGCGAAGAACCCTGGCCTTGTTTGCCCTGCTTCTTGGAAGCCTGGCAGCAAGACTTTGAAACCTGGTCTGGAGCTTGTGGGGAAAATCTAAGTGGTTGAGATTACTTTTTTCATTGCCTTTATTGCAGGGATTATTTCTTTTTTCGCCCCTTGTATTATTCCGTTAGTTCCTGCCTTTCTTGGTTTTCTTGCAGGTCAGAAAGTTGAGAAGGCTTCTCGTTGGAAGCTATTTGGGCATACGCTCCTGTTCGTTCTTGGTTTTGGTGTTGTATTCTCACTAGTCGGCGTTTTGTTAAACAGCATTTTGTCTAATGTAGCGTATACTGCGCAGATCTGGCTGAGCCGTGTTGCAGGCGTTATCATCATTTTGTTCGGATTTTACTTGCTCGGCTTCATAAAACCAGAATTCTTGCAGCGTGAGCATAAGTTCAAGGTGCCAAAAATTGGCAATCGTGCCGTTTCAAGCTTTCTCTTCGGTGCTGCTTTTGCTGTCGGGTGGACTCCATGCGTTGGCGCAGTTCTCGGTTCTATTCTTGCTTTGGCTGCGGCCATGCCTAGCGATGCATTCGTCTTGTTGCTGGCATATTCTTTAGGTCTTGGCATTCCTTTCTTGATTGTTGGATTGTTCGCTCATAATTTTGTGACATGGATACAGAGGCATTCTGCTTTCCTGAAATATTTCAACGTGGTTGTTGGTTTGATAGTATTGCTGCTTGGCGTGCTTGTTTTCACGAACAAGCTTGCGCTTGTTGCCGGAAGTTTTAGCATTTTGAACAGATTGTTGTTAAAATGAAAAAGAGTGTGCTGTTTGTCATACTGCTTGCTGCAGTGATTGGCTTGATTGTATACTTACAAGAACCTTCAAAAGAAATTGAGCGTGTTTCTGTCGTGCAAAAGAAATCAGGTATTCCTGCGCCTGAACTAGCAGGAATTGCGGGCTACATCAACACTGATTCCATCAAGATCAGTGATTTTGTCGGCAAGAAAGTCGTTCTGATTGATATATGGACTTACAGTTGTATAAACTGCCAGCGCACTCTTCCATATCTTGCCATGTGGCATGAAAAATATAATGATAAAGGTTTGCAGATTATTGGCGTTCATTCTCCTGAGTTTGAGTTTGAGAAGAAGTTTGAGAATGTTAAGCGCGCAACAGAGAAATGGGGAATAAAATATCCTGTTGTTCTTGATAACGATCACGCAACGTGGAACGCTTTTATGAATCGTTATTGGCCTAGAAAATATCTTATTGACATTGACGGTTACATTGTCTGGGATCATATTGGCGAGGGCGGTTATGCTGAAGCTGAGAAGAAGATTCAGGAATTGTTGGAAGAGCGCATGTCAAAGCTGGGCATGACTGGCAGCATTCCATCAGAAGTTTCTGAAGTTGAAGCTCCAAAGGTTGAGTTCGGAAAGATTGGCACTCCTGAAATTTATTTGGGTTATGAGTTTACAAGAGGAAACTTTGGCAATAAGGAAGGTTTGCCTGAAGGACAGGCAGTTACATATTCTCTTCCTGACACAATGCGTTCTAATCAGGTATATTTGGAAGGCACTTGGTTTGTTGATTCTGATCATGTCAGATTAGTAAGCAATACAGGCAAAGTTGTCTTGAAATACAATGCTAAGAATGTTAACATTGTTGCTTCTGCTCCTGATTCTGATATTACTATATTTGTTGATGATAAAGAAATCAGCAAAATAAAAGTGAAGGAAGACGACTTGTACACGCTCGTAAATGCCGAGTACGGCAAACATACGTTAATTTTTGACGTGTACGGCTCTGGCTTCAAACTCTATACTTTCACTTTCGGTTAAATTGTATTTTTATATAAATTCTTATGACAAGTTATAAATCTCTAGCTATCTATATATCTTTTTATGAGCGAGTTTGCTGGGTTTTGGGAAACTGAACTTGAAAGAGTAGTTCAAAAACTGCAAAAGGGGGGCGCTGTCAGAGTCATTGATCATGACGGGCATGAAGTTATCGTGAAGGTCGAAACAATCGACCCTGGCAGGGAAGAACCAAACGATAATGCGTGGGCCTAAGTGATTTCTTAGGTTGCTGATTGCCTCCTTGGCTAGTTTGTTCTCTAGTATAGAAATCAATATAAAACTGGTTTTTTATGACTATTCTGGGGTGGTAGTATGCCAAAAGAAGATATTGGGATGTTAAAGCGCCAGATACAGGTGTTAAATGAGAAATTGCATGATGCCAGAGAAAGGACTTCTGAGTATATTGAAGAAAACCCGTTGAAGTCTGCTTTGATCGCGTTTGGCGTTGGTGTGGTTGCTGGTGCTGTATTGTTGAAGTTGTTGGAGAAAAAGTAAATGCTGGAAGCGATTACGAACACTGTTGTGAAAGAGCTCAACAACGCGGTTTCTCGTGTTGTTAATGCTGTTCAGAGAAGGGTTTTAAGAATTGCCTTGAAGGCTTTTTTTGTAATTGCCGGCTTGACCGCTTTGTCTGCAGGCGTTATCTTAATGGGCGCTAAATATGTGGGTCTTGATCTTATGCTTGTGCTTGCCGGAGTAGTTCTGCTGATAGCGTTCTTCTTCTCTTAGGATTTTCTCGTGGCGCTGTACTGATTTCAGGTAATCATATAGTCCGCCGATGATTATTTTAGCTACTGCGTAGACTGGAATCGCTATTATCATGCCTACAACTCCTGTTATTTCTCCGGCAATGATTGTTATTAGGACCACTGTCAGCGGATGCATGTCAACGAATTTTGAGATAATCCATGTCTGCAGAATCGTGTTGTCGATGGCTTGTGCTATCGCAATTACCAGCACTACGAGTGCGAGCAATGGATATCCTCCTGCGAGCATTGCTACGATTCCTATTGGTGCGACTGCTATTAACGGTCCTATGTATGGTATTATGTTGAGAATGCCTGCTAAAATGCTCAGCAATAGGGCGTGTGGCAGTCCGATTGCCCAGAAGCCGATGAAATGCAGGATTACCATGAGTACCGTCTCAACGATTTTTGCGACGGTATAATTTTCGACGTGCGCGATAATTCTGTGCATTATTCCTACGGTTGTTTCAAAATAGTCGTTCGGGATGCTTTCGGTGAATGTTTGCCTTAGCGTTTCCCGCGATGCGAGCAATATCAGCGCTATCAGGATGATTGTTAGAGCGCTTGTGACGATTTCTTTTGAGACGGCGAATATTCCTATGGCTGTTTGTGATAGTTTTTGCTTGACTGCTTCTTGTGCGTCTGCGAGGAATGGGAATGTGCCTGAGAGCTCCATCACTTTTTGATTGATCTGTTCAGCAAGTTGTGGCAGTTGAACGATTAGTTCTTTTGTCTGGTCTACGAGCGGGATGCTTACGAATAGTATGAATGACGTAACAACTATTGCTGATGCAAGTGCCAGAAGTGTGTATGCGAGAAATCCTCTGATGCCTTTGCGTTCCAATAGGTCAAGAAATGAATCGATAATGAAGTAAAGTAAGAATCCGCCTGCTATGTTTGCTGCGACCAGCCAGAATTTGAACATTAGAATGGCAAAGATAACGAGAGCCGCTATGCTTATTCCGAGGGTTGCTGTGAATTTGTTCATGATGTCTCTTCAATCACTGCTGATAATCTCTGTGCGAGAATTTTGTTTATGATTGAGAGCAGTTTGTTGCCGAGCAGTGGGTAGTGTTTTATGACTTTTTCAAAGTCGTTTCTGAATAGGCAGACGAGTACTGATTCTTCTGTTACGACAGCAGACGCGGTTCGTGGCACGTCGTGTACAAGTGCTAGTTCTCCGAAGAATGTGCCTTTGCTTAAGTCGGCAAAGATGGTCTTTTTTATTCCGCTGATGCGTGAAATCTGCACATTTCCTTTTAGCACGATGAATAACGCTGAGCCTAAATCTCCTTCGTAAAAGACTCTTTCTCCTTTCCTGAAACTTCTCACTTGAAGATACTTGCTTACAGTGTGTATTTCTGCTGGTGTTAAAGTCTTGAAGATCGTAGTCTGATGTAATTCGTTCTTTAGTTTTCTGATGTCTGGTTTCTCGAATAGGAAATCGTATAGTGCTTGCATTGTATTTTGCCCCATTTATATTCGAGAAAAAGCTCTTTCCCTTTATAAAGCTTTCTATTTTACACTACTACTTAGTGACGACATTATGCCGGGAACGGGATTTGAACCCGTGTCTCAGCCGCGAGAGGGCCGAATACTTGACCGAACTATACTATCCCGGCGCATAGCCCGTATTCGCCAAAGCCCTCTAAGAGAGCGTTGGCGTGGGCAATAGTGCAAGAAAATTGGTCTTTTAAAAAGTTATCTGATGATTATGCCCTGCTCCTGCAGACCGTGCTGCAGTCATCTCGTTCTCCGTTGTAATTCTCCTTGCAGATTCTATCGCATTCGTAAACTGCTTTTGAGTCTATTGCGCCGCAGAAGTTATTTGTGCACGTTCCGCTGATGCATTGTTGGTTTGCGAAACATGGCTGTTCGTCTTCAAGGTTGACTAAAGAGCAGATTCCGTCAAGACATTTTCCTGGTTTGAGGCAGTCGCAACTCTCATCGCATGATTCCCCTATTGATTTTGTTGCTTGGCAGCCTTCGTCTATAATAATGATTGCTGGTGCTATTTCCGGCTGTACTTGCGTGCATGCAATGAGAACTAACAGTCCTGTAACCAGCCACTTCATGCTTTACTGATGAATCCAGTTACTTAAATAGATTTATATGATAGAAAAAAAGAAAAAAAATAATTTATCTTGATTTCTCGATTCCGTACACTGATCTTAGCGCAACGACAACAGCTGCTGCTGCCGTGAATGCGATAAATGCATGCAGTATGCTCTTTATTGGTTCTCCAAGCGCTGCTGCGAGTGTCAGTCCTCCTGTAAGCAATACTAGTGCTGACAGCATGAATCTGTCTGATTCTTTTGCTGTTACGTTTAGCAGTCCGACTACGATTCCGATTATAACCAGAATCAGTGTTGCCTGAGGCAGGTTCATCCAGCCAAGCAGTATTGATATTACGACACCTGCATAGAATGCAAGTTTTCCGAATTTTTCATTCATAATATACACCTCTGTTTTGTGAAGCGATTTCTGCTTCTTTTTGAGAACTAAGCCACTTTAACTTTAAAAAGCTTACTCTAGAAATCGGTTGAATGCGCGTTGCACGACTTCTGATAGTGCCGGGTGTATGTGTACTGCTTTTGTGATTCCATCCACTCCCAGTCTTGCTTTCACTGCTACTATCACTTCGTGTATCAGTATGCTGGCATCTGTGCCTATGATATGGCAGCCCAGGATTTCTTTTGTTTTTGGATTTATCAATACTTTTACGAATCCATCTTTGTCTTGGATTGCTTGCCCGTATCCAGTATTTTTATAATCGTACGTTGCTTTCATGTACGGTATTTTTTTCTCTTTCAGTTCGTCTTCGGACATTCCGACTGCTGCTACTTGTGGTGATGAGAATGCAGCGTGTGGCATCGCAAAATAGTCAACGGGTGTTTTTTTGCCGAACGCGTTGTTGATGGCGTATTCTGCTTCCAGGTTCGCGCTGTGTTTGAACATGTAAATGCCTGCTATGTCTCCTATTGCCCAGATTCCTGGAGCTGAAGTTTCGAGGTATTCATTGACTTTTATGAATCCTCTTTCGTTGATTTCTACTCCTGCCGCTTTGACGTTCAAAATGTCAGTGTTTGGCACTCTGCCTGTTGCGACTAACAAAGCATCGCCTGTGATCGTGCTTTGTTTGCCTCCAATTTCGATGTCAACTGCTATGTTTTTTCCTTTTTTGTATACTTGTTTTGTGCCTGCATTTAGGATTATGTTGTATTTTCTTTTGTAGACTTCTGTGAAGCGTTGTGCTATTTCAGTGTCCTCATTATTCATCAATAAATTGCTTCTTTGCAGTATTGTGACTTTTGTTCCTAGACTGCCGAAGAAGTGTGCGAGTTCTGATGCTATGTATCCTCCGCCTATGATCGTGAGGTTTTTTGGCTGTTTTTCAAGTCTTAATGCCTCATCTGATGTCATGTATGGTACGTCTTTTAGTCCTGGGATTGGTGGCACGCTTGGTCTTGCTCCTGCGCAAATGAAGATTTTGTCTGCTGTTATGACGTCCTTGCCTATTCGTAGCTGTTTTTTGCCTATGAATTGCCCTTGCGCTTTGTAGACTGTGATGTTTTTGGTTTGTCGGTTTCCTTGCTCTATTTCTTTTGCGTCTTCGTCTATTATTTTGTTGACGCGTGATACGATTTGTTTCCAATTTATCTTGGTGATTTTTGATTCAATGCCGAACTCTTTGCTTCTCTGTATTGTTTCTGCGACATCTGCGCTGTAGATGAGCATTTTTGATGGTATGCATCCTCTGTTCAGGCACGTTCCTCCAAAAGGTCCTGATTCCACTACTGCCACTTTCATTCCTTTCTCAGCGGCGTATGAAGAAATCTCGAGTCCTGAACCTGCTCCTATTACTATTACGTCATACCTCTTTTGCATGGATTGGCTCTTTTTTGTTTTTTTATAAAGTTTGCGCTAAACTCTGATGCGGAATATTTTGTCGTCTCCTGTTCTTGGCACTCCTCTTCCGTCTTTGTTTGAAGTTGCCACGTACAAGTATCCGTCTTTGTATTTTACTTCTCTTATTCTTCCTATATCTTCAAGGAATACTTTTTCTGATGTTATCTTGCCGTCTTTGATTTCGAATTTTCTTATTTGCGCTCCTCTTAGTCCTGCTACGTATAAGTTTCCTTTATCATCGAATGCTGCTCCGCCTGGCGCGAGTGTCCAGTCTTGGAAGCATCTGATTGGTGCTTTGTATCCTTCGTGTGCATTGCATTGCACTGTCGGCCAGCCGTAGTTTGTCCCGGCCGTTATTACATTTATTTCGTCGTTTTGTGTTGGTCCGTGTTCTGGTGCTATGAATAAGCCGTTATGCCATGCTAGTCCTTGCGGGTTTCTGTGCCCAAAGGAATAAACAGGAGAGCTTGGGTATGGGTTGTCTTCTGGTATTGTTCCGTCTGCATTTATCCTTAATATTTTTCCTGCTGTTGAGTTGAGATTTTGTGATAGCGATGGCTCTTTCGCGTCTCCTGTTGTTATGTATAATTTGTTGTCTGGTCCGAACGCCATTCTGCCGCCATTATGAAATTCTGCTCCTGGTATTTCATCAATCAATATCTTTTCGTTTTTCAACTCGTTTTTGTATTCAAAGCGCGATACTCTGTTGAAATTCTCTTCATACCTGCCGTCGTACAGATAATATACATATAGATACCTGTTATTGTCAAAGTCCGGATCTGCTGCTATGCCTGATAGTCCTCCTTCTCCTGTCCATTTTGATTGCAGGTTGCCGACGTTTTTAGTTTCTCCATCTTTGTAATGGTAGACATTGCCTGTATTTCTTTCTGTAAAGACAAAGCTTCCGTCTGGCAGGAACGCGATTGCCCAGGGAACTTCAAGGTTTTCAACCAGTACTTCGATGTCTTGGTTTTGTGGAACAGTGCAGCTGGCGAGAATTAATGCCAAGAAAACCAGTGCTTTTTTCATATCTCGCATGACCATTCTTGCTGTTTTAAGCCTTTCTGTTCTGAAATAAGTAATTACCTTCCAGTGATTACAATAGAGAAAGGTTTATAAATAAGTTTAGCTTTGCAGATAGCATGGGGGCAATATTGATTTTAGAGCGGATACTTAGTGAAGTCGTGTCCCATCAGGACCCATGCGTTCTGTTTGGCAAGAAAGACTACGTCGATACTCCAGAGGGGGTTTATGATTTCTTTTTCCATTCTTTAAGAGTGCCGTTTAATAGTGTAAGCCCAAACGAGCACTTGGCTGTTCCTGTGCTTCCAATTCAAGGCGAAGACCAAGCTGTCATCGCCGCGAGTGATCTCTATAAGCGCCATCCTCACTTCGCTACAATTGCACTTCGGGACAGAGAACCGCGAGTCAGGCCAGCACAAAGCGGAAAAAAAATAATTTCAGGAACATCTTTGACTTTTCTTGACATGAAAAGAGTGCAGGTGGGTGTAAGCATTGAAGATAATGCTGCAGAATATACTCTTACTACAGAACCTGAGTTTCAAGCTCGTTTTCAGAATGGTTCTCAAATCATGGATTACATTAGACGTTTGCGAGAAGAAATCAACATACAATATAAGTATTAAGCTGCGTTGTCAACATAATCAATTAGCTTTCCAATTGAAGGATTTTCTTTTTTGATGATGGCTAATGCGCTTGGAAAGTCTGAGTCCTTTGCGGCAATGATGGCGTGTTTTCCTTGCTTGGCTTGATCCCACGCAGTTGCAAGAACTTCCACATCCGCGGGAGAAACATCACAGTGTCTCAATTCTTCTTGTATTTCCTTCCAGAACTGCTGTGTATATTCTTGTCTATCAGAATCATAATCACGTATTCTTCCTAGTGCTACAACTCTATTGACATATCCTCGAATTCGAGCATCTATTGGAGTTTTCTTTCCCTCTATCTGATCTTCAACAAATGGAAGCAGGTTTTGGCATAAAGCCGCTTTTGGAGTTTGCTCGAGATAATGTGTGGCAATTTTTTTGTATTCTTCTCGTCCTTTAACGACCTGTGCGTTCCTAATGATGTAATTCCGCACGGAACGGGATTTTATTTCATCAAGAACTGCTTCAGGCACATATACTGCCCCTCTTTTCAATTCTCGCATCAGGTTTTCAACATCTTGGTCTGTATAATTTCTGCTGAAGGCAGATGTATCAAGCACAACTGCGCGGATTTTGCTGTCTGGTTCTGCTTTTTTTATTTTGTCATAAAATCCGTAGGTTGAGATTACTCTTTCTTCCAGTCTTGGAGTGTATACAAGTATGAGAACTGATGCCAGAATAAGAGTAACACCAATGAGTGAAACGTATGTTGCAGAAATTCCGGCAAAAGCGCCAGTCACTCCTGTTGAACTGGTCAGCAGATATAACCCTATAACAGCGCAAACAACGCTGCTGATGAGCTGTATCTTTTTCACATAGGTTGTTTACTGAACTTATTTTAAATAAGTTGTGTTAGATGACTAATATGAAAGCGCCGTGGCCCGGATTTGAACCGGGATATCCGTAAGGAAACAGCCTTTCGCGAACTGAGTTCCAGGGCTGCGCAGTACCAGGTTGTGCCACCACGGCATGAAATGAAGAAGTCTAGTTACGTCTTATAAAGATTTGTAAAAAAAGAAAATAAAAAAATGAAATTTACTTTCTTCCGAATGCGTGGTGGTATCCTGACACTAGGAAAAGCACTGCCAAGATTACTGTTGACCAGTCTTTTGCTTGCCAGCCCATCCAGCCTGAAATCAAGCCTCCTACGACATATATCCAACCACGTGTTTTCGAATCCATACGGATCACCTCATTTTTTGCTTTCTGAGACCAGCCGAAGCTTATTCAGCGTGCCTCTTATAGACGAGTTAAGAGAATGGACTTTATAAATATGGTGGCGGTGACGAGATTTGAACTCGTGACCCCTGGCTTATGAAACCAGTGCTCTAACCAGGCTGAGCTACACCGCCGAGTGCTAACGAGGCGGTTCCGGCAATGGCATTGCCGATACCGTCGCAAGAATGTGGCACGACGGGGTCTTTAAAAACCTTATTGCAGTTCTTTGAGAATTTGTTCCTTGACCTTCTTCATTTCTTCTGGACTTAAATGCTTGTCCGGCCAGTGCTTCAGCCCATCCCCTTTGAACCGGGGAATTATATGCATGTGCGTGTGGAAGACCATTTGCCCTGCCGCTGGTTTTGTGTTGAATATTGTGTTGAAACCGTCTGCCTTTACTGCTTTCAGTATTGCTGGTGCAATTTTTTTGGCTTTGGAAAGTATTTCTGCAAGAACGTCATCAGGTGTTTCAAGTAAGTCAGGATAGTGTGCCCGTGGTACTATCAATGTGTGCCCTGGATTGTTTGGATGGATGTCCAGGAAAGCAACTATTTTGTCGTTTTCATAGACAAAATTTTCTGATGGTATTTCTTTTTTTATTATCTTGCAGAAAATGCAGTCGTTCATTTCTTTTCAACTTTTGCCTTCTTTGGCTTTGCTGGTTTGGCTTCTGGTTTCGCTAGCGATTTCAAATAAGCCACATTTTCAGCGTATTTTGTTTTTCTGCGCGAATCCCATGGAAGCTTTAACTGGTCAAATTGCGGGCAGGTTAGTCCTGCGTCTAATATTTCATTGCAGCTGAATCCTCGTGATTTTCTCCTGACTTCCCTGTGCATAACGTATGCTTGGTGCATTTTAGTCCTCCACCATTTTGATCAATTCAGTTAAACTTTGGATTTTGTTTGCGAATTCCCGTCTGCCTTTTCTGTCTAGAAGGTACGCTTTGATTCCTGCTTCTTCTGCTCCTTTGATGTCTGTTTCTATGCTGTCTCCGACTGAGATGACGTCGCCTTGTTTGAGTTTTAGTTTTTTGAGTGCGGCTTCAAACAAGCCGTCTGTTTTGAGTTTGCCTTCAGAATAGCTGATGAAGATTCCGTCAAACAGGTCTTTCATGCCGAATCTTTCTAGGACCGGCTCAACGTTGTTGTTTGGCGCGTTGCTGATTAAAGCGAGCTTGATTTTCTTTTCCTTGAGTGCTTTGAGCGTGTCAATAGTGTCCGGATAGATCGTGGCAAGCAGTCTGTTTTTGTTCCAGACGCCGATGAGTTTCTCGATCACTATTGGTATTGGGTTGACGTTGAATGCCTTGCAGACTTCTGCGAATGCTGTTGCCTGATCCTCATAGCTCTTGGTCATCAGGGCTCTTTCAAACTGTTCTGCGAACTGGCCGAAGGGTATGCGTACTCTTAGAATGCTGTAGCTCTGCTTAAGCGGAGAATACGTTCCGTTTTCCACTAGAGTTCCCCAAAAGTCAAAGAACACACCCTTAACCATATCCTTTTGGGAACTGGAGTGCTTTAAAAAGGTTTCGCATATATACTAACCGTACGCTATGTTTATATACAATTAGTACTAGGAATTCCTTATGGGACTGTTTGGTCTGTTTAGCGCAAAAAAGAAGGTTGAAGGTTTTGCCGTTGAAGCTGAAACTGTTCGTGTTCATAGTGAGCAGATTATCAAATGGCGTGAGCCGTTGCGTCCAAAGAACAAGGACGATCCTAAGCAGATGTTGAAGTGGTATTCTGATAGGATTCCTATTTTGCAGAATGAATACTATCATCCTGTTGCGCGTTTGTCTTTTTCTGACAGGTATGACATAACAGTTCAGGATTTTATCAGGAAACTAAGGCAAGCTAGTGCAGGAGACGCATCTGCTGTCTCTGAAGTTGAGTTCATTAGAGTAAAAACGCCGAAACTGATTCAGGATGAGCTTGATCATTTGATAAGTAGGAAGGCCAAGTGGGAGAGGATAGTGTCAGAGGCGCAGGTGTCAGCTGTAAATGAAGAAGTCAAGTGGGATGATATCAAGGCTAAGATTTTGAACGAGCTCGTAACCGAACGTGAGCTCTTAAGGACTGCATCTCCTAAGAACAATGAGGATATGACTCAGTGGAGATCTTATTATCGAACACGTGTGGCGCGGTTGGAATTGCGGGCAATCAGCGAAGCGGCGCGTTTAGTTTGGGTTACTAGCATTGAAAAAAAGGATAGAGAACGTTTGATTAATGATTATCTTGCTGTTCTTGATCAGTTGATTCGGGGCGAAAAGGTCGAGGAGCGGTATTATGCTATGAAGGAACAGATGAGGGTAACAGTGACTTCTGAGGCTGCTCGTTTGCGAAAGGATCACCGTCACTTTTTCATAGACTCTACTTCTGCCATTTCGATTCCTGGTATGGCTTAGAAGTTCTTTATTTATGCGGAGTCGCACGTAGCCTCTGTCGTTGTATTTATGCGGAGCCGCGCGTAGCCTCTAAGTGGACAGGGCGGGATTGTTCAAATGTCGGAAATCGAAGATTTCCGAGCACGCTCAAGAACCGAAGGTTCTTGACGGAAGCGAGCGACAGCGAGCTTTTTGAACTCGAGCAATGCGAAGCATTGCGAAGATGTCAAATCCCATTTCGCTGAAAACGGGCAGAGCGGAGCTCTGAAGGTAAACTGGACAGGGCGGGATTTGAACCCACGGCCTCCCCGCTGCCAGCGGGGCGTTCTACCGGGCTGAACTACCTGCCCAACAATTCTTCGTCCAGAATGACGGTATAAATAGGTTTCTACAATAATTCCAATTCATCTAAGAAGTGCCAGAGCGTGTTTGTGCTGACTGCCAGTACTCGTTCTGCTTGTGCAGCTCGTGCTAATCTTGCGAGTGGCAGTAGTGGTAGTAGCAGTAGGGCTAGCATGATCCAGTGTCGTTTGATATAGCCGAGTTTGCTTTTGGCCTTGTAGATTCCGTGTGTGAAGAAGACGTAATAGCCGCCTAAGATTACCATGTCAAGTGTGTGAAGTGTTGAAAGCGCAGTTCCATGTAAGTCAACATTGAATCCTATGATGAATAGTATGATGCTCAGGACTAGCATGAATATGAACATGAAGTCTAGTGTATACTTCAAATCCTTGTACATGATAGGTATAGGAGGGAAATGCTGCTTTTGAAGCTGTTGTGCGTACAGTACGACTTGTAAAAACATTTTTAATGTGGCTAATAATAAGTTCGTAGTATGGAAAAAGCGGTGCAGGTGCTAAAAACTCTTCAAAAGACCTATCCGGATGCTAAGTATTATCTCAATTTCAAGTCGCCTTTAGACCTGTTGGTTGCCGCCATTCTTTCTGCACAGGTGCGCGATGAAGTTGTTAATAAGTCAACACCGGCATTATTTGCTAAGTACAAAAAGGCCGAGAATTATGCCAAGGCGAGTGTTTCTGATCTGCTGAAATACATCAGCAAGATTAATTTTGCTGGTAACAAGGCTAAGCACATTATTGCTGCGTGCAAAATGCTTGTTCAGAAGCATAGTGGTAAAGTTCCAAAGACCATTGAAGAGTTGACAGAGCTGCCTGGAATTGGAAGAAAAACTGCAATCGTAATTTTGACAAACGCGTTTGACATTGTGCCAGGCGTGGTTGTTGACACGCACGTGATTCGAGTATCTTACAGGCTTGGTTGGACTAAGAATACTAATCCTGATAAAATTGCTGAAGATTTAGACAAACTCGTCCCAAAGCAGCATTGGAAGGAGACTCAGTGGCTTTTGAAAGCGCACGGCCGTGCAATCTGCAAGGCTCCAGACCCTTATTGCAGCAAGTGTCCTGTTAACAAGCTGTGCCCGAAGGCTGGTGTCAAGAAGCGGCTGTGAATTTACTGTTCTTTCTATGTTGCAAAACAATAGTTGTGTAAACCATCCGAGAAGGTGAGGATTTTGAGGAGGATTAATCAAAGGCTAATCAGATTGGTGATACTATTAATTATTTTCTAATTGTATATCAAGAACTTCGATCAAGCTATCATACCCCTCTGTAGTCAACGTATGTAGACGGCTTAAACGACGGCCGATATTTTGCTTGAAACGTACCCTCCGTACTTGTTCTTCAGTAGTAAGCGCTCTGATAGCACTAATGCTCATTCTGTCTACAGATTCCGCACATGTTACAAGCGCATCATAGAACCTAGAACAGTATTTCTTTGCGCTACGCGGATTATCCAACCACGTATCAAGATATGCTGCCCAAGCATCACGCGTAGTGGTCTCAGTTGCTTTAATGTTATCATACGATGGTCGCCATCCCGCTCTCCGAGACACTCGTTCGAGATCATTGATGCATTCATTCAAAGATTTGTACTGATCAGTCATACCCCACTACAATGCATACTCCTTTAAATTTCTTATGGTGAAAACACAAAGAAGTCTCTAGCTTTCGGGAGGGTTTTCTATAAGTGGACGCGCCGAGATTGTTCAGATGTCGGAAATCGAAGATTTCCGAGCACGCTCAAGAACCGAAGGTTCTTGACGGTAGCGAGCGTATGCGAGCACTCTGAACTCGCGAGACGCAAAGCGTCGAAGCGATGTCAAATCTCGGCTTTCACTGAACACATGAAGTGCGAAGCACTTTATTGTGAAATGGACGCGCCGAGATTTGAACTCGGGGCCCCATCGTTGCGAACGATGTGCTCTACCAGGCTGAGCTACGCGCCCATGATTGTGAAATTGATACAGGGCACGGTTTTAAAGCTTATGTCGTGGGATTGAGCAAAGCGAAATCCCACTTGAATGCTTTAGATCAAACCTTTCGCAAAGGTTTGAGGCCTGAGCTACGCGCCCTTCAGACTTGCTTCTAAGAATACGCTATAAAAAAGTATCGTGGAGAAACTATTTCAATTTCAGCGCTTTCTTCATCGCGTCTTTATCATACCCTACTATTATTGTTCCGTTAATATCTATGACTGGAACTCCCATTTGGCCTGATTTCTCAATCATTTCTTGTGCTCTGTCTTGGTTTTTGCTGACGTCGACGTCTTCATAGTCTATTTTGTTTTCTTTCAGAAAATCCTTTGCCGCGTGGCAGTACGGGCAGGTTGGTGTTGAGTAGACGATGACTTTTGACTTTTTGGCTTCTGGCATGATGACCCTCCTCTTTTTGTAAATTTTCAAAGATAGGCGTTATTTAAACTTTGTGTTAGAGCGTTACTATGAATGTGCCGATAACAATCAGTAGTACTGAAACAGCTTTGATTGAGAGCGTTTTTCTGGTGAATGCTTCTTTTAGCATTTTTGGAACAAATGTGCTGATTATTAACATGTAAATAAGCAGGTAAAGTGGTTGCAGTGCGCTCATCGCATTGACAAGTGATATTTGGGCTCGCGCAACTGCTGCCAGACCAGTCATTACTGCAGCAAAGGTGATTACTTCTGCTAGAAAGATGAAATGAGCGCTTCGGAGTGCGGTTGGAAGGTGTTTTCTTGTATGGCTTGCAAGAAGAGCAAGAGACGCACCGGCTGCCAGTCCGATTGATTGTATGCTGAATAGGTTTAGGAAGGAGAGCGTTTCCAGTACGTGCTTCGTGGCGATAGAGTTTATTGCAACAACAAAACTGTTTAGCACAATCAGATAAAATCCTCTGCGCATGATGAATCCGCGGAATTGTTTCATTCCTATGAGGACTGCTCCCACTGCTGCGACGACAATGGCCGCGTATTTCCATGCCGGCAGGGTCTCGCCCAAGAATACTGCTGCGAGGATTGCCGTGATAACTGGAAACACGTACCATACAGAGATTGCTCGTGTTGCTTCTTCGAATGATAGAGTATAGTAATAGAGTGCGTAGGAAATGCTTATGCCTATGCCGATTAGAAACGCGATGATTGCTTGTGAAAGTGTGCCTTCGAACGGTACCATTACGAGCACGATAATGCCGAATAGTAGTTGTATCCATCCCGCAACTGGAAGTATTGAGAAACAATTCTTCACGCGTTTTTCTAGCAAGAATTTGTCGACTACGTTAGCCAGCGCATAAAGTGCAGGAAAAATTAGTGATAAGATAATCCACGTCTCTACCATATGTAATACTGTCTTGAATTGCTATTTAAGTTTTTGCTAGTAGTTGTGTTCTTGCAGCCATTCTAGAATGTTTGGTGCCAAGTCGTTTTTTCTGAACATGTTTGTGCCGTGTCCTGCGTCTTCGTACATTAGTATTTTTGCCGCTGGATTGTTTTGTAGTATGACTGGTGCGCTTTGCGCGCTGTACTCGTCGTCTTTGCTCGCTACTACCAGGAATGGCTTGTTGAATCTTGTATTCGCAATAGAAACTCCTCGGTATTCCATTCCAGGAGATAACAACACAACTGTTTTGACGTCTTGGTCATTTGCTGCGTAGTTCAAAGCGACATTGGCTCCTATGCTTGCGCCTACAATCGCTAGTTTTTTGGCGTTTGCTCCTTCGTTTTCCAGCACGCTTTTCATTGCTGAAACGTCTAGTGTCATTTTGTTGAATTCTTCTGGTGTGAATTTCTCCCACGATCCTGCGCTTTGGCCGTGTCCGCGTAAATCAGGAACTATTACGGTATAACCATTTGACTGCAGCCATTTTGCTACTGAGTCCCAGTCGTTTCTTGTTCTTCTGAGCATGTGCAGTAGGATTACTGATGGACTTCCTGTTTTGTTTTTGTAGAGGCTGTAAGCGATTGTGTAGCCGTCTGTTGTTGACGTTAGTACTTTTGGCACGTCTGCGCTGATGACCGGCTGTTTTAGCGGCGGTATTTGTGGGGTTGTCGGAGTTGGCTGCGCGCACGCAATTAATAATATCAGAAGTAAGACTGCTGTTTTCATGTCACGTTTATTCTTCCCGTCATGCCTTTTGATGCGTGTCCTGGCGCGTTGCAGTAGAAGGTGAATTGTCCTTCTTTGTCTGCAAGGAATTCTATAGTGGTTGTTTGTCCTGCTGGTATTGTTGCATCAATGCCGAATATTGGGAGTGTGAATGTGTGCGTAGCGCCTATTGAATTGATGGTTACGCGTACTTTGTCTCCCATTTTTGCGTTTATGACGTTTGGCGTGAATTTGAAGTTGTCAGCTACCATTAAGACTTCCACTACGTTTCCTGTCTCAAAAGGATAGGTTGGTGGCGGTTCTTGTTCCGGCCGGTCTGGTAGTGCTGGCGCTTCTGGTGGTCTGATGTCTATTTGCGGGATACCTACTGGTCTTGCAGGCGGTGTTCTTTCTTCACACGCAATTAGAATTAATAATATGACTAGCAGCATCACCTTTTTCATGCGCTGAAGAAAGCTTTATTGCCTATTTAAACGTTGCGCCTGGTCCAGACGAGCCAAATGCCTATCAGGAATACCGGCAGTGTTAGCCATTGCCCCATTGTTAGTGCGCCGTATTGTGGCAGGTCTTTGATGAATTCTGTTGCGAATCTGAATATGGCGTACAAAATCATGAATATTCCAAACAGCATTCCATCCTTCCATTCTTTATTGCGAACTGAATATAGAATTCCAAATATCACGATATTGTACAATGCTTCGTAGATTTGTGTTGGGTGTCTGGGCTCTGCTGCTCCAGGAAAAACAACTCCCCATGGTAAGTTTGTAGCAACACCATACAATTCTCCGTTGATGAAGTTTCCTATTCTTCCGAATGCGTTGCCGAGCGCTATTGGTACGCAGAAGATGTCCGCAAATCTCAGGAATGGTATTCCTTTTTTGCGCGCGTATATCCATGCTGCTGTTGCTACGCCTAGGAATCCTCCATGAAAGCTTAGCCCTCCTTCCCAGACGAATAATATTTTCCATGGTGCTGAAATAAAGTAAGTCGGGTTGTAAAAGATGGCGTAAAACAGTCGTGCTCCTAAAATCATCAGGACTACCATTAGCCCTAATAGGTTGTCGAGCTCTTTTTCTGTCAGATTTAGTTTTCCTTGTTTGATTGCTGCTCTGACGTAATAATAGGTTGCGAAGAACGCGAGTACGTACATGAGGCCGTACCATCTGATTTCCAGCGGTCCAAGGTGCAGGAGTGTTGGGTTAAGTGCGTGTGTGTACATGGCTGATTACGCGTGTTATGTAGACGCGGATTAGCGTGATGACTGGGAAGAGTAACAGCAGTCCTACAATGAGTGCCGCGTCAACGTTTAGTTTTCCTATGTTGTTGAGGATGAATTGTGCTGTGAGGTAAATGCTTGCCGAGAGTATTACTAATGGCGCAGTTATTTTTACCGGCGTTTTGAACAATGTGTTTATTTTGAGCAGTGGATAGCTCAGGTATGCTGCTATGAATATCAATATGACTAGAATGAGCAGCATTTTTGCTGCGATGTTCGGCGTGCCGGGTGAGATTTTTTCCAGTATCAGGTGGCGCAGGCTGATTACAATGTCTAAGAGTTTGTAGAGTGCGTAGCATGCCATCCAGATGAGGTTGATTTTTGCGAATCCGAACATGTATTGCCTGTATGTATAATTCTTGCCGGCTATTTTTGTTGCCATCCACCAGCTTGTGCCGTGGAAGGCGCTGTAGATTATGTACATGACTGCGAATAATATGAAAATGAGCAGTATCAGTTTGTTCGTCATTGGTCTTAGTTCTGGTCTGAACATGTGCGCCAGTATGCCTGTTCCTTTGCCTGCCATGATGGTTGATAATTGGTTTGCGATCAGAACAGAATGTTCCAGTATCTTGTTTTTGACTGGCGAGGTGAAGAATCCCCATGCGACGAAGAATATTGCGTCTGTTAGTGCTGCTATGACGAGCCAGAATGCGTTTTTCTTGAGCAGGTAGAGTGAGTTGATGAGTTCTTTTACAACCAGTTCTTTTGAGAGGTCTTTCATGTTGAGTTTGTTATGTTCACGCTTTGTCGTATTGCTTGTTGCACTGTTGGTGTCGGGAAGAGTTTGTCCATGTTCGCTATTACTAATGCTACAACGGCTAATATTAGTATGATGATAATGATCAGTACCCAATCCCCCTTTTCCATAAGGCGCATTCAGAACGTTGGGTTTTTAAAGTTTGTGTACTAAGCGTAGTGTATGGTTAGTCCTCAGAAATACTTGGGCATTCTTGCGAAATCAATCACCGGGTCTCAGCAGCTCTGGATTAAGTTATCTGGTGATAAGGCTGACTTAATAGCTAATCTCTCCCGAATCAATCCTTCTGAGAAATCTGTGCTTTTAAGCCAGCTGGGCAGTTTAAGAAAGACCGCGAATGACCAGGTAATTTTTCTGAATAAGGTTGGAAGGCATATTGAGTTTTTTTCTGAGTGGTGTTCCAGGGAGAATGTTGAGAATTTGGCATTCGTTCCTATCAAAAAATATGTTCAGGCTGTTTTTTCTCATTTTGAGAAGATTAAATCGAATATTGCTCCATTGCGTGACAGTATCTTCGAAGAATCAGAGTTGTTGAATAAGGTTGATAATTCTAATTTTGCTAAATCGTGGCCTCGTTTCCTTGCTTTGTATGATGCAGAAAAACAGCTGCGTGAAGAGATTGAAGCTTCAGCGATAGCGAATGATGTTGCTGTGAAGGAGTTGGTGAAGGCTTTGAAGAATGTTTCTGCCAGAGCGCAGCCAATGCAGGTGCGCGGGATTATTGGCACGCTTGATTTTGGCGCGAGGGTCGTGGCCGCTGGGTTATTCATGTATTTCATATCACCGCTGGTTTTGCCAGAAGAAGCTTTAGAGATGTTTGGCGGGCTTTCTGTTTTGACTGCTGGATCAGCTGTCGGCATTGGGATTGTTGATTTTCTTAAGAAGTCTGTATCGCTGACAATGGAGTTGGCGAAACGTTGATTCCGCAAACCTTTAAATAACCAGCGCGTAATGATTTGTTGAAAAAGATGGTGCACTTGTCTGAGCGTGAGGAACAATTGCCTGACCAGGCGATTGAAAAGTTGATCGAGATTATGGTTGAGCATCCTGATGTGCTCTCATTAGGCCCTGGCGAGCCTGATTTTCCTCTGCCGAAGCCGTTAGTGGCCGAAGTTAAGCGATTGTCAAACCAAGTCAATCATTACGCTACTGCGGGTGGTCTTATTGATTTGCGTAAGGCTATTTGCAAAAAATTGCAGAGAGATAATAAAATCAAGGCTTCTCCTGAGAATGTTGTTGTTACGTGTGGCTCTCAGGAAGCATTGTTGCTTTCTGCTGCGTGCCTGCTTGACGTTTCTGAGGAGATTCTTGTGCCGAATCCTGGCTTTATGGGCTTTCTTCCTTCTTTTGAGCTGTTCAACGCCGCGATTGATAGTTATAGTTTGTCTGAAGAGAACGCGTTTGAGCCTGATCCTGACGAAATTAAGAAGTTGATTGATAAGAAGACAAGAGTTATCTTGCTGAATTCTCCTGCCAATCCGACTGGCAATGTTATCAGCAAAAAAGTGTTGGAAGAAATTGCAGATATCGCAGTTGACCACGATTTAGCTATTTTTTCTGATGAAGCGTATGAACAGATCGTTTATGATGATGCGAAGCACGTTAGCGTCGGTAGTTTGAATGGTTTGCAGGACCGAGTTTTTACTTTCCAGTCTTTCTCAAAGACTTTTGCGATGTGCGGTTTCCGTCTTGGTTATGTTGTCGCGCCTGAAAAAGCCGCGGAAGCGATCAAGAAGACTCACATTTACACGACCATCTGCGCTCCTACTTTGTCTCAAAAGCTTGGCATCAAGGCTTTGTCTTTGCCGAAGAGATATACGCAAGCAATGGTGCATGAGTATGACAAAAGAAGAAAAGTTATTGTCGGGCGTTTGAACAGCATGGGCCTTTCAACGCCTAATCCAAAGGGCGCGTTTTATACGTTCTCAAACATCAAGCACATTAATAAGAATAGTTCGAAGTTTGCATTCGAGTTATTGAAGAAGCAAAAAGTTGCTGTTGTTCCTGGCAGTGATTTTGGAACAGAAGGCGAGGGCTACATTCGCTGCAGTTTTGCGACAAAATTGCCGGTCATCGAGAAAGCTTTGGACAGGATTGAGAAGTTTATTGGACAACGATCTTAAAAAGCGGGTTTTTGGTTGTTCAGTGGTCTGAAATTGCAGGAGGGATAGTGCCTTTTCTTTTGGAAAGATAATCTTTTAACTGTGCTTGTTTGGCTTCCCATTCAAATATGCCGGACATCATTTTCCCGGTTTCCTCGCCGAGTTCTTTGTCATCTTCGCCAAAATGTTCAAGGTAGTCTTCAAACTGATGGTAGAGTTTCAGGAGACTGTCAACTGCTTTTTCTGCTTTTTTTCTTTTTCCGCCTTGCTTGACAATCCAGTCAATTGCTTCTGGACGTTGGCTATGATAGAGCAGCTTGCAGAGATCTCCTGCACTAGCACCAACATCCACTTTAAGCTTGCATAACGCTTCATCTGTCTTTGTCGTAACTAAGTATGACACTCGCGCCTTGGCTTCCAATTCCTCGCGATATTCATGTATGTCATCTTGTTCACGATGTGTTTCGGCCGCATGTTGAATGCTCGTTTCATCTCTGACCGCCATGTCTCTGATTTCATCGTATGATAATGCCTTGTCTGCAAAAACCACTCGTTCATTAATAATTGCGTTTTTCTGCGCGTTCAAGGCATCATGCAGCTGTTCTTCCAGTGAAAGTTTCTGCATGTCATATTCTGGTTTGCCGTGTAGAGCGCTTAGAGAGGTTCGCGCACTGTCATGGAACTCGCGTTGCTTGCCATCTCCGCTCCATAGCTGTTGCATGAACGCATATTTTTCTGCGAGTACCGGTCTTTTGGCCATTCGCTGGCGGAACTCGCCGCCATGCGTGTAGTAAATGGCGAACGTGTCACAGAAATCCTCGCTGACAGACGTTTTTGCATACGGTGTGAGGAAGCTTGATCGGGGATCTTTTGGGTCGGACGTAGCTGCGATGGCTTTCCATTTCTTTCGGATATCCTCATCAAGATGTGCCCATATCGACTCGCCTATTTCGTGCAGCACCACATGCTGGAAATAAGAAGTGTGCATGTGCACGTCATGGGTGATTCTGTTAAACCGCTTTCTGTTTGGTTTCGAAGACATTACCATCATTCCGAGTAATTCTAATTCAGAAATGGCATAAGGTGACTCTATGGGAAGGCCGATAACAATCTGCTTGGTCTTAGGGTCGTAATGACCTGCTTCGACCGTTCCAGTCCTGATGGTATATATCGTTTCTGCACTGCCCTGTTCCTTGAAAATCGAACGAACATGTCTCGTTGAACCTTCTGGCAGATTTTCCAGGAGTTGTTCAATCATCTGCAGTTCATCGAAGCTGAATTTCACAGTGTGCTCGACAAACTCCTTGTTGCTTGACCGTCTTACAACCATCTCCAATGGATGGAATTTGCGGGATCGCGTGTAAACGTTGGTTGGGACGAAAATTCCATACTTTTCGAAAATCTGATTCTGAGCTGCGTCGATGGCCATGTGATGTTTGCCCGCGACTTTCTGGTCAACGCGCTTTTTCAGTAAACCAAATACTTCTTCCATCACTGTGTTCTGTTTGCTGATGTCAGTGACGTGCGCCTGGAACTGGTAGGAAACATTGTGCAACAGATGTTCGCATAGTGGCACCGAGTCCTCAATACGTCCATCCACGGTGATAAACTCTATACTAGTTCCATACGCCTTTACGTACCCATTGAATTTTTGTTCTTTCTCCACAAAGTTTGGCAGGCGCGATAGCATCCCCATGAGCTTGACAAAGTCTTTGATGTTGCCGTAGTCTGGCTGGTCGATGTTAAGGCCCAGGTAATACTCAGTGATGTCTTGACGTGTTGATGAAATGTCAGCAGGAGTAAGAATGCGCTCTGTCAGCAGATTTTCCAGCGACTGGGAAAGATCGCAAGTTTTCTTCTTTTTGAGGAATGATTTGAGAAGCATTGCATCGCCGCGGCCGAATGCGGCCGAATCCTGCTCTTCCCATATTCTTTTGAACAGATCAACATCATCCAGGCTCAGCAGTACAAGAGCTCTGATTACTTGGGAGACGTTGTGGTTGAACGGAACAAGCTTGTATTGATAACTGGCGCCAGTCAAACCTCCTATTTTGAAATGGTTTGTGGCATTAATGTTGTCTTCCACCCGCTCGTCGATTGTGCCGAAGGCGAATTTGAGTCCATCAAAATCCATGTCTATCAGCGCGGGCGGATAGTAGACAGGTGGAATCGCATTGTAATGCCAGCGGGGACTGTCAAGGTCCGCAATGGATAGCCAAGCAATCTCTTCTGCAGTGATGTCAGGGTAATGTGTATTGAGTTTTTTAGCTTCAGGAGACAAATCCAGATCCTTCAGGTGGTCAGCCACTTTGAATTTTGGCTGTGGAAGAAAACCTCTGTGATCATCTGCGTGCTGGAGAAGGTTTTCAAGGCCTTTCTCAAAGGAGATTTGTTCAATGAGTATTTTCTTCAGCTGCTCGCGAAGCTTGTTCAGGCCTGTTTTGGCGCGATATTCCTCCAGCATGCTGCGGTGCAGAACCGCAAGTGAACGGTTGTCGGCGAGGGGAACAATCTGCGTCATCTGTCCATCTTCGTTCAAAGGTTTTTTCTCAGAAACAATTTTCATCAGGCAGTTTGTGTATTTGTCGTGCAGTTCTGACAAAGTATCACCAGTCTGTTCTGCATTTTCATATGCCCGTTGAGCCCTCTGCACGACTCCAGCATCCGTTGTTCCTCTGAATTCAGGCGGGATTATGATCTCGGAAAGTTTAGAAAGTAGTGCAGGCGTGAATTTCTGGACTCTTGCCAGTGCTTTTGTTTTCTCTATAGCCCCATCTGTATCCATAACCCCAAAAGTAAAGTTCCTCCTGTTTGTTAAATCTTTTAGAAGAAATTTTGACAAAAAGGAAAGATAAAGGTCATATTTTCCAGAAAGTCCAATTTAGAGGGTAGAAATGTCCAGTCTTTCAAATCCTGGAAGTTTATTGGGTGAACATCTTTCAAGTTGATGTTGGACTAGCTGTTGGAGTGTCCTGATCTGTTACGTATGCGCCTTTCAGTCCGAATTGGCTTCTTACATAATCGTATGTGGCTCCTTGTGGCCTTCCGGCGATTGGCGCTATTAGTGTTAGAGTGGTTGCTCCTCTCAGCATTTCATCAAAATTCGCTCCTGTCGGCAGGAGATAAAGGAAATATAGGGGCGTCTGGCCTGTTGCGAATATTAGGACGTCAGCAAGGTATTTCTTGAACCAGTGGCTTTTTTCTTTTATCTTCAGTTTTTTCATCATCCATTCTCTGTATAGTCTGTACGGTGTGGCAGTGATGGTATTTCCAACTGCCGCTGCCAATCGTGTTTTTCCTGTGTCCTCCCAGCTCATGCCCATTATGAGTTTTTCGTTGATGGCATACGCAAGGGAGAACACGTTCATTGCTATTGCGTCTGCGCAAAACTTGTACGCCCAATTATTTTTTAGTTTTTCAGTTCTTTCTTTTCCAATGATTTTTTCTAAGCCGCCAATGATTGCCATTGTGAAACCTGTAAAAGCCATAAAAGATAAAAGTTATGTCAGAATTTTCACGTTTTTATGGAAAAATTTAAATAAAATAGCATGTTTCAGGGGAAAATGAATGTAAAACTGGATTTAATTGACCGAAAGATTCTTGCGGAATTGGACAAGAACTGCCGCATTCCTGCCAGCGCTCTTGCAAAAAAAGTGAAAAAGTCTCCTGAGACCGTCAACTATCGCATTCAGCAATTGCAGAAGAACGGGATTATTACAAACTTTATTACCTCGTTCAATCCTAACAAGATGGGCTTTTATATGTTTAAAGTTTATCTGAAGCTGGAGAATATTCCTGAAGAGCGGGAGAAATTTTTCAAGGAATTGGGAAAAAACAAGGACATTTATTGGTTTGGAATTTCTGATGGCGCTTTTGATTGCGTGTTTGCAATTCTTTCAAGAAGCATCACTGAATACTATGAAAAAATCAACACGTTTCTTTCAAAATGGAAGCACCTCATTATAAGCAAGATTCTGGGCACAATGGTGGACACTAGGCAGTATAATAAGAAATTCTTCACAAATGACGCAAATGGAGTTTTTGTCGTTTTCGGCGAAGATATCGTAGCTAATAAGGTTGATGATCTTGATATGCGCATTTTGACCATTCTTACTAATGACGCGCGTATTCCTCTGACCACTCTTGCCGGAAAAGTAAGCTCGACTATTGATATCGTGCGCGGCAGGATTAAAAAACTCGAGGAAAAGGGCATAATTCTCAATTATCGTATTGCTGTAGATTTTAATAAATTGGGCTTGGAATTCTTTAAGGCAATCATCTACTTCAAGACGCTGTCTAAAACAGACGAGTATGCGCTTTTTGAATGGATGCGAACTCACCCAAATTCATTATATTACATTCGAAGCCTTGCGCCTTGGGATGTAGAATTTGAATTTGTGGTGGAAAACTATCAACAGTTCAATAAGATCATTAATGATTTGAGGCGCAGATTTCCTAATGTCATACGCAATCATGAACACCTCATTATGATTTATGAGAAATGGATGCCTGTTTTTCATATTTTAAACGAAAGTTAAGCCGCGAGTGCTTGTGCTTCAGCCATGGTTTTTAACAGTCGTGATTATACTTTAAAACTTTTCCATACAAGACACTCTATTATGTGTGAAATAGTTCTCTGCGGTTCGATTCTACGTGCACGCTCCATCCACGCAGGTTCTCGCGCATGCGTATTCGTCTATGTATCCTGGCCTGTGGCGGTCTGGTTGGCATCTGCCTTCCAGTAGGCCGTCTTCTTCAGAAATTCCTTTGCGTGACACGTATTGTTTGTTTTTGTATGGCGCGAAGTCTTTGAGGCAGACGTCTGTCCATTCCATTGTTGTTGTTCCAATTTTTACTCGGTTTGTGTTTCCTTTGACAAGGCGGTCGTTTCCGTCGTTATCAAAGCATTGTGTTGTTTCCATGTCCGAGGGATATTTTTTCAGGTACGCGTCTAATATCGCTTGTTCTACAAAGTCTGGTATGAAGGTTTCTAGGTATATCAGCTCTGTTCCGCTTGACCAGATGGCTGTTCTGTGATTGTCTTGGTTGAGGTATAGCGCGATTGTTTCTCCTCTTCTGTAATATGTGCCTTCGTCAATTATTTGGTAGAATTCCGAGTTCAGCACGGCTTCTAATTCTGTTCGTGTTGTGAATTTGAACACGTGCACCAGTACGGTAATTTCGCCGTCGTGATATCTGGCATCGTATCGTTCAACTGGAATAATGGCGAAATTGTCATTGACCGCTTCTTTGGACATCAATGAGTATGGGTGGATTGCTTCGTTGATTATGTAGTCGTTGATGTTTCCTTGAACTGATGGTTCAGGCTCGATTGGTGCTGGCTCTGGTATTTCAGGCGCTTCAAATACAGGCTCTGGTTCTGGAATTATAGGCGCTGGCGCTGGCGTGCACGCTATGAGAACTAATAACAACAGCCAGTACCTCTTTTTCATATGCCTGAAGAACACAACTGATGTTAAAAAGGTAATCTTTTTCGGCAGAATTGAGAAGTTTGCAAGGTTTTACTCGGGAGGACTTTCCTTTATTCTTAGTATGGCTAATCCGCTCAGAAACAGGATGATTGATCCTGTGTAAAATATGATTGATAGCGTGAACAAATCTATCAGGTATCCTCCAGCTATGACTGCGAGTGCAGAGAAAATGGAAATCCATCCGTGATATGTTCCAATTCGTTTCCCTCTTTTGTCTTTGTCAGTGAAGTCTGCGACAAGCACTTTTTCGCATGTTTTATGCATCGCTCCAAAGATGCCTAATGCTATCTGAAGAATGTAGACATGGGCGATGGTTGTAGCGATGGGAAACAGGAGAAACAGGAAGGCAGTGCCCCAGCTGTTTAGAAGAAGGAATATGCGTCTTCCGTACTTATCGGACCAGTCTCCGATCAGCTTATGGACTAAGGCTGAGCTTAACGCGAAGAGTGCGTATGCTATGCCGAATTCAGTGAAATTTGCGCCGACTTCTTTGACAAAAATTACGTAGAACGGGAATACAATCCCGCTTCCGAATAAGGCGATGCTCTGGGATATCAGCAGCCACTTCAGTGGGTCTTGTTTATTGTACATCTTGTGCATATTTTTCATAGAATTTGTTCATGAATAACTCTTGGGGATCGTATTGTTTTTTCTTTTCAAAGAACGCGTTTATCTGAGGGTATGCTTGTTGTATCTGTTCTTGGGAAGCATAGAGCTGATATGGCAAATAATAGGTTCCGTTATGTTTGAGGGAAATGTCAATCAATTCCTGCGTCCACTTGCTTACTTCTTCTTGTTCTTCTTCAGATAATCCTACGTTAAAGTACAGAACAACTCCCAGCACGGTTTTTTGGCTGTAAGATAGGAAAGACTCAGTGTTCTTTGGAACGTAGCGGATGGTCGCGCTCAACAAATTCACGTCGCGCCTGTTCACCAAGTCTCTTAAGTCATCAATGAACAGAGGGAAATCTTCGACAGAGACGAAATATTCCTGAAGGATATCTGTATTCTTTGATGATTGGTAGTCTAAATAACTAATGTCGTTATTCATGAGATTGTTTCTTGAAATTATTGGTGGTTCAAAGCGGTCGCTCAGCGTTTTTTGCAAATTCCATCTTTGTTTTTTGCCAAAATCGTATTTTCGCGAAAGCCCGAATAAGAACTTCTTCAATTCAGTCTTTTGGGGAGGTTCCAAATAATGGTATTTGCTGCCTGATGCATTAGTAATCTCATAAGTTGTTACGATGACTTCCCGCAATAATGTGTCGTCTTTTGCAATCGATAATCTGGCAAAAATGAATTTGATGTTCGGATTACTGCGCACCATTTCAAAGACTCGATGGTAATCCGTATAGTTCCAGACATATTCCTCTTTTTTATATATCACATTATCAGTCACGCTCAGATTCGCGTCCAATATCACGCCGAAAAGGCCATATCCGCCTATGACTAAACTGAATAATTCTGGATTCTCAGTTCTGCTCACATCTAGGACTGTGCCGTTGGCGAGAAGTAATCTGAATGATTTTACTGTTTCAACGAGGGGGCCATAGTCGATATCGCTTTCGTGGACATTTACGCTCATTGAGCCTCCTACAGTGAATGTGTTGTACGCTTGCATGACTTCGACGGACAGATTGTATGGATTCAGGTGCTCTATGACCTGCTGCCACGTGGCGCCGCTTTGTACTGTTACTATTTTCTCTTCAGGATTGACTCGTAACACTTTGTTAAAGGCAGTCATGTCAAGAACGACAGCGTCCTTGTAGAAGGTATGGCCTCCCATGCTGTGTCTTTTTCCAGCTATTGAGACTTTCAGGTTATTTTCTCTTGCGTTCGTAAGTGCTTCCTGCAGTCCTGTGATTTCTTCATTTTTCACGATCGCTTTTACATATGTAGGATTCAGTCTGCTGATGTCATTAATGAGTAATTCTTCAGCTTGCTCAAGGTTTTTATTTATAGAAAAATGAAACAACGCAACATATGCAAGAACAACAATCAGCGTAAGAAGCAATACTTTTTTTGTATATTTCACACCTGACCTTGTAAAATAGTCATTATAAAAATGTTCTTAAAAACTTCACTTTCAGACTTCTTACAGTTAACCATTCAGACAATAATGCGTGTACGCCGCTAGCGCTCTGACCGCGTTTTCTGGGAATGTAAAGCAGGGTATTCCTGCTGCTTCGAATTGTTTTTTTAGCCTGAGTGAGTATTCGCTTCCTGTGCTGACTAGTATGATTGGCTTGTGCGCTTTTTTGCAGGCGTCGCTGACAACTTTTACTAGGCTTTCGTCCAATAATGGTGTTTGTGTCAGCGCTGTGATGACTATGCTGTCATTGTTTGTGTCTTTTAGTGCTGCTTCGATTGCGAGTTTGTATCGTTCTACTGTTGCGTCGCCGAGAACATCTATTGGATTGTCGACGATGACTGTTGGTGGGAAGATTTTTTTTAACTCTTTGATTGGTTTTCCTGCTTGTGCGAGTTTTAAGCCGTAATGCACGATGGAATCCGCTGTTAAGATTCCATATCCGCCGCCGTTTGTTATAATTTGTACTTTGTCTCCGCTTGCTTTGACTTTGAGCTTTTCAAATATTTTGGCGAACTCGAATATTTCTTCCATTTTGTGCGCTGTGACGA
>CAZCCU010000014.1:0-28788 GCA_964497645.1 uncultured Methanosarcinales archaeon
ACCGTGTCGAGGTTTTTGACTTGGCTGAATCTTCCTTCTCCTATTCTGGTGATTTCTCTTGCTAGTTGGATTCCTGCTTTGTCTAATTGAACTCCGATGAGCGAAATTGTTATTCCTGCGCTTCTTGCTGTGCTTGCTGCTTGGAGTGTTTCTTTTTCTGGTTCTTTGCCGACTGTTGGAAGTGCATCTGTCAGTATGATCAGATGTTTTGTTTCTCTGCTTGGCGGGAATAATTCCACGCTTTTTGTTATCATACCTGCAAAGTCTGTTTGCCTGCTTGCTTTGATGAGGGCAATCGCATTAAGCAGCGTGGAAAAGTCTCTGGTGGGCGGTATTGCTTGTTTGATGTCGCTTCCAAAGATTATTAGTCCGACATCATCTTTGTCCTGGATTGCATTGTATGCCAAAGCAATGCCTGCTTTTTTGCACATTTCTATTTTTTTGCCTTTCATGCTTGATGAAGCGTCAAGCGCGAATATTAGAGAGACTTTTCCTTTGCCTTCCCGCTCTGATGTCATCAGGTCGTCTTTGGTGATTTTTTTGTGTCCTCTGCGTATTGCTTTGTGCACTGTTCTTTTCAAGTTCAAGTCTTTGTATCTGTCGCCGCGTTTGTAATTGCGCGTGCCTGCTTTTTCTCCGTAATGCCTGCTTGTTTTGCTGATTTTTTCTCCGATTTTGTCTTTTGTGACGAATTTGTCCAGTTCTTTGACGAGTACTATGGCGCCTAGTTCTGCTCCTTTGCTTGTCACCATTCCTTCTTCGTCCAATAATTTGTCATCTTTTAGTTTTGAGATGTTTTCCTCTATGGCTTGCTGCAGTTCTTTTCTGAATTCAGGTATTTTCAGGTTTTTCTCGATATAGTTTGGGTCGTAGCCTGTTAATAGTCGTAATAGTTTCTCTCCAAGCAGTTGTTTTGCTATGGAGAAGTTCTTGACCATTTGTGAGAACAAAAGGCTTGGAGTGAACGCTCCTATGTTTTGATTGCTCGCTTCCTGGATGAGCTCTGCGTGCTCAATTGTTGTTTTATCAGCAGCGAGCACAGAACTCATCAGCTTATCTTCCACGTATTGTTTGTGCAGTTTGCCTTCGGAGCTTTCGCCTTTGGAGATGTCCTTTACTTCTTGATCGATGTCAAAGGCCACCACCACCGGATAACTCAGGATGTTGGCCTGAGAATGCGTCAAATTGTTCTTTGATGAACTCTTCGTTCGTTTGTAAATACTTGACGCTTGGTTTGAGCTCGATGCGGTGAGCTAGTACTGAGATTAATGCTTCGGTCATGTCTTCTACTGTGACTGTTTTTCTTTTCGCCAAAAAGGCATTTGCCTGTGCTCTTTCATAAATTCCTAGGGACGCTCTGACGCTTGGTCTTTTCAGGATGTTCTTATGGTCGCGTAATAGTCGTATGAACATTATGCCGAGAGAAAGCAAATCATCATCGAACGCAATTGACAATTTCTGTCCTTTTTCGACTACAATTGTCTTCTCAATGTCCAATCTTTCCGGATAAGTCATGTGCACAATGTCAAACCTGTCCATAAACACGTCTGACAATTTTTCTGTTGCTGCTGTTTCTTCCGGGTTCATTGTGCCGATGAAGATGAAATTGGCTGGCAGTTCTACTGTGTACGCTCCAAGTGTTGCTTTGCCTTCTTCCAGTACTTGTAGTAAAGCATTCTGTATCTTCTCAGGGCACCTGTTTACTTCGTCGAAGAATAGTATTCCGTAATTTGCTTTGAATATTTTGCCTGGGGTGAATGCTTCGATGCTTGTTGGCCCGTATTGCAGTGCTTTTACTGGGTCTATATCTCCCAATAAGTCTTCTACTGTCAGGTCTGGGCTTCCTTGTATTCTGATGAAGCGTTCTTCTCCTGTGATTTTTGTCGTCTTTGTCTTTTTTGTCTTGCATTCCGGGCATAATGGCGTTTTTGGGTCGCAATGGTATTGGCAGTCGTTCAAAGTGAGCGCTGGCAATAATCGCGCCACATTCTTCGCTATTGTTGTCTTTCCTATGCCTGGCGGTCCGAATACTATGACGTGCCTGTCCATTAACAGTGCGCTTTTCAGTTGTTGTTTTGTCTTTTCCTGTCCAAGGATATCAGTAAATGGATCTGCCTGCAAAAAGACTTTTTGGAAATGTTCGCTCATGTGTCTTTAGTAATACGTTAGAATGGTTTAAATATTTACCGCTTGCGCGCTTTCTTCCAGCGGCTTACTGCTCCTTTGACTGCGCCTTTTATGAAAGGTTTGGCTTTTTTGCGGGCTTTGGTCATTTCGCGCGTGATTTCTTGTTTGGCGAATGCTGCCAGGCGTGCTGTTTCCGTGCGGAGCTCTGAAGCTAGTGCTTTGAATAGTTTTTTTGCTTCTCCTTTGTCGATAATTCCTGCTTTGATCAGCGCTGTGACTTCTTTTTGTACGCGTGTTTTTGCTGCTGAAGCAAATTGTTTACCTATTTTCACCGCTTTTTTGATTCTTTTTGCCATTTGGTTTGTTTATGGGATTTTCTTTTTAAATGTTGCGTCACGATTCGTGCGGGTCGTGTTTTGTTGTGTGTTCTCTGGCGACCGAGACGAATAGGATTATTGCGAATAGGGCGGCAATGCTTAGGCTGATGATGCTGATGACGCTGTACGTTCCTATTTTCGGCCCGATTTCTATCATTAAGGCTCCTGCCAGTATTAGCGCTGCTGATATTAGCGAATAGCTTAATCTGTTGCTGGACAGGTTAATGTCCTGGCCTAAGTGCCTGAATTGGGTGTCTTTCAGGCTTATGCTGAGTCCTGTGCGTTTGAGCGAATCTACTGCTTCCAGTGTTTTGCCTGGTAGTTCAGCGATTGCTTCTGCGAACGCGCGTGATCTGGTGACGAATCTTGATATGAGTTTTCTTGGCGTGCGTTGTTGTTTGAGCAATTGTGCGATTTTCGGCTGTGAATATGCTACAAAGTTGAATTCTGGGTCTAGTTGCCGTGCTGTTGATTCTACTGTCATCATGCCTTTTCCTAATAATATCGTGTCTGTTGGAAGTCTGATGTGGTGGCGTGCGCATAGTATGAAAAGTTGGTGCATGAGATTGCTGATGCGTCTTTTTTCTGGGTTGGTGTCCCACCAGTCGTTGATGAGTTCGCTGATGGCTTCTTCAAATGCGTTGATGTGTGTTTTGCTGCCCGGAGTGCCGTATTTGAGTAGGACTTCGCTGATTTGTCCTGGGTCTCTTTCCAGGATTGCAAGGTATAAGTCAAGTCCTAGTTTGCGTGTTTTGTCGTCTATGTGCCCTACTATGCCGAAGTCCAGCAGGCCGATTTTTCCGTTTTTTAGCAGCAAAACATTGCCTGGGTGTATGTCTGCGTGGAATGTGCCGTTTTCAAAGATTTGTTGTATAAACGCGTCTACCAGTGCTCGTGCAACGTGTGGCTTGTCTGATTTTTTGACTTCTGAGAGTTTGGTGCCTTCCAGATATTCCATTGTCAAAACTTTTTCTGTTGTGTGGCTCCAGAACACGTGTGGTGCGACTATTTTGCGTGAGGTGATTGCTTTTCTGATGTCGTCTATGTGGCTTGCTTCAATTGTGAAATCGAGTTCTTTTTTTGTGTAGCGCTCAAATTCATCTATTATTAGTGCGATGTCAATGTCGTTTTTTAGGTGTTTTTGTATTTTTTGTGCAATGTACCGGATGATGTCGATGTCTGCTTTGAATGTTTTTGCGAGATCTGGTCGTTGGACTTTTACTGCGACTGCTTTGCCTGTTTTGATGCGTGCTTTGTGCACTTGTGCGACGCTGGCGCTGCCAAGAGGTCGGGGCTCAATGTGGCTGAATAAGTCTTTGACTGGTTTGTTGAATTCGTGTGAGATAACCGCTTCAACTGTGTGTAATGGTTCTGGCGGTACTTCATCCAGCAGTTTTGCGAATTCGTCGCAGTATTCTTGTGGGACAAGGTCTGGTCTTATGCTTAATAGTTGTCCGAGCTTGATGTATGCTCCTCCTAGTTCTTCCATTGACTTGCGCAGTCTGACAGGCAGGTCTGGAGGAAATGTTGTGTCTCCTCGCTTGAAGAGTGGCAGGTGCCAGGCAAAGCCATATTTGCTTAGGATTCCAGCAAGTCCGTGTTTTGCCAGCACGCGTATGACGTGCGTTACCCGCTGGATATTTTCTAGTTTCATCCCTTTTTCACGAATAAATGCGCTTTGTTAATATATATACCTTGTGCCTTTGTTAATAGCACACTATATTATAGCATCGAAGGCTTTTTAAATGTCTATCAATGTCAGGTTAGGAAATGTACGAGTTGATCATTACAGAGAAGCCGAATGCCAGCAAGCGTGTGGCTGAGTCCTTGGCTGATGGGAAGCCGATAAAGAAAGACTTGAAAGGTATTCCGTATTATCTTGTTACGCGCGGAAAGAAGGATATTGTTGTTGGCTGTGCCGTTGGCCATTTGTTTGGGCTTGCTGAGAAGAAGAAGTCTAAGGGTTTTGCGTATCCTGTTTTTGATATCGAGTGGGTGCCTACATATGAGATCGGCAAGGGTGCTGAGTTTACGAAGAAGTACTTGGATGCTTTGAAAAAGCTGGCTAAGGATGCTGACGTTATTTCTATTGCGACTGACTACGATGTTGAGGGCGAAGTTATTGGCCTTAACATTGTTCGTTTTGCCTGCAATAGGAAAGACGCTAGAAGGATGAAGTTCTCGACTTTGACCAAAGATGATCTTGTTGATGCGTATGAGAAAGCATCAGCGCATCTTGATTGGCCTCAGGCCGAGGCTGGTGAGACGAGGCATTTTCTGGATTATTTTTATGGAATTAATTTGTCAAGGGCTTTGACTAGTGCTATTAAGGCTGCCGGCATGTTTAAGATTTTGAGTACTGGTCGCGTGCAGGGTCCTGCTTTGAAGATTGTGGTTGACAGGGAACGCGAAATCCAGGCGTTTAAGCCTGTGCCGTACTGGATGATTGAACTGCAGGCTAAGGTGAAGAATGGTGCTCTTGTAGCATGGCACGAGGCTGACAAGTTCTGGGAGAAGAACAAGGCTGCTTCTGTCATGGACAAGGTGGAAGGCCAGAAGAAAGGTAAAGTGAAGGATGTGTCTCGCGGACAGTTCAAGCAGAATCCTCCTATTCCTTTTGATTTGACGAGTTTGCAGACAGAGGCGTACAGGTGTTTCGGCGTTAATCCGAGTGTTACTTTGCGGATCGCTCAGGAGTTGTACACTAATGGTTGGATTTCTTATCCGCGTACGAGCAGCCAGGAGCTTCCTCCAAGCATTGGCTTTCATAAGATTTTGAAGGAGCTTTCTAAGCAGTCTGAGTATAAGGAATTGGCAGGAATGTTATTGAAAAAGGATAAGTTGGTTCCGAATAATGGTAAGAAGACTGATCCTGCTCACCCAGCTATTTTTCCGACTGGTCATGCTCCGAAGAAGTTGGAGGCCAGGCAGGCGAAAGTTTATGATCTTATCGTGAAGCGTTTCTTCTCTACTTTTGGCGAGCCTGCTGTGCGTGAGACTGTTGTTGCAAAAGTAGATGTTAACGGTGAATTGTTTATTTCAAAGGGAACGCGTACTGTTGAGAAGAACTGGCACGTTTTCTATGCTCCTTATGTGAAGCTGGAAGAGGCTGAGCTTCCGGCGATGAAAGAAAATGATCAGGTTTCTATTCAGGACATCATTCTGCATAACGAGGAGACTAAGCCTCCGAAGCGTTACACGCCTGCCAGTCTGATTCGCGAGTTGGAACGCCGCAATCTGGGTACAAAAGCTACTCGTGCTGAGATTGTTGAGACTTTGCGGAGGAGAAATTATGTTAACGGTGAAGCGATCACTGCGACTGTGTTGGGCATGGATACTGTTGGCATTTTGGAAAAGCATTGTCCTAAGATTCTTGATGAGGAGCTTACGCGTCATTTCGAGCTGGACATGGAGTCTATCCGTGAGGGCAAGAAGCATCGCGAGCAGATTTTGGATGAGGCAAAATCGTTCTTGACTGATATTTTGGGCGAGTTCAAGTCTAAGGAAAAGGCGATTGGTGAAGAGCTGAAGAAGACTTTCACCGAAACCAGGGCTGCCATGACAACAGTCGGCCATTGTACTGTGTGCAAACAAGGCTCGTTGATTTTGCGTACTGGCAAATTCGGCCGGTTTATCGCGTGCGACAAGTATCCTGAGTGCAAGACGACTTTCAAGCTTCCTGCTTCCGGTCTTGTTGAAGTTACTCCTAATATTTGCCAGCATTGCCAGTTCCCTATTGTTAAGATGATCAGGAAGGCCAAGCGCCCGCAGGAAGTGTGCATCAATCTTGACTGTCCGAGCAAGGCTGTTCCTAAGATTGAGGAAACAGCGTGTGCTAAGTGCAAGGAAGGCAAGATGATTTTGAGGAGGAGCATTTATGGCGGTTTCCTGGCGTGCAATCGTTTTCCGAAATGCCGGAATATTGCGAGAATTCCTGGCTTGAATCCTAAACCTAAGCCTGAAGATTCAAAAAGTTCTTAAATGCGTGTTTTCGTCATGCTTTTGATGAAAAGATTGGTGTTGATATTTTTGTTGTTGAGCATTTCTGTTGGAGCTATAGATGTTATCAGCGGTGATATTAAGCTGTTAGCTTTGATTGAAAATAGTACTGGAAAGTCTGGTAATGTTGCTGTTTTGGGCTTGGATATTATTCCTGGCAGGGAGCGGGTGTTTTTGGAGACTTTCCCTATGACGAAAGTTACAACACAGGCTTCTTTGCGTTTTGCTCAGCAGATTGCGTGCAAACAATTGGATTTTGACTGCACAAAGCATGATTTCTTATGGACGATTAAGGCGTTTCCTGGAATTGTTGGTGGTCCTAGCGCTGGTGGTGCCGCTGCATTGCTTACTTCTGCATTATTGCTTAACAGGACTGTTCCTGATGATTTTGCCATGACTGGCACTATTAACAGTGGCGGTATGATCGGTCCGGTTGGCGGGTTGAAGTATAAGGTTGAGGCTGCCGCGAAAAGCGGTGTGAAGCTGGTTTTGTTGCCTAAGGGAACAAAGGATGTAAAAGAAGAGGATGGCAATAAGACAACTGACCTTGTTGAATATGGCAAAGAGTTGAATATCACAGTCCGTGAGGTTTCTACTCTTGGCGAGGTGCTTGAGATTGCTCTCGGGATTCCTCAGAATATCTCTGTTGAGCCTTTGAAGATTGAGGAAAGGTATCAGCGCATAATGCAGGAAGTGTCTAATGATTTGTGCAAGCGAAGCCAGCAGTTCTTGTCAGAGCCTTTAGATGCTAATTTGACTCAGGCGAAAAACTTTACTGAGCGTGCTGCTCGTGATCAGGCAAAGGGGGCGTTTTATGCATCAGCCTCTTATTGTTTCCGCGCGAACGTTGAGTACAAGCGCGCGTTGTTTGAAGAAAAGAATTTCACCAAAGAAGTCTTGGTTGAGAAAATTAATCAGTTGTTGAATGAGTCTGATAAGCTTGAGAAAGAGGTCGGGGCGCGGAATATTTCGACTTTGACTGACGTACAGACTTTTATGGCTGTTATGGAGCGCATTAATGAGGCAAAAGATCTGTTGCAGTTAGTTTCAGATGGTTTGAATGAGAATAAGACTGGTATTGGAGGCGATGTGGGCTTTGCTGAGGAGCGTTTGTTCTCCGCGGTTACGTGGTCGCGCTTCTTTAATGGCCAGGATAGGGCTATCGTGATCAACAAGGAATCTTTGAAGAACGCGTGTGCTGAAAAGATTTCTGAAGCTGAAGAGCGATATAATTATGTCAAGAGCGTGATTCCTGAAGCTTTGGACGCGACACGCGTGGATATTGATAAAGCATACAGCTGGCTGAGTGAGGAAAAATTCATCTTGTGCTTGTATGGCTCTTCTAAGGCTAAGTCTGAAGCTGATGTTTTGTTGAGCTTGATGGGTGTTGAGGAGACTCGTTTTGATGAAGTTATCAGCTTGAAGCTGGACATTACCCGGCAGGCCTTGATGAAGGCCCAACGCAAGAATGTGTTCCCTATCATCGCTTACAGTTATTATGAATATGCGGATTCCTTGCGTGATTTTGACAGGGTGTCTTCATTGCTGTTTTCCGAATACGCTTTAGAGCTTGCCAGTCTGGATATTTATTTTGAGGAGAAAAAGCCTGTTGAGAGGCCTCTGCCGAAGCTTGATATCCCTCCAAAAGTGATTGCTTTTGCGCTGGGAGCGTTTGTTGGCGGATTAATAGTATGGATTATTGTCGCTCAGATGTGGAAAAAGAGTCTTTCGTCTGTTAGAAGGTTTCAAACCCTGCAAGCGCCGAGTAAACGACGCCTGCGAGGGAAAAAGAGGTGATTTTGATATGGAGCATAAGAATGGTTTTGCACCCCTTACACCCCTGTTACTACTCAAATAGAGTATACAAGTATTTAAATCTTTCGCTTTTAAACTACTTAAGAGTAACAACAGAAGGAGTTTGGAAAGGGGGTTTATAAAAGGTCATGAAATATGCTTTGCTGTGCCTGCTATTGACAGGATGCTTGACTGGCTTCGCAGTCCAGATCCCTGAAGAAACAGGCGCTATAGATGCCTTCTTCTGCGATCAGGTTGATTGTTCCCAGATATTTGCTGAAAAGGCCACTAGTGCGAAATCCATCTCCTGCGCACTGTATCATGCGAATAATGATTTTTTCGACATTCTTGATGAGAAGGGTGCAAGACTGGTTGTCGATGAAGAGCATCCTTTGTCTGGCGCAGTTAAAGAGTCTGGCAGTGGTTTGATGCATAACAAGTACTGCGTGATTGATGATGAATATGTTTGGACTGGTTCTTGGAATCCTGCGCAGGAGATGACTATTCCCAATAATGTTGTTTTCGTTCAGAGCAAAACTTTGGCAAATGCTTATCAGGCTGAGTTTGATGAAATGTCAGATGGCGTCTTTCATGGCGGCGACTCAGCTCCTGGGCTTGTCAAGTTGAATGGCCAATTGGTTGAAGCTTACTTTTGTCCTGAGGATGACTGCCAAATTCATGTTTTGGATGTTTTAGGATCCGCAAAAAAGTCCATCCACTTCATGACGTTCGCGTTTACTGATGATGAAATTGGTGACCTATTGGCTGAGAAATCATCCAGAATTGACGTTAAGGGCGTGTTTGATCCAAGAAAAGACAAGTACAGTGAGTATGAGAAATTAAAGGATGTCTCAATAGTTGCAAAAGTGCATCATAAGGTGTTTATTGTTGACAGCAGCATAGTTATTACTGGCAGTTATAATCCTTCAAGAAATGGGAATGAACGGAATGATGAGAACGTGATTATCATTCGGGATGTGCAGATTGCTCAGTTGTTTGAGGAGGAGTTTAGAAGGCTCACTTAATCAGTTCGTGCTTCTTCAGAATGCTTTTCATCTTTTCAAAATCTGGTGATTGTTTGAACTCGCGCAGTTGTTCGTCTGGTAGTTGTTTTATCATTCCTAGTGCTATTTTTGCGATTTCTTTCATGTCTGCAAGTGCGTCTTCTGCCTGCATTTTTGTGCGCACGAGCTCTTCATTGACTGGTTCTTCTTTTTTAAAGAATTTTGCCAGGACGTGCTCCTTTTTCTTTGGTGCTGGAGCTTCTTCATGATAGACTTCTACTTCTTCCGGCAGTTCTACTGCTTCTTTTTTCTTGGGCAGTAAATTCTGTAGAAGTGCTTTGATGTCGAATCCAGCGCGTTTTCTAGCGCGGAGATATTCTTTCAGGTCTCGTTCAAATTCGTCTCGTGACATAGTGCTTTTTTGAACAGAAGTCGCTATAAAAGCTTTATGGTGAAGCTTATTGAAATAGTCGTACGTTTACTTTTGTTTCAGGACCAGACGCTTCGTAGAGGTTAGAAGATAATAATTCGTGATCTTCAGGGCCAAATCTTCTGCTGCTTCCGCGCATTACTCTGTCCGGCCCACCTTCATCCACAATGTCTCGGAGCTTGCGGCGTGATGCTGTTATTGCACCTGGTCTTTCGCCAAGCACATAAAACATTTTTTCGAAAGGTTCACAGTCCAAATTCCATAAGAGTCTTCGCTTGGCTTCATCTAATTTACCATCTCTATGTGCTTGTGAGAGATATGTTTGTGGCGATGCTCCAAAAAGCGCTTCAACATGAGACATCGCATCATCATGCACAACAAAAACTGTTCCGTTGACAGCGATTCGTGTTGCTTTTTCCAGTCCAGTTACTGCGCCCTCGTTTGGTTTTGGCTCTAATACATAGAATTTGCCATCACGTTCTGTGCACTCATAGTCGCGCTTGAGTTCGCGTTTTACCGCTTCTATGCCTCTTTCGACATAAGTGCTTGTTATGTGATTTTGAAAAAATTGGTCTGGTCTAAGTTTTGTGAAATGGTTTAATGCACCTGTATGAAGAATAAAGACTGTGCCATTAACTGCCACAGTTGCACTTCTGTATGCTACACTCACTGGTATTTCTGATTCACTCACTTCGAATACGGGTTTTTTTCGCTCGTTTAAAAATCTTTTGACATAAAATCGCGTTATAGCAAGCGCTTCAATTGTTGAAAGTCTCGTCTTATTTTGGCCGCCATTTTTGGGAATCGCATTGCTGCTGATGGATGTACTGTTGTGATTATTTTTGCTCCTTTAATTTCGTTCTTGATGCTTTCTGCGGTTTTTCCCAGCAATACTACGATTTTTGGCTTGATGAGGGCAAGTTGCCGCAGGAGATATGGTTTGCACGCCATTATTTCGTCAGGTTTTGGCGCTCTGTTTGCTGGCGGGAAATGTTTTACAGTGCTGGTGATGAAGACTTCATCTCTGTGCAGTCCTATTTCTTCAATGAGTTTTGTCAGGTATTTTCCTGCTCTGCCTACAAATGGATGGCCTGTCTTGTCCTCTTGCGCCCCTGGCGCTTGGCCGATGAAGAATACTTTTGCATTAGAAGGCCCTTCTCCTGGCACTCCATGCTGTGCGTGTTTGTATAGTGGACATTTAGTGCATTCGTTTACTTCTTGTGCGACGATTTTGAGTGAGTCTTTCACAAATAGAATTAGTCAAGTGCCTGTTTTAAATTTTATCTGAAAAACGTCTCGCTTGATGGTATTTCGCTTTTGCTTCTGTGGTGGACGTCTTTGTCTCTGACTAGGTTTATGGCAAGGTCCACGTAATCGTCTCGTTTGACTAGCTGGTTTCCGCGTTTTTGGTCTGCGCGCATGACTAGTCCTGAGCTGGGGTCAAAGTCGAGCTCTATTTCTGGGTCTCCGGCGAATCTAACTGTGATTGATGCTCTGCTGTTTATGTAATACTTGTTTTCATCCCAGGCTATTGGTTCTTGGTCTAGATAGGTTAAGAGCCAGTCTTCTGGCAGGCTTATGTCATATTCTTTGAACGTGACTGGATATGCAAGGTCGTAGAGTTCTAGTTGTGTGCATTGCGTGTTTACTTGGCTTTTATGGCCTTCGCAGTATGCTATGGCTGTTTTTGTTGCGCGGTCAACGTAAACAGTGTCATAATAGAATAGGCTTTTCTTGGTGTCGCCGAATGAGACGTCTTTTACGATTACAGGATTCTCTAGTAACACCTTGTATCGTGTTCCTTTGGCGTAATACTCGTCGCCTTTGTATTCAAATTCGTAGCTTGTGACTTTTGATGCGAAGATGTCAAGGAATTTGTACACGCGGGTGCGTTCTTGCGCTGGCGAGACTGTTTCTTCTACTGATTCTGATTCTTCCGGTGTTTCTTCCACTTCCTGTTCAGGAGCGTCCGGTGTTTCTTCCGGCGTTTCAGCGATTGGCTGTGTTGTTTCTGTAGTCTCTGTTACTTGTTTTCTCAGTTGATCTGCCAATTCTTTTGCTTTGCTCTCTTCTGTTTGAGGCAGTTCGCAGGCCGCTAGAATTAGGAATGCTGTAATGATTAATGGAAGATATTTCATAAAAATAGCTACCTATGGCGTCTATTTAAGCTTTGTTGTGAACAGGTTTAAATATTGAAATATGCTTGATGGAGTATGGTTGTCAGGAGTGCTGGCGTCGTGTTGTTTCGCCAGGGAAAAAAGAGGGAATACTTGCTGTTGCATTATGCTGCCGGCCATTGGGATTCGGCTAAGGGGCATATCGAGAAGGGTGAGACTTCCCAGCAAACTGCACTGCGCGAGTTGAAGGAAGAGACTGGAATTTCTAAGGTCAAACTGGTTCCTGGTTTTAAGGAGACCATTAGTTACAGGTATGTTGATAAGGGTGAAAAGGTCTTGAAGTTTGTTGTCGTTTATCTTGGCAGTACAAGGCAGAAGAAGGTTAAAATATCTTTAGAGCACAAGGGCTTTGTCTGGCTTCCACACAAAGAGGCTGTTAAGAAGGCGACTTACAAAAATGCGAAGAATGTTTTGAAAAAAGCGGAGAAATGGTTGAATGTCAAAGAATCGTGAGATAGCAGAGCTGTTTTTTGAGATGGCTGACATTTTGGAAATGCTTGGGGTAGACTGGAAGCCGAATGCTTATCGCAATGCTGCCCGTGCTGTTGAGGCTTCGAGCGAGCCTGTTGAAAAAGCATACGCCCGTGGTGGAATAAAGTCGTTAATGGAGATTCCTGGTGTCGGGCAGAGTATTGCTTCTAAGATTGAGGAGTTTTTGAAGACTGGAAGGGTTAAGGAGTTTAAGAAATTGTCAGGCAGGATTCCTAAGGGTGTTGAGGAGATGATGCACGTTCCTGGCCTTGGGCCGAAAAAGGTGATGAGGCTTTACAAGAAGCTGAAAATTCAGAGTTTGGAGGATTTGAAAAGGGCTGCCGTTGCGGGCAGGCTCAGAAAGCTTGAGGGTTTTGGCGTGAAGAGCGAGCAGGATATTTTGCGCGGGATGGAGATTGTAAAAAAGGGCGCTGAGCGTAAGCTGTTGGGTATTGCGTTGCCGTTGGCTCGTGAGATCGCTGAGCGTTTGTTGAGGGTTGATGGTGTTAGTCGTGCAGAGCCCGCTGGCAGCTTGCGCCGCATGAAGGAGAGTGTTGGTGATATTGATGTTCTTGTTATTAGTAGTAAGCCTGCGAAGGTGATGGGTGTCTTTACGACAATGCCTGAAGTGCAGACCGTGCTTGCCAAGGGTCCGACTAAGAGCACTGTCATTCTGAAGGATGGCGTTCAGGCTGACGTGCGTGTTCTGGACGAGAAATCTTTTGGTGCTGCCATGCAGTATTTTATTGGCAGCAAGGAGCATAATGTTGCGTTGCGCCAGCTTGCAATCAAAAAAGGGCTGAAGTTGTCAGAGTATGGTTTGTTCAAAAAAGATCGTTACGTTTGTGGCAGGACTGAGAAGGAAGTTTATGCTAAGCTTGGTTTGCCTTTCATTCCCTATGAACTGCGTGAGAATCAGGGTGAGATCGAGGCTGCGCTTAAGGGTAAACTGCCGGATCTTATCCCATACGATTCAATGAAAGGTGACTTGCACATGCATACGAAATGGAGTGATGGTTTGCATACTGTTGAGCAGATGGCGAGAGCTGCTGAACAGCGTGGGTACAAGTATATCGCCATTACTGATCATTCGAAGAGCACGCGTGTTGCGAATGGGATGGATGAGAAAAGGCTCGTGAAATATTTGAAGGAGATTGATTCTGTTCAGAAGAAGTTCAAGATTCGCATTTTGAAAGGCGCAGAGGTTGATATTCTTCCTGATGGTTCTTTGGATTATGGTAACAAATATCTCAAACAGCTTGATATTGTTCTGGCTGCTGTGCATTCCCGCTTTAAGTCTTCTCGTCAGGAGATGACCAATCGTATTTTGAAGGCTTTTGAGAATCCGTATGTTAACGTATTTGTTCATCCAACTGGGAGATTGATTGGCCAGCGTGAGCCTTATGATTTTGATTTTGAGAAAATTGCGAAAGCTGCTGCTGATCGTGGGATTGCGCTGGAGCTTGATGCTTATCCGAGCAGGCTTGATTTGAAGGACTTGCATGTTAAGGCTGCTGTTGAGCATGGCTGCAAAATCTCGATTGATACAGACAGCCATTCTGTTGAGCATTTGCGTTTCATGGAGCTTGGTATTGCTCAAGCAAGGCGCGGTTGGGCTGAAGCCAAGGACATCATTAACACGTGGCCGTTGCAGAAATTGGAAAGGTTTTTAAGACGGTAAATTGGTGAATGAAATATGACTGTCAAAGAGGATTTGAAGGCCAAGGTTCCTGATTTTGTGAAGGACACTCCTGAATGGCCCATATTCTTGAAGTGGATTTCTCAGAATAAGATTGAGACGCACAGTCAGTTGAAGTTTGAACTTGCTCAGGACATCAAGGATTGTCAGAAGAAATTAGGTGAATTCGCCAAGTCTCGTGAAGGGACCAATGCTCGTGTCTTGCGTGCTTGTGCAAAAAAGCTTGATTTCCTTAAATTAGCTCGTGATAAGATTGCCAAATACCTCTGATGCCAATAATAAATGTAACAAAGGACAGTGTACTTGCTCATTCTTTTGAAGAATGCAAAACATTTTGGGAGCAGACCAAGGGAATGATGTTCAGAAAAGAGGTTGTTCCTTTGGTTTTTATTTTTCCTAAAGAGCAGATTGTCAAATTGCATTCCTGGTTTTGCCCTGACAATATAGACTTGGTTTTTATCGACGAGAATTGGGAGATTGTTGAACTTCAGTCCGAATGGGAGACTTGGAGCAGTTACAAATCTCAGAAGCAATTCATGTTTTTGTTGGAGCTTCCGCGCGGCACTATTTTCAGAACCGGAACAGTTGTTGGGGATGTCGTGCACATTACGAAATAATTATGCCTGCTTTGATATCTTCCACATTGCTTCAAATGTAGCACGGAATGATTTTGCGATTTCCTTATTCTTGATGACAATTGATATTATCGTATCCTCCTTGCCTGTATGAATTCCAACAGTATCGCCATATACTGTAAAAGAAGCAGGCGTGTGCCAGCCTTTTGGCAGGATACGTATTTCATGCCATGGCGTTCTTCTTTCTTCTATTTTGTAGGCTCCCTTTTCGTCGAAGATTGAGCGTGCTTTGAATTTTTTGGTTTTTTGTATTTCATAGATCTTGCGCGCGTAGTGCCTCATTGATTCTGTTGTTTCGCTGATTCCCATTGCTTCGTAGATGTCTTTTGGTGTGAACTCCTGTATCATTCTGTCTATCATTGCTCTGAATCCTTCAAATCCTTCGTAGATTACGACGTTGATTTTTTGTTTTGGCTGCAGTGCAGCGATTTGCGGAAGCGCTTTTTGAAGGTGTTCTTGCTCTCGTTTGAGTTGCTGTTCCTTCGCTTTAACAATATTGAGCAAACTATTGGGAGGAAGTGCTTGGTACCAAAAGGCGCCTCTTTTCTCTACTTTGCTTGCAACGTGTTTGCTTATCAGCCTTTCTAATATGTCGTAAACTTTTGAACGCGAAATTCCTGATGCCCTTATTATGGGTCCGACTTTTGATTCGCCAGAACTGATAAGGGCAAGGTACACTTTTGCTTCTCCTGATGTGAAGCCAGCATCTTCTAGTACATTTAGCAACTCCATATAGCCCCCTTAGGGGGAACTAGTATTTATATTCTGCAGTCTATAGTTTCACTACCAGGTGGTTAATATGAAACAGAAAAACATTAAAACGTCAATTGCATTGTTGTCAAATATGCGAAAATTTGCACTTATTTTGGCCTTAGTCTTCCTTGCTTCGTGTGTTCAGATTGAAACTGAGAAAGTCAAGATTGGTGCTATCTTGCCGATGACCGGCACGTTTGCATTCTATGGTGAAGACCAGCGTACTGGTATTGATGTTGCGCTTGAAGAAGTTGGCGATAAGGTTACCATTATTTTTGAGGATAGTGCTGGAGAAAACCCTAAAGCAGTTGCTGCTTTCAACAAATTAACAAATGTTGATGGCGCAAAAATAGTTATTACATCTACGAGTTGGATCAGTAATTCTGTTTATTCTCAGGCTGCTGATGCGAATATCCTCCAGGCAATCATTGCAAGTGCTGCTTTCAAGCGCACGCGTGAAGATACGGCAGTGCGCTTTACTGTTGACGTGAAGGATGAAGCTCCTTACATTCTTGATTATTTGAAGCCTTTCAGTAAAGTTGCAGTTCTGCATCTGAACAATGATTATGGCAAGGGCTGGGCTGAGATGCTGAAGAAGGACTTGGGCGAAAGAGTGGTTGCTGTTGAAGCGTATAATCCTGGCGATGCTGACGTTAGCACGCAGTTGTCTAAGATTAAGGCTTCAGAGCCTGACGTGTTCGTATTAGTAAGCACTGGCAAGGAAGGTGGTTTGTTTGCGAAGAAAGCTCGTGAGCTTGGCATTAATGCCCCGCTGGTCAGCCAGCGTCCTATTCAGAGCCCTGAATTGTTGCAGGCTGGCAGTGCAATCGAAGGACTGGTCTATTCATATCCTGCTTATGATGTAAATCATAAGTTTGTTTCAAGGTATAAAGAGAAGTTTGGCAAAGAGCCTACTGTTTTCGCTGCTGAGGCGTACGATTCCATCATCACAATTGCAAAGGCTTCAGAAAAATGCAACACGGATACTGCTTGCTTGTTCAAGTTCTTTGCCAGCAGCGCGTATGACGGCGCTTTAGGCCATGTGACTTTCGACGAGAAAGGCGATGCTCACTATCCCTTCATCCTCAAGCAGGTCAAGGACGGAAAGTTTGTCCTGTATGAGAAATAAAAGTGGGGAGGCTGGGATTCCTCCGAGTCATACGAGGAGGGACGGGAGACAAAGTCGACCGGATGTTCAAATCTCATAAAAAGAAAAATATGGGGAGGCTGGGATTTGAACCCAGATCTAGCGGGTTGGAGCCGCCAATTCTAGCCAGGTTAAACTATCTCCCCGTAAGTGTTTCGTCGATTACGAGCGTATTTAAAAGTTTCGTACACAGAATTTAAAAACAGTGGCATGCTTTATTTCTAAAAAAGAGGCCACATGAAACCATTAGCGTATTATGAAGCGATAGCTACTTTGACCGGCTGTATTATTGGTGCTGGTATTCTTGGCATTCCTTATGTTGTTGTCAGATCTGGTTTTTGGACTGGTATGCTAGTTATTTTGGTTCTTGGTCTTGCTGTCATGCTTGTTCATTTGCTGGCTGGTGAGGTTACATTGCGTTCGAACGTATGCATGCAATTGGTGGGGTATGCTGACAAGTATTTGGGGAAAAAGGGCAAGTACTTTATGACTGCCGCCATGGTTATTGGCGTTTATGGCGCGCTTGTTGCTTATACGCTTGGTGTGAGCGAGAGTTTGATGGCTATTTTTGGCGGTTCTAGGATCGTCTGGGCTGTTTTGTTTTATGCTGTCATGTCTGCTTTGTTGTTTGGCGGTTTGAAGTGGCTTGAGCGTTCCGAGGTTGGGATGGAATTGTTCAAATTTATCGCGTTTTTCGTGATTGTGGCATTGTTGTTTTCTTCCAAGCATTTCTCAGCTTCGCGTCTTATCGGGTTTTCGTGGGATAGTGTGTTGTTTCCGTACGGAGTTATTTTGTTCGCTTTTGCCGGTACTGCCGCTATTCCTGAAGTCAGAGAGGAGATGAAGAAGTGCAAATTATTGACTAAGCGTGCGATTATCATCGGTTCTTTGATTCCTATCGTCGCTTATGTGTTGTTTACTGCCGCTGTTATTGGAACATCTGGCGCTTTTACTACTGAGATTGCGACTATTGGCCTTGCTCCTGTTATTAGTGGAATTGGTTTTGTATTGCTTCACGTGTTTGCGATTCTTGCCATGGCATCTTCTTTTATTGCGCTCGGCTATGCTTTGAAAGAGTCGTATAGGGTTGATTTTCACTTGCCTCATTGGGAGGCTTGGGCGTTGACTGTGGCGATTCCTTCAGTGCTGATTATGATCGGAACACGTTCTTTTATTGGCGCGTTGCAGATCGCTGGCACTTTTGCTGGAGGCATTGCCGGTATTACTATCGTGCTGATGCATGCTTCTGCTAGAAAGCGTTCCCAGAGAAAGCCTGAGTATGAGATTAAGATGAATTGGATTGGGTATGGAGCTTTGATAGTTTTGTTTGCTATCGGAATGATTTACGAATTAGTTCTTCTTTTGTGAGCGATAACGAACAAAAGTGTTCGTTGACGAGTTCAGCGAGACTTATTTAATCTGACGCTCCAGATTAGAAGTATGATTGCCGCGATTGCCAGTAAAATCGCGATGTATGGTTGTACTTTTGCCGGTATCAGTAATTTTTGGACGCGCAACGGCACTGTGTTGCTGGTCATGATTCCTCCTTTGCCGTCGTCTGCGTGGAACTTGACTCTTTCTTCTCCTGTCCATCCTGTTTCTGGCGTCAGGTAGGCCGTGGCTCCTGCTATGTCTATTGTTATGTGCTTTGTTTCTGTTGCTGTGAAAGCGAGTGCGTCACTGTCTGGGTCTTTGAAATAGTTGCTTAAGTCCAGGTTATGGACCATGTCTTGTTGCCAGACTTGTGGCGGAATGCCGTGCGTGATTTGCGGTTGCGGGGATAATGCTATTGCCAGTGCTATGACTAATGCTATGCCTACGAATATCCAGGTGATTTTGTGTGATGTTGGCATTGGTTGTTTTTTTGCGCGCGCGTATAGACTGAATGTTCCATACTTGCCGATGTCTGCTGTGAAGAATATTGCTTCTTTGCTTTCGCCTGTTTTCTTGAGCGGTATTGTATTCCAGGTCTGATTTGAATATCGTGCGAGTCTGATATCGTCAATTTCTGCGCCTTTGCGGGCTATCCAGCTTTTTGATACGCTGAAGGTTGCTTTAACATCTAGAACTTCTTCTGGCGCGTTTGTTTTGAAGAGAAATGTTTGGTAGACTGCCGGTGATGGTGATGCTTTTGCATGCGTTTTTCTTATCAGCAGTTTGAAGTTTTTGACTGCTTTTTCTGATGTCAGGCTTAATAGAGAGAGTCCTTTTTTCCACGCGTTGATTGTTTTTTCGCTGTTTTCTGGAACGTATTTCCATTGTATCCGTATGACTTTGTTTCTCGCTATTTTTCTTGCGATGAATATGATGCCTAGTATTACAACGCCTAATATCACGTATGCCATGTTTGGCGCTATGAGGTCCCATGCTGCCGCAATCAGGATCAGTATTATTATTCCAAGGATTATTGCGAATGCTTTTGCAGTGTTTTTCTTTGTTTTGCCAACGATTAAATCTTTCTTTGCGACGACGTGGTAGTCTTTCTTGAACGTTTTTTCTACTTTTCTCTCAATCTGTTTTTTGATGCGCTCTCTTTCTGCCTGTTTGCGCTCCATTTCTCTGCGCTGGATCTCGAGTTTTCTTCTGAGGAGTTCTGCGCGTTTTTGCGCTCGCGCTTTTTTGCTCGCTTCGCGTTTTTCTCTCCAGTGCTGGAGTCTGCCTTTGAATGCTGGGCTTCGCAGGTATTTGACTAGGTAGACTATGCATGCAACGATGGCTATGACAACTATTATTACTGCTACGAAGAATGCCGGATTCTTTTCAAAAAGCGTTTCTGGTCGTAATGCGATAATCAGGTCTTTGCTGTATCTGATTCCTGTTTGTCCGACTGTCGCGAACAATGTGATTGGGTACGTTCCTTTTGCGATTTCTTTTGTTGGTGAGAGTTTGAGTGCTATTGTTTTTGATTGTCCTGGGTTCAGGCTGACCGTGGCTGGGCTTATGCTGGCCCATGATGCGCCTTCAACTGATAAGCTGTACTGGGTTGCTCTGTCGCCTGTGTTTTCTATGGTGAGTTCTGCTGTGCTGTCGTCATAGTCTGTTCTGATCTTGTTTATGCCTTCTGCGAGAACTGGGATGTCTGTTGATTTTATGATGAGCTCAAGGTTTATTTCTTTGTTCTGGTTTGATTTTTCGCTGTCTACTTCAATGGTGAGTGGGAACGTTCCTGATTCTGTGCAGTCTTCTGGAGTTACTGAAATCATTATGTTTTTACGCTCTTCTCCTGTTAAGACTGCGTTTTTTTCGCTGACGTGGACGTTTGGATGTCCTGATGCGCTGATTGCGTAAATTTCTGTGAAGTTCAGCGGGTTGTGGAGTTCAAGTGTGTATCCTGCTGTTTCGCAGGGCGCGATTACTGCGCTGTTTTGCTGGATAGTGGCGTTTATGTTGTCTGGTGTTGCTATGATGACGTCTTGGGTTAGGACTTTTTCTGTGTCACCGTCGGTGAAGTAGAGGTCTGTGGAATAAGTTCCTGGTCTTACAGTGCATGGTATGTTGTAGAATGTGCTTATGACTGCTGATTGTCCTGGGTCTAGTACAAAGCTGAGTGTTGAGAATGTGACGTAGGCGCTGGCGTCTCCGTCAACGCTTAGGCTGTATGTTGACTGCGTGTCGCGCGTGTTTTGTATTGTGACGTTTCTTGTTGTGCTTCCGCACGGAACAGCATTAACTGTTGTGTCTCCGAATGAATTGAAATCTTGGGCGCTAACGCTTGGAAGAAGTAAAGCGATAAGTAAAAATATTATGGTACGCTGCATTGTCCCCCCCCAGGCGTTCAATTTTAGTAGTACGTCTCGGTTTGATCCTTGCCGCGCAAGTGTGCAATGCCGATGACGATACCGAGAATGACGAGCAGGACAACGAGGACGATGAGGATTACCTCAAAGACGCCTTTTGCGCCTGCTTTCTGCCCTAGCACAGTTGTCGTCAGGGTTAATTCTTGTGATGTTTCTCCTGAGCTGACTGTTGCAGTGAGCGAGTGTGCGCCTGCTGGCGTTTCTTCGCCAACGAGTACGTTGACAAAGACGGTCTGTGTCTGGCCTGCTGGCACGACAAGCATGCTGGTTGGCGTGATTGTCACGATTGCCCAGTCTGAGGTTGGCACATTTACCATAAACGTCTTGCTGGTCTTGCCCGCATTCGTTACAGTGATTGGGAATATTGCTGTTTGTCCTGGCATGACGTTCTGCATCTGGTTGCCCAGTGTGATTGAGCTTTGCGGTGCTTTATCTTCGTCGCACGTGTCGTCTGCGAGGACTGAAATTGTGCTTCTCTGTGATACTTTTCTGTGTTTCTGTGAGAATTCTGCTTCGACAATTACTTCATAGTTGCCGGCTTTTGCGCATTTTGGCACTCTGATGAATATCTCTTCTGTTTCTTCTTCTTCGTCGCCGTCTTCTATTTCTTCTATGAATTCCGTTCCTGATACGCCAAGGCCTGGGATGCTTACTGTGACTCTGACGTCGTTCTGCTGTTTCTCTCCTTTGTTTTCTACTCTGACTGTTGCCAGCAATGCGCTTCCTGCGCGGACTGCGCCTGATGGGTTCAAGACAACGTCTTCAATTGAAAGTGCGTTTCGTGGAACGTCAATTTTCAGGTTGAAGTCTGCTACTCTTTGTTCTCCGAACCTGTCAGAAATAATAACTCTGAGTTTGTAGTCGTCTTCATCAGCATCGTCTGGTATTTTTATGCTGAGCTTTTTGACATAAGTTACGTTTGCGTCTGCGTCGAAAACAGTTGTTCTGTCGTCAATTTCGTCAACGTCGTTGTATTCGTATCCTGAGATAAAGATTCTGACTTCTGCGTTGTCAATGTCTTCGAATGGTGTGAACTTCACTCTTACTTCGTATTCATCTCCTCTTTCGAGTGCCAGCCTGTTTACTGCGTCTTCGTCAAGGACTGTGTCATCAACTTCTACTTCTTCAAGGTCAACTGGAAGTGCTATTGCCGAACCGATGACTGCTAAGAAAAGCGCCAATGCGATGATTGCGTGAAATCCCTTCATTCTTATAACCCCCTAATATCGTGTCGGACATCGTCCTGCTATTAATGTTTTTCTATTCTACAGTAGTTTTAAGCTATCACCACTTATGAGTAACTACTCATATATAAGCTTTTCTATATGATTACTTCGACATCCCGGTGCTTTATTCTGTGCACTGAGCCTGAGTCAATTGTTATCCTGGCATAGTACGTGCCCGGCTGTACGTCTTCTGGAAGCTCCACATTGACTGTTCTGCTGACTCTTTTGCCGACCGGCAGGTCTAGTGGGCCGAAAGTGGCTCGTATGTTTAGGTCTTGTATCGCAACAGCCCCTTCAAGGTTTTCGAGCTTGTGGTCGCCGTTGTTCTTTAGTGAGATTGTGACTGGTACAACCATTCCTGCTTCTGCGTCATATGCGTCTGGTATTATTATTGCGCCGATGAAGACGCTTAATCTGTCATTGTCTTCAGCTTCTGGTGCTGGTCTTGGTGTTGTTCCTGTTCCCGGGATGACATTTAATGAGAAACTTTCTGGCACTCCGTTGCAGGTTACAGTTACGCTTTCAGTTCCTGTGAATGCCGGGTTGAGATCGAATAATAGGATGTCGTCAAAGAAAAAGAATAATTCGTAGTTGCTTGATATGCTTGTGATTTCAAAGTAGAGTAGTTCGCTGTCTTCGTCTGTGCATTTTGAGAATACCTCTTTTTGGACGAGTGTGCCGTCTGGGCTTCCTTGGAAGATTGTTACGTCAAGAAGGTCTTGCCATTCAGCGTCTGCTTCTGGTGGGAAGTCTCCTGGGTCTCCATTTGGTGGAACTCCGTCTGCGCCTGGGAAACCGCCGAAGTCTGGTCCGGTGTCAAATCCGCCGGTAGTGTCGTCTCCAAAGTCAGTGCTTGAGCCTCCGTCAAAGCCTCCCGAGTCAGAGCCTCCATAGACTCCTCCGTCATATCCGCCTGAGTCGCCGCCTGCATAGACGCCTCCGTCAAAGCCTCCTGCGTCAAATCCTGCGAAGCTTCCTCCGTCGAATCCTCCAGAATCAAAGCCGCCGAATGAGCCGCCATCAAATCCGCCGCCATCAAATCCGCCGAAGCTTCCTCCATCAAAACCGCCGAAGTCCTGCGCTAATATCAGCGGTGCGAATACTATTGTCGCGATTAAGAGCAAAGAAACAAATGGTAATGTGTTGGTTTTTTTCATTGTATCACTTTTTTATAATGATTTGAAAATAAAAAAAATTAGTCGCTGTCGAATTTTCCAACGCCCTTTCCTTTCTTTTCTACTGGAGCTGGTGCTGGCTTTTTCTCTTCGATGCGTTGTTCAAGCCTTTCTAGGAGTTTGTCGTCTGCTTTTTCTTCTTCTGTTTTTACTCCTACTGCTGGTTCAAGCACATAGACGAGGCGTACTGAAACGATTTCGTTTTTCTTGAGCGCCAAGTTGAACTTTTCAGCTGTGTAGCGTGTTCCGTCTTTTGCTCTGATTCCTCCGCTTGGGAAGTATTTTGTCACGCTTGACCATTTTTCTTCAGAGACTTCGATTGTTCCTGTTGCGATTCTGTTTTTAATCGCTTCTAGGTCTTTTACATCTTTATGCTTCTCTGCTTTCTCTGCCGCTGCTTGAATCTTGCCTGGCTCGAATCCCCAGTCATAGTCTGCCTGCATTGTTCTGTAGACATCTTCTGCTGTTACGCCGAGGTCTTTCATGTGTTCTGAAGCAGTGCCGTTGTAGGCTATTTTATCGTTTTTTTCAAAGCCTCTTGGCCTGTTGCTTGAGGATAAGTCTCTCTTTGTTACGAATGCGAGGTTTGCTTTCAAGCGCTTGTCTGTTTGAAGGCTTGTCAAGTAACCGTTCAGTGTGCCTTCAATGCCTGTTGCTTCTTCGCGCACTAAAGCTGTTACTTTGTCGCTTCCGATCAAAGTTTCTTTGAATGCTTTTATTGCGTCAAGGTCAGCAAGAATTCTTGGAACTTCATCTTGGTTTATTACTCTGTCCTTGTTGTATGAGTCTGAGCTTTTTTTGTACAAGTCGAGCTGTTCTATTGCGCCCATTGGTTGTGCAGCCGGTGCTGATACTTGGCATGCTCCGAATGTAGCGAGTGTTCCTACTGCTACTGTTTTGCCTGCTGTGCAGAGATATTCTATTACTTTTGTGATTGTTTTGTACATGTTCTCCCCCCGATAATATCTTGAGCGTGTAGACGCTTTATATCTACTGCGAAGTGGCACTAATATTTAAAGTTTACCAATCTATGTTAAGGCTGAGCAAGCCCGCCCAACCATTGTAGTCTTTTCGGTCATTGCCTCTGACTGGATCATTGATGTCAAGCCCGTACCATTCATAGCCGCCTCCTACTTTAATTGCCAGCCATGTGTTTGGTTTGAAGGTTATATCGAATCCGATTTTTGACTTGTCCGTATCGGTTGTCCTGACTGAGCGTTCGCTTTCTGACTGGCTGTCTCCCATCTGGAAGTATGGTCTGAATTGCCACATGTGCCCTTGAACGAGAAGGTTGCCTTTGCTGTCGTGTGCGATTTCTCTGAAGTTCATTACGTATGGCAGTGCGATTTCGAATCCTTTGCTTTCGACTTCCTGTATGTCTGCGTATTTGTCTTTGCTGTAGAAGCCTTTGAGAGATAAGTGCAGTGATTCTTCGAATTCGTCTCCCAGGTCTCTTACGTCGAATTCTCCGCGTGTTGCGTCTGATTTTTTGCCGCTTCCGAGCAGTCTTTGCGTTAATTCTGCTCCTGCGAAGAACCTGTCGAAGTCTCCTTCGCCTTCAAATCCCGATAATAGTGTATAGTTTGCGTCGCCTTTGCTGTTGTATATGCCTGCTTCGAATCTGGTTCCGTTTTCTCTGCTTGCCACTCCTAGTTTTCCGCCGTAGGTGAAATAATCAGCGTCCAGGTCTATTGCTTTGTTCAGTTCTATTGTTCCGTAGCCTGCTCTTAGTTCTGCGTATAAGTCGAATTTTTTGCTTTTTTGGAAATATTTGCCGATGGCGAAATCGATTTCGTTGCTTCTTGCTTCCAGGTCTTCGTTTTCGTCGTTGTCATACAAGTGCAGTTCGGTGAATGCGTATACGCTTATTCTCAAATCATTGCCTGGGTTGAGTGTGAATTTTCCTTTTCCGATAAATGCGTCTTCGCGTGGCGAGGTGTTTGCTTCTCCAGTGAGATATCCGCTGAGAGTGTCTTTTTGTGGTTCTGCCTTCTTTTCTTCTTCTTTTGTTTTTTCAACGGATCTTTTTGTTGCCGCAGAATCAAAAGAATCTTGCGCTTGTGCCTCTGCTGCGAAGAGTGATGCTAAGAATGCTGCTGCCGGGACTAGTACTTTCTTTTTGAATGAAGAAACTGAATCAACTATTTTATCAAGACTCATTTTACCCCCCGCTATATAATGTACTGGCTTCGTCTAGCGCATCACCTATTTAAAACTTTCGCTTTGTCGCTATTCCGCAGTAGCAACTATTCAAAACAAAACTTTTTAAGGCATGCTCTTGTTGAGTGCGTTCATGGAAGAAAAGAGCGGGATTGGGGGTCATGCAGCTTGGCTTTTTGCGCAGAAGCACGCGCTTGTTCTTACGCTTCTGTTGGTCTTGATTCTGCAGTTCGTTCCGAATAACGAAGGCGGTTTGCCGTGGGGCGGGATGTGGATGCGTTTGAAAGTGCAGGAGTTGTCGATTGCTGACTCGGCTGCTTCTTCAAGCGTTGAGAATTTTGTTCAGGAGCAGGCTTCCAAAATCGCAAAACAGCAGTATCCGAATCTTCCTGAGGCAAACAGGTATAAAGTTGTTGAGGATTTGAAGGCGAAGATAAGAGAGGAGAATAAAGGCGAGTTGGATCGTGAGCGGAAAAAGCTCTCTGAACAGATTCGTGATCACTATTCATATGAGTCTGATGGCAGGAAGTTTGTTTATATGCCTGATATTGATCCTTATCATTATTTACGTCTTGCGCGTAATATCATTGAGAAAGGGCATTATTATGATGAATTGAGGAATGGGGTGCCTTGGGACAATCATATGATTGCTCCGGTTGGTACGCGCGCTGAAAGAACCGGGCACTCGTACGTTTTGGCATGGATGTATAACATCCATTCTATTTTTGATCCTCAGGTCACTTTGATGCAGGCGGCGACTTATTTTCCGATTGTGTTCATGACGGTTTCGCTTATTTTTGCTTTTTTGATCGCACAGCGTCTTTCTGGAAACATTGGCGGCTTTTTTGCTGCTACATTGCTGGCGTTATTGCCTGCTGCCATGGGAAGAACTCCCTGGGGCCATGCTGATACGGATGCTTACAATATTCTTTTCCCATTGCTTGCCGCGTGGTTGCTGTTTATTGCTTTGTCCGCTAAATCGACTAGGAAACAGCTGGTTTTCGGCGCTCTCTCTGGGATTGCCATGGGCATTTACTCTAATTTCTGGAGTGGCTGGTGGTACGTGTTCAACTTCATTGGTGCAGCATTGGCTGTCGCGATTTTTGTGGATATCCTGTATCATAGGAAAACATTCTGGAAACATGGAAATACTCGTAAATTCGTGTTTATCGGATTGAGCACTCTTGTTGGAACTGCAGTCATATCAACTTTGACTATTGGATGGAGTGCTTTTGTGTATGGCGCATTCAAGGCTGCTGTCGGGTATACCACGATTAAGGAAGCTGCCTTGCCTTCTTTGTGGCCTAATGTTCTGACGACTGTTGCCGAGCTGAATCCTGCTTCGCTTGGCCAGATTGTTTCGCTGGCTGGTGGCAGGTTGATTTTCATCATCGCCGCATTGGGTGTTTTGTTATTGTTGGTTAGGCGGGATGAGCATGGCAAGTTTGATTTGACTTATTCTTCTCTTCTTGTTGTTTGGTTTATCGGTACAACTTATATGTCATTGAAGGGCACTCGTTTTGTTTTGCTGCTGGCTCCTGCATTGGCTATTGCGTTTGGCGTTGGTGTTGGTTTGTTGCACAAGCGCTTGTCAGCGTTTGGCGAACGCCAGTTGAGTTTGAACAAAGTCATCATGAGTGTTTTGACTGTTGTTATTGTTGGAATCATTATTGTGAATCCTGTCAAGGCAGGCAATCATTTGGTCAGAAATGCGTATAACTCTGTGCTTAATGATGTGCCAATCATGAATGATGCTTGGTGGAATTCTTTGGCGAAAATTAAGGAGAACAGCCAGCCTGACGCGATTATTAATTCTTGGTGGGACTTTGGCCACCATTTCAAGTTTGTTGCTGACCGTGCTGTATCTTTTGATGGCGCGTCTCAGACCTTGCCTCACGCGCACTGGGTTGGCCGTGCTTTGCAGACTTCTGATGAGGACGAGGCTGTTGCGATTCTGCGCATGCTTGACTGCGGTGCTAACAATGCTTTTGATGTTGCGTTGAATAAGACCAATGATCCATTGAAATCTGTGAAGCTTGTCAAGGAGATCATAATGCAGGACAAAGAAACCGCAATGGCAACTGCTGATGCTGCCGGCATTCCTGAAATCATTAAGTTTACTCATTGTGATGCTCCTGAGGACTTTTTTATTGCCAGCGGGGATATGATTGGCAAGTCTGGCGTGTGGGCTCATTTTGGCTTGTGGGATTTTGATCGTGCTGAAGTCTGGCAGAAATGGCGTTTTGTTCCTGAGTCCGAGGCTGTTCCTTTGATGGCCGAGCGTTTTGGCACTTCTGAGGAAAATGCGAAGTCGTTGTACAATTCTGCCCTGTCATTGTCGTCTGAGGAGGCTGCCAACCAGTGGATTAGTCCGTGGCCTGGCTACGTGCAGGCTGGTTCAAGTCCGTGTTCGCGTGATAATGATTTGATTGTGTGCGGTGATAGCATCGCTGTGAACTTGTCTGGAAAGCAGGGCGAAGTGCGGTTGTCTCAGGGCGTAGCTATTGCTGGAAAGATCCTAGTGTATGGCCGTGACGGTAACAGGTCTGAAGTTGTTAATGACAAAGGCAATGCTGCGTTGGTGATTGTTATGTGGCCGTCTGGTGATGGTTTGAGCGCGATTGCTTCATATGCTGAGATTGCCGATAGTATTTTCACTCGTTTGTACTTTATGAATGGTCTTGGCTTGAAGCATTTCAAATTGTTTTCGGCTGAACAGCAGTTGATTGGCGGTTATGTTTACGTTTACAAGGTTGACTGGGCTGGGACTGAGATGAATCTTCCTGAAGCAAGAACACCTAAGGATAAGGTTGAGCCTGGCACGAGGGTGAGAGTTAATTATATTGGCTGGTTGGATGATGGTTCTTTGTTTGACAGCAGTATTCCTGGCTGGAGTGAGTTGAACATTTCTCCTGATTCTAGTTTTGACGATTTTGATTCAAAGCCCATGCCTTTTGTTGTTGGCAAGGGAATGGTCATTCCTGGTTTTGAATCGCGCATTCAGGGCATGAAGGCAGGCGAAACAAAGACTGTAACGATTCCTCCTGAAGAGGCTTACGGCACTGATTCAACAAAGCACAAGTTAGGCAATAAGACGCTGCATTTCAAGCTGAGAATCGAGTCGATTGAGTGATTATTTGTTCTAATCATTAAATGATGCTTAATCTAAACTGTTGGAAAAGGTGAGTTTTCCCGTCAACAAAAAGTTTTTAAACGTCCATCATGTGTTACTATTACTATGAACCCAGATCTGAATCGTATATCACCACTCAACCTCGGAGATGCCGTCAAAATAAATGGCTTGCTGCTCATTGTAACTGCGGAAGAAGGAGATTATAATCTCAATGAAGGATGGTTTGATTATTGGTTTTCTACTTCCTGGGATAAAAAGAAACAATTATTTCCAATACCCACACACCGGGTAAGAATGTATTCTGAATCAGAAATAATAAAAAATGAGGATGGCTCGGAAACACAGAGGTTCACTGAATACACAAGGGGCACGATTAAGGATCTTTCAACAGGGAATGAGCACGAAATAACGTCCATAGATTTCCTCCCCGGCAGAAAATTATTGCAGGATATGCGTCGATTGCTTGGAGTGTAAACCAGCGTAAATCCCTACCTTCTAGGACTATTTTCTTCCTACAAAGCCGTGATTCTGCTATAAACCTTTATAAACCTCAAATATTGTTCTTTGGTATGCACGTCTGGATTGTTATTGCGGCGTTTAATGAGGCGCATAGTATTGGCCATGTTGTGAAAGAGTTGGTTAAGTCTGGCTACAAGAACGTGGTTGTGGTGGATGATGGTTCAG
>CAZCCU010000015.1:0-11721 GCA_964497645.1 uncultured Methanosarcinales archaeon
GAAACCTTTTTATACTGCATTGTTGTAGGTGGTATTATGTCGAAAAGAGGAGCGGCTGAGTTGTTTATTCTTTTAGCAGTTTTAGTTATTGCTGTGGTTGGCTTGTATTATGCTATGAAGGGCCCTGGAAAGGCAACTGGTTATAATTTCGTGTGCAATGTTGAGTGCAGTCCTGCTAAGTCTGTTGAGTCTGAGTTGTTTATGACGAGTTCTGCTGAGGAAGCGCAGTATATGTGCCGTGCTTATGCTGCCGAGCAGTGCAAGCCTGGCGTTCCTTATAGGGCAGTTGCCAGTTCTGCTACTGGTTATGTTTCAGAAGGCGACCCGTTGTATAATTACAATTATCCTGGCAGTGAGAGCCCGATGGTTGCTTGCAGGCGTGCCTGTTTTACTTATCAGGGCAATAGTCCTGATTGTTTGGCTGGGTGCGAGCAGTATAGTTCTGTTGGCGATCCGTACGCGTGGCGTCCTGATATTACTGGTGAATTTGCCGTTCCTGCCCCGCAGGCGTATGGTGGCGAGATCAGGGGCATTTCTGATAGCACTTCTCGAGCGTTTGGTGGGCGCGCGTATGAGATTCCTCAGCGTTGTTTCGAATGCAGTTGCGGCAATGTTTATACCACTGATTCTGAAGAAGCTGCTGTGAATGCCTGCCAGAATCAGTGCTCTGGCACTGTTAAAGAAGTTAGCTGCTAATTACTCTTTTTCCTTCTTGACTGTTCCTGTTTTGGTTATTTCAATGTGGCCTTTTTTTGACTTTATGCTTACTTCGTCGTCGTCTTTGATTTTTGACGCCATGGTTACGGCTTCTGGCAGCAGGATTCTGTTGCCTCTGAAGTCTAGTGGTCCTTGAATTTCTTGTTCTGCTGCTATTTCTTTTAGGATTGCCTCTTTTCCTCCTTCTCTGAATGTTTTTGTTTGTTTGTAGAGGAATTCTGCGATGATTTCTGCCACGTTTATCTTGGTGACTTTGGTGATGCCTTGTAATCCGGGTGATAGGTTGACTTCTAGTACGAGCGGTCCTTTTGATGATGGTAGTATGTCAACTGCGCATATGTCGCAGCCTGCTGCTTTTGCTGCCGCAACGGCGATTTTTGTTGTTGTTTGGTCGAGCGTGACTTTTTCTCCGTGTCCGCCGGCGTGGATGTTGGCTCTTTTTTCTCCTTTTGCTGCTACGCGTTTCATCGCAGCAGCGACTTTATCTCCGACTACGATGACGCGGTAGTCTTTGCCGTCTGTTTCTATGTATTCCTGGACTAGGAATGGCTGTTTAAGGAGCGCGAGTGCGTCAATCATGGAGCTTGCGCTTTCCGGGCTGTCTGCTAGCATGACTCCTTTTCCGTGCGTGCCTGCTGGCAGTTTCATTACGATCGGGAATGTTATTTTTTTGATGATTTTTTTTCCAGCGTCTGCTGTTGAGGCAATGTAGGTTGTCGGTTGCGGTATGTTGTTTTCCTGGAATTTGAGGTGCGTGAGGACTTTGTCGTGGCCTATTGTGAAACTGCCGGCCTTTAGTGGCATGTATGTTTCTTTTTGCAGTAGTGTTGTTATCGCTCGCAGGAGAACAGCGTATCTGAAGCTTCCTTTTGCGTAGATGCAGTCGTATTTTGGCAGTGGCTTGCCTTGGTATAATATTTGTGCTTTTTTCTCTCCTAGGGAAACTTCGAGTTCTTGGATGTCTATGTGGTCTACTTCGTCGAAGTGTTTTTTCATCGCTTCGATGGTCATTTTGCTGGAAATGCTTCCTAGCGAGATTATTGCTGCTTTCATTCAGCCCCCCTTGCTGGGGTCTATCAAGAAGCCGCGTTTTAAAATGTTTTGGCCGATTAGGACTTTGTATTTCATGTGTTCTCGTTCTGCTATGTTGAATTCTGCGTGTCTGAGCTCGCCTGCGATTAGGATGTCTGCTGTTAAGACAGGCCTGTATCTTACACCGTGGACGCTTTTTACTCTGGTGTGAGTGAGTGCTGGTCCTAGGTCGAGTTCTGAAGCGAGGGCTTTGTCTATGCTGCTCTTGGTAGCTCCTGTATCAACGCGCGCTACGACCTCTTTTTTTCCCTGCTTGCCGAATATGACGACGCGAGTGGTTAGTCCGATTATCTTTTTTTCCATGTTACTGTTTTCCCATGAATGGGAAGAATAGCACGTCTCTGATGCTTGGGCTGTTTGTGATTATCATTGCCATCCTGTCTATGCCTATTCCCACTCCTCCGGTTGGTGGCATTCCGTACTCGATTGCTTGTACGAAGTCTTCGTCCATTGGGTGTGCTTCTTCTGTTCCCGCGCGGAGTTGTTGCGCTTGTTCTTCTAGGAATTGCCTTTGCAGTACCGGATCGTTTAATTCTGAATAAGCGTTTGCTATCTCCATGCCTACGATGAATGGCTCAAAGCGTTCTATGTAGTGTTCTCGTAAATGGTGCTCTCTGCACGGCTTGCACAGCGGTGTGCTTTCTATCGGATGGTGTGTTATGAATGTGGGCTGTATGAGTTTTTCTTCCACTAATTCTTCGAATAATGATTGTATTAGCTGTCCCTTTGATGGGTTTTGGGCTACTTTGATTGCGTGCTGCTGGCAGAGTTTGTTCATGTCCTGCATGGTTAGTTTCTCAGCGTCAATTCCAGCGAACTTTTTCAAAGATTCCACCATGGTGTATGTCTGCCATGGCTTTTTCACATCAATAACGTTCCCTTGGTATTCGAACTTTGTGCTGCCGTGGATTGCTTTTGCTGCTGCTATGTACAAGTCCATGACTAGTTCCCTCATGTCGTTGAAGTCTGCGTATGCTTGGTAGAATTCTAAATTTGTGAATTCCGGGTTGTGGGTTCTGTCTATGTCCTCATTTCTGAAGTCTTTTGAAAATTCGTAGACTCTTTCAAATCCGCCTACTATGAGTCTTTTCAGGTAGAGTTCGTTTGAGATGCGCATGAATACGTCCATTTTGAGCGTGTTCAGGTGTGTTTTGAACGGTTTTGCTGCTGCCCCGCCGTAAATCGGCTGTAATATTGGTGTTTCTACTTCCAGGAATCCTCTTTTGTTCAAAGTTTCTCTGATCGCGTCAACGATTCTGGTTCTTTTGACAAATGTTTCTCTGACTTCTGGGTTAACTATGAGATCCACGTATCTCCTTCTGTATCGTTCTTCCATATCTTTCAGCCCGTGCCATTTTTCCGGGAGAGGGCGGAGTGCTTTACACAGGATTTCATAGTTTGTTGCTTTAACAGTGATTTCGCCGGTTGATGTTTTGAAGATTGGTCCTTCTATTCCTATCCAGTCTCCCAGGTCTGTGAGCTTCAATTGGTCGTATGTTTTTGGAATGTCATCGAATTTGAAGTATGCTTGGACTTTGCCGTGCTGGTCGAGAATGTGCATGAATGTCGCCTTGCCCATTCTTCGCAGTCCGACGATTCTGCCGGCCACTTTGACAGCATCGTTTGTTTTCTCTTCTGCCGCCAATCCTTTGTATTTTTCAGAAATCTGTTTGGAATTGTGTGTTGGCGTGTAACTGTAAGGGTATGGATTGATGCCTAATTTCAACAATTCATCTCTTTTCCTCTTGCGCTCGTTGATGAGTTCTTCTTCTGTTGGCATTGGGTGAAATTATCAGAACGTGCTTTTTAAAGGTTGCTACTTTGGATTAGAAACCGGTTTGATGTATTTTTCAATGAGCTCTTCTACTTTGCCTGTGCGGATGCCATACTTTTCTTCAAACGCTTTGTAGCGTGTGACCAGAGCGTATTGGGGATCATTTTTATCATGTGTCTGCAGGAATACGTCCCATGTCCCGTCAACTTCTTTCGTGATGCGGGCCAACTTATACTGTCCTCTTGTGAACGCGTCGCTTATCGTCAAAAATATTTCTTTGAATTCATCTGCCCGCTGGTCAACTGGTTTTCCTGATTTGAACAATTGAATGTATTCCAGGAAGATGCGGTACTCAGTGCCTCTTAGACCGTGAGCATCCTTTATAGTGCATACTTTTCCGAGGAGTTCTTGTATGATTCCTATGTCGTTAGAGCCGTTCAGCGTATTGCGGAGATATGAGAGGGTTGCTCCAAGTTCAGGGTAAGTGAATGACGGCACGATTTGCCTTACCTGATGGAGCGTGCTTGCTCCAAGGCCTTTTGCGCGTTTCTCAAGTGCTGCAATGTCATCTTCAAGTTGCGATATGAAGCGAGAAACTATAGGAATTTCAGACTCGCTCTTGTGTTTTCCTTCTTCGAACTTTGTAAGAACTTCTTCTAGAAGATCTCCTAAACTCATATTTGTCCTAAATTCTTCAGGTATTTGAGCTGGCATAGGGAATTTATACTTTTCAACTATTTAAATAATTTGCTGGGTGATATACAAAATCAACCCCCGCATAGATGATAAAAATGCGAACATTTAAATATGTTTCGAAATTAGACTACTGAGTAGTGATGATAGGGGGATGAATGGTTTTTGGCTGGTTAATAGACCGAATTAGAAGGAGAATAGAACCTGAAATAGAGGAAAGACTCCGCAGAGAGATAGGAAATGAGGCTAAGCAGGAAATAGGTCGCAGAGAAAGTGAATTAACCCAAGAATATGAAACTTTCAGGAAACGTCTGCATTCAGAAGCTCAGGAACAGGTTGCCGGGACTCAAGAAAAGCTGGAAAGAGAATCTGCTGAGTGCAAGGCAGGGTTGCAAGCAGAATTAGAGAGAAAAGAAAAAGCGTACGAAACAGGTCTGCGCGCAGAGTACGCGAAAAAAGAAGAAGCGCTTGAAAAAGATAGACAGCAGACGCGCAAAGAGTTCGGAGAACTCTCAGCTGCACTGCAGGAGAAAAAACTCAAAGAAATCAATGAAGCGAAGGCAGGGCTTAAGTCAGAACATGACAGAAGTCTTGAGAGCAAAATAGCAGAGCTTCAGCGGGCACACGATGAGAAAGATGGAAATCTGAAGAAGCAACATGATGAATCACGCACGCGATTGGAACAGGAATATGCACAAAAAAAGGAACGTTTGGAGAAAGAATTACCGGCACAGATTGAAGAGAAATATAAAGGCGATTTGGGAAAACAAATTCGCTCTCGTATTGAGGTAGAGTTGAACAAAATTTATGGCGACATGATCATGGAGTCCAAAAAAGTTCCTCTGTTAAAAAAAGAAGTAAAGGATCGTGACGATACAATTGCAAATATGGACGGGCTTGTGGCAAAAGTGCGCGATATGATTTCTCCTTTATATCAGCAGCTGCGCGATGCTGGAACCACGGTCCGTAATGATGAGATTGAGATCGTAGCCAATTATCTTAAAAGAGATTTTGATACAACTTTCGGAATTTTGAATCAGATGGAATCTCTGAAAAAACGGCATGGATACGCAAGATGCTTTTTCAGCACAGTTAATGAAATTCACAAGGTCGCAGGTGATGCTGATATTGAGATGCTCCGCCGTTTTGTAGGCTCCGGGTTGTCAATAGACGATATGAGAGCAGTAAGCATTGTAATTCTGGACGGTATGAAGGAGTGGAAACATCCATGGGAATTAGAAGATTACAGTCGATTTGTCCTGGCAAGGACTGAAAAAGTGCAGGAAATTATTCCTTCCGCTCGTGAGCAGTATGCAAAGGACGAGCAGCACCGTGATTTTTGTGCTTCACTTACTGCAGAGGAGCGGCTTGTTCTTTACATGAAGAAGAACTCGCACAAGGGAAAATGGGAGGAATATCATAAAGTACTGAAGGAAAGTATAGAAGGAAAAGACAAGGAAGTAGTTGCGCAACTATTTTCAGAAAAGCAGATTGTCGAGGCTCTGCAGCAGTATGAGGAGAGGCACAAGATTGATTTGAGCACATACGCAAAAGTGTCATAAAGCTTTTAACTGACGAATGCGTCTTTTATGCACATGGAAGATAATAACGGCAGATTCGGTCAAGGGGAAAAATCTTACACAGTTCTATTGCTTGATCCTGATACTGAATTCCGTGACAAGTGGAAAGCGGTTCTTGAGTTTGAAAAATTCAAAGTGATTTCTTCTGGATCTCTGGAAGAACTATTGGAACAACCTGATCAGGGCGACTTTTTTGTAGCCGCAGTTGGAGAGAACGCAAATGAGTGTCTGTCAAAGATTCTGGCGCAGCGCAGCGAACTTCCGGTTCTGGCATTAGTGCTGAATGATGAAACTGACAGTACTCCTCAAATTAGAAAGGATATTTCTGAAATCTTGCGAGCTTACCCGCAAATAGTCGCAGTTCCTCATCCGCCGCCTCGAGACTGGCTGATATCGTATATAAAAAACTGTTGCGAAAATTCAAGGCAAAAAAAGGTTTTGGGTTTCTTGCCTCCTGAATCTGAACTTTTGATTAATGCGCTGTTTTCTGATCTTAAAAAAAGGCGCACCGTTCAGTGCATGGAAAAAGTAAATCAGTTATGCAGATATGAAGGAGATGTAAAAGTTTCCCGCGCTCTGTTCCGTTTCGTGACAAAAACAGTCAAAATGGGTCTAAAAATTCAGGGCATTGAGCTGAACGCATATTCAACTGACTCGTTTTACAGTGCGTATGGGCATATTCCGATGATGAAGATGCTTGATGGCTGCTATAAAGGATTTCTCAAGAAAAAAAGGGCAGATTGTGATAGGCTATTTTTGACAGAAATGGAAAAAAGACAGAATGAGCACAAAGCCGACAATGCTATGCCGGAAGTAGCACTTCTGCAGTCAAAGAAAACATTGGTTAATGCTGTGCGTTTGAAGAGCAAGGAAATGCTTAATGCGGATGGCGGAATTTATTTGCACATGGATTATGTCAATGGTCCCAATTTAAACAGCATTGCTCCTGAGATCAAAGAGGCAGTTGATAATGATGATGATTTTGCGAAGTATTTTGCCCACTCGGTTCGCTTTTGCATGAATGAATGGCTGGCTGCTTTGCAAGCAAACCCTGTTCATTTGCCCGGAATCCGTCGTGAAAAGCTGGAATACTATCAGGGCATCCGCACAACGTTTGCAAAAGTCGTACCTCATTTGAGAATGAGGATTACTAAGGATGAGCATCTTGCACTGCGAACCGCCATAAAGTCTTTTATGGACCCCCTGTCAAATTATGAGCCTGTTCAGTATTTTGATATGTGCTCAAAGAATATCATGTTTGAGATTAACGGAGCGTACAATTCAAAGTTTGATGACATCAGAAACGATTTCATGAAGTGGCGTGGAAAAAATAAGCCTGCAGTTACAATGGACGAGGTGTTTGATTACGTTAAAGATGTAATGCGCAAAGTTGATTGGAATAAGACTTATAGAAGACATCATCCTGCTGATGATGCCCGTCACGAAACACCTTCATTGCCAATTTCATTTGATGATTCAGATATGTTAAATATTCACATGCTGGCAGTCAAGGAAAAGGAAAGAATAATTAATGGGCAATTGGCAAAAGTTAAAAATAGTCCCGGATATCGTTTGGCATCTTCGGAATTCAGAGATGATTTTGCAAAAGTCGACCAGCTGGACAAGCTTTCAAATGATATAGTGCACAGTCCCATTAAGCTTTCCGAAGCGAGGAAAAAATTGAAAAAACTCGTTTCACGCGATATGATGGCCAAGTTTGATGAATACCAGCGTGCAGTTCCAGCCACGTGGTTATATAGATCAATGAGAACTTTTGGGCTGACTTTGCTGAATTATCTGCCATCAGTATGGGCGCATGGAATCGACGCGCGCAGGCAGATGGCGGACTGTTATGTCAATAGTGATGCTGGAAACTCAATTGAATGTGGAAAAGAAGGCGCGCTTCTGGAAGAGCGGATTGCTGGAATCATTTCTCAGGAGAATGTCCAGGATAGAAGGCCTTTTGTTGGAGGAAAATTCTTTGTCCCGCAGGCTCTTGAAGGTTCTGAACGATACGTAAATCAGGAAAAGCTCAAGACATACACGGAAGCAGTAAATAATTATTTCCAGAGTTGCGCAGATGATAAGGCATTTAAAGACGAGATGGAGTTTTGCTTGAAACGCATGCAGGCAATTCTTGATCGTGTTATTAAAAATGCGCCTAAAAGCTTAACTAAAATAGAGAATAAGAAGCTCATTAGAAGTATCGAAAATGGAAGAGAATACTTTGACCAAATGAGACATATAAGGAAAGAATACGATCACACTGAGGAAGTTTTACAATATGCTGGCGCCTTGTATCTGCGCAAGTTTATGGACAAATTTGTTGGCAGCGAGGGTTTGAAAATGAATTATATTGCGCGGAGGAATGCATCATGAGCATATCAGATACAGCGGCATGGGATTTAACTAGAGAATTCATCAGCAAGACTATCGGTGATGCCAAAAATAAAATGTCCTTGGACGCTTTTATTTCTCTGGGCCTTGATCCTCACTTGGCCAATTGTGTTGAATGGTTGAAGAGATTGGATGAAAATCCGAGTCCTGCTGTTCTTATTTCAACTTATGGCCACGATATCGACCGGGCAATGGAAAATCGAATCAGGAGGGAGGATTATAAAAATTTTCAGGAGTATAAGAGGGCGCACGCTGAACATAGTGCGCGTATTCTTTGCGACCATTTGGGTAAGATTTCTGCAGAGACATCTTTAATTAGTGATGTGTCATGGCTGGTGCGTACTCATGATACGCTTAAAGAATGGGCTGGAAAGACATCTGAACGGACTTTGGGGATAGTTTTGGTCAAGTCTGCTGATGGTTTGTCCTTTTTTGACGTTAATTTTGATTATTATCTGCAGAGGGAGAGTCAGGGAGATTTGATTAAGGTCAAGGGCAAGATGAATTTTATGTATGAGAAAATGTGCGGCAGAACTTACGAGGAGACGAAAATGAATGTTCCGAAGAAGATAACTTCAGGAGTGCAGTTGGATATTTATGATAGGATTTCTGAGATCCAATCCAGATCAGAAGAAATGGTTAAGCCGTATTACGAGCTCGCCAAAAAGAAGCTGGATAAACGTATGAACGATGATGACCCAAAAGGCGATACTTCTATTATACCTAAACCCAGTTAAGCTGGAGTTCAAAACTCCAGGCGTTTGCCATTGATTGTATCATGCTCATGGTATTGTGCAATACAAGCGGCCTGCCTTTCGGGCTGTTCATGAGTTTGCGTGCTTCATCAATTAGCTGTTTGCGTGTTTCAAAGAGGCCGGCAAGCTTTTTAGTGCTGAATGCATAATGCAGGTCGTAGGTCTTGTTGAACAATTCTGTGACTTTTCTGAAAAGTTCAAGGTTTTCTCCATCCACCTTGACGGATTTCTGCTCGAGCAGGTCATCGCATAAATATTTTCCCTGGTCTGCGATTTTTTCTATTTCTTCAACGAGTGCATAGAATATCGTGGGATTTTTGACTCCTTTAAGTCCGCCTTTGTTGAGGACTCTTCTGCAGAATGCAGTGTACTTGTTGTTTGTTTTTTCCAAAAAGCGCAGGCTCGGAATGGTTTTTTTGTCGCCACTTTCCATTGCAGTCAGCAGTCCGTCGAGCATTGATTTGAGCAGAAGATAAGTTCTGCGGAGGACAACATCGAACTCTCCTTCAGAGCTCGCAGCCACGGTCTTGATTACGCATTGGGTTGGGTGTTGTTCCACAATTTCGTATCCTATCATGTCTTCCAGAAGGCATTTTTGGATTGCCGCGACAAATTCCGGGCTTGAATAGCGTATGGTGATCTGGTCGTATCCGATTTTGTAAAGGAGTCCGATGACTCTGTTTACGATTTTTTCAAGGTCTGCGAGGTCGATTTCTGTTTTTTTGAAGAGCTCTGCAGAGTCTGCAATTGATACAATTATGCGTGAGCCTTCTTCAGTAATTTCTAGTTCGTCGCCTTTTCTGACATTGTGCTGCAACGCCCATTTTCGTGGAAGAGAAATCAGCTGTGTGGAATCTGCTATTTGAATGACTTTGCGTCTCATTATAAATCCCCCAAACTTATATGTTATCTTTAATCCTCTATATCGGATTAATAGAAAATGGTAAATCGACTATTTCTATATAAACCTTTCTATGCATTATAAAATCTGGTCAATTATATAAATTTTATATTATATCAGGACAAAATATATATGAAATTCTGCTTATATAGCCTCTATAAGTGAATAGTTTAAGGGAGGCGGGGGTTATGCGACAAAAACTCTTATTGGAAAAAGCCCCCTTCGTTGACCACCTATCTTCGGTGGAAGAAGAGGACTTAGAAGTGATGGAAGACAAGCTTGACGATGAAGCGCCATGGGAACTGGCGTTCGAGAAGGGTGTCGAGCAGGCTGACAACGAGATGATTGAGGATTGGAAGAACGAGGACGAGTACGAATGAGCCGAGTCTTTATCCGGGATATTGAAGAGATCAGGGAGTTCGTGAAGCTTCATCACAGCAATGAGGAGTATTTCGATAAGGTTGTCCAGAAGCTGATGCAAAGACCTCGGAATTCCGAAAGAATTCCAACGGTGCTCGAAAACCGAAGGTTTTCGACATGAAACGGCTGCATTGTGTGGGGTGCGGGGAAATTATGGGCAAGAGTGCTGTTAATGACCCGTATGTCTGCCGTAAGTGTGAGCAGAGCGATGTGCCGCGCTATAACTGGTTAGATGTCTAATAGTCTTCACTCACTACGACAATCCCGCAGGCTCGCAAGGGCTTGCGGGACTTGTTCTGAGTATCAAAGAGGTTAAAAATGAGATGTCCGCAATGCCAGTCGCCTGTTATTGGTGAAATGCAGAATTTTTGCAGAGATTGCCTGTATACTTTTAACACTGGAGGCGACCGGTGGTTTACTCTGGATGACGAGGAGATTACTATTAAAGAGCTAGAATAAATTTCTATATTGAAGATAATATATTTCACCACCTACTTGTGACAAAAACAGGTAGATTTAAATATTAGTAGATGGTCTCTATTTCTAGGTGGATTACATGAACTGTTCAAAATGTGGGAAACTGAAGATTGGTGAATTACAGTCTATTTGCAAGCATTGTGGCCAAAGCGGCGGCAGTGACAGATGGTTTTCTGAAGAGGACGAGTCTAGTCCGATGCTCTTGTTACGAGACGGCTGATTTTCCCAAACTGCAATACTTCATGCGTTTTGGCGTTTACAATAAACGCCTCAAAATTCAGTATATTCTTTATGAGCGGACTCAGGACTTCATCCTTCAGCACGTCAGTTCCTTCTGTTAGCGGATTCATTGATGGTTGAACGATTAGCGTGCTTGTTTTGTATTTTCCTTTGATGAAACATTTGAACTTTTCCCGTTTTGCTTTTTCCCGCAGAGTTATCGCAGGATGCTCGTGTCCCATTATAATTATTGGAGCCAGTTTTTTCGGCACATAGTCTCCGTGTGTAATCAAAATATTCTTGTGCCTTGCTTCTCTGACTTCTTTCAGATTTCTCTTTCTTGCAATTGGTCCTAGAACCGTGTCATGATTTCCTTTTACAATCAGAATCTTGATGTTTTTCTTTTCAAAATAGTCGATTAATCTGAGCACTTCCCTCCATTCTTGCTTTGAGATCGTGCCAAATTCATGTTTTACGTCTCCATTCAGCACAACCTGCTCTACTGCAACGTGTTCTGTTATCCAATCAAGTCTCTTAATTATCGTCTTGAATTGAGTTCTGGGAACTAGAACGCCTTGTTTTTCCATGGCTTGCTCGTAGCCTAGATGAAGGTCTGAAATTATGATTGTCTTTATATCAGGCAGATACGTGCACAAGTCGACTGCATAAACTCCTTCTGCTAGTTTGGTTGGCATA
>CAZCCU010000015.1:11821-23950 GCA_964497645.1 uncultured Methanosarcinales archaeon
GGCGCTCAGCTGCTGTCCAAGTTAGTGCAGGAAGTTTCTTTTTCCCGTTAAGACCATTGCTCCATTGTACTTGTTGACGACATCGATGGTTGCCTGATCTATTTTTCCCCCTCCCGGTTGTATTACGTTTCTGACGCCTGCTGCCATGAGCAGTTCCGGTCCGTCTGGGAATGGAAAGAAAGCGTCTGATGCGCAGACACATTTGCTTAATACGGAGCTTACATAGCCCGCTTCTGCTTCCTTGTATTCTCCTTCAGAATGGACTATGCCCAGTTTCTTCAGTCGCTCCATGCTATTCGTGAAGAATCCCTTCTGTATTGGATCTCCTTTTCCGCCTGCAACAAGGTATTCAAGCCGGAGTGTCTCTTCTGCGTGCTTTATTGCGAGCCTTGTGCTTTCCACCCGATTCATTTGTCCTGCACCGATGCCTAGAAGCTGGTATTGTCCTGGTGCATATTCTCTGGCTATTGCTATTGCGTTTGACTTCACTCTTTTTACTGCTTTCCAGGTAAAGTCATAGAGCCCTTTCATTGATTCTTCTGGAGCGCTTTGAGTTACAATACCAACTACTCTGTCAGCGCCGCTGTTCTCACATCGTACAGTATGTTGTTGAGTAAAACAGTCATCCAACGACGTAAGATAGTTGTTTTTGTTTCTAGTCTGCCTTAGTATTCCATCGCGTATGAACCGATAGTCAAATGCCGCCTGTGGTTGATTTAGATCTCCTACCGCAAATACACGCATGTCCTTTTTTGACTGGCTTGTCATTCCCTTAAGATACTCAAGTGCGTCCTTTGTGTAGCTTGGAGCAACAAGCACTTCTACAAAGTATCCCTTGAGATATTTTTCCCTTTCCTTATCAAACGAGCCGAATCTGTCACATAGAACTTTCATCATATTCAGATCTACTTCCCTGTTGAATGCAATTATGGAGCCGAATGCGGATACTATGTCTCCTTGCCATGCCATTTCCAATGCGTCTTCAAGTTTTGTAGCTGAGGCAAGCCCGCATGGATTCGTGTGTTTTACTACAACCACTGTCGGCGCGTCATACACTTTCAAGATTTTGCCAATAAGTTTGAAATCAACAAACTCCTGTGCCGTGGACAGCGCACTATCCGCGTCCAGTAAGTTGTTATATCCTGGGGCCTTGCCATGTAATTTTTCTCCATTTGCCACGTTTGGCTCAGTGGAAGTCATTGGGAAAAGCCAGGCTTTTTGATCCCAGTTCTCACCATATCTATCGAGTGGTTTTCCATTTCTTCCGACTAATCGTACGGTTTCTTCACCTGTCAGCGCTTTTGTCAGTGCAACTGCGATTGCTGACTCGTAATCTGCCACTCTATTCATTGCATCTGCCGCAAAGCGTTTGCGTGTAACTGTGCTTATTTCGCCGAGTTCCCTTAATTCCCTGATGATCTTCTCATACATTCTTGGATCTGTAACCACGACAACATCATTGTTGTTTTTGACTGCTTCCTTGAGCATAGCTGGCCCGCCTACGTCCATATTTTTTATGAGTTCTTCTATAGTGACTCCTGGTTTTGCTGCAACCTCCTCAAATTTATACAAGTTCACAACCACGAGGTCAAGTTTTTTTACTCCAAGTTCTGCTGCCTGTTTTCTGTGCGCTTCCTTATCTCGTTCAAATAAGATGCCGCCTGCTACTTTTGGGTGGAGTGTTTTCACCCTGTCATCAAAACATTCAGGAAATCCCGTATAATCAGAAACCTCAACAACTTTTACCCCGCCGTCTCTTAGAGTTTTTGCCGTACCGCCTGTTGATAATATCTCAACTTCCAATCCTTGAAGTTCTTTTCCAAAATCTACAATTCCGGTTTTGTCTGTAACGCTCAATAATGCTGTTTGTATGATCGTCACTTTATTCCACCTCTGTTGTTCCCGGCGGCTTGCTGCTTAAATCGAGCAGTACTGCGCTGATTCCTTGTACTTCAAGGATTGCTTTGATCATTTTGTTTATGACAATTTCGCTGATGTGTTCGCTGTCTGACATGCGTGATGGTATTGCCGGCAATCCTGTGTAGAAGTCTTGCGTGATGAATGGCCGTAGTGCTATTGTTCTTGTTCCTGGTTTGCCGAAGTTGACTGGCAGTAAGCTGACAGGGAATTGCGCGATTTGCCTGCTGTCGATTTCATGCATTTCTTGTACTGCGTTCACGAGAGCATCTGCTTCTCGTAGTTGGTCAAGTGCTTCTTGTGTTAAATGTGTTGGCGTGATGCATTTTGATGGGTCGAATTTCTCAGGGGTTTTGCCGCATAAGTAATATACTCTGTTGACTCCGTGGATTACTCTTGGCATGTCGTCTGCTATTTCTGATAGTTTTTCCCATTCGGGTTCTCCAACGATAACAGCCGCGTAATCGACTGATCTGTCGTCTCCTTTGATGCCTACTGTCTTGATTGGCATGAGAATTGCTTCCAGCCCTTTTTCTTTTGCGTACGCGCTTAATTGTTCGGCTGTTCTCGTGTATTTTTCGTCTATGTTTGGTTTGTCTGCGCAGACTGTTCTGCAGAATAGTCCTGGTCCTGGGTATGGTTGCCTGAATGCGAGTTGTGCCGGCAGTCTTCGTTTTTGCGCGATTAGCCTGATTTGGTCTTTGTGCAGGTCTTCGTTTGGTTCTAAGCTATACTTGAAGTCTAAATCTACGTTGTGGTGTTTTTTGATCTGTTTTGCGCCTATGCTTTCCAAGAGTTTGGCTGATCGAGATTCTATGATGTCTGTTCGCAGTGTGCCTTGTCCAAACACGTCTTCATCTGGATTGAACCCGTATTCGACGACTGTTTTTCTGAAGATTTGGCCGTATAGCGCGCTGAAGATGACTCGTTTTAGCGCGGGATCTGTTTCCTCGCTGAGTTTTCGTAGCTGAACATCGATAAGTGTTCCGTCTTTCTGTTTTTCTTTTACGATTGGCGCGGTGTTGAGGAAGTATTTTTGCGCGTCTATCTTGTGTATTTTCATCTTGAGAACTCGTGTGAGCTGGTCGTATACCCAGTCTGTTTCTCCTTTTCTCATGCCACCGGTGTCGATAATGAATCCTTCACACCTGTCTGCTCCCAGCACTTCTTCAGCAATGTGAGCTGCAACTGTCGAATCAACTCCTCCTGACAAGCCAAAGAAGACGCGTTGCTCTGGTTTGACGTTTTTTCTGACTTTTTCTTTTTGGTCTTCGATTAGTTCATCAATGGTCTTTTCTTTTGCAGGAGTGTATCTTGCTATTTTGTAGAGGAAGTTGCTGATGATTTGTTTGCCGTGTGTGCTGATTGCTGTTGCTTCTGGGTGGAATTGGACTCCGTAGAGTCCTCGTTCGGTGTCGTCAAATGCTGCTGGTATTCCTGCAGCTGAGCGTGCAGTAACGCGGAACCTGTCTGCTAATTCTTCAAGTGAGTCGCCGTGGTTCATTAGCACGCGTTGGGTTCCTGGAAGTCCGTCAAAAAGTGGTGACGCGCAAGTCAGTGTAATCTGTGTTTTGCCGTATTCTTTTACTGGAAGCGGCGCTACTACGCCGCCAAACATGTCGTTCAGGAGTTGTGTTCCGTAGCAGATTCCGAGGACTTTCCACCTGCTGGGGTTTTGCCGCATTTGTGCAGCTAGTCTTGCGTTGAGTTTTGGAGCATTTTTCTCGTATACGCTTGCTCCTCCTCCGCTGATGATGAATGATTTGTATGGGGCCAGTTGTTCTGGTGTCGCGTTTAATGGCATCATTACCGGCTCTACGCCTAATTCATCACAAGCTCGACAAATAGCGTAGTATAATTGCGCTCCTGCATACAGAACTGGGATTTTTGGTTTCATTTTCTGCGGTATCCTTCAACATTGTCTCGCGATTTTTCAGTTCGTCTTGTTCGCAAGCTGTCCGCGTTCAGCCATACTTCTTTTTCATGCCCTTTCTCCCCTACAAGGTAAGGATGCATTGACAGACATTGTACTACAAAATTGGCTGGATTTACTCCGTTGTATGATCGTGCGTGGAGCACACGACCTAATCCAGTTATTTCTTTGACGAATTCTTCATCACGGAGTTTTCTTTCGAGTGCAGATACTCCAATGACGCATTCAGCCATGGTGTTGATTCTTCTTAATTCACTGAGGTCCTCATATATGCATACTGGTAGAATGTTTGGTGGTGACTTCCAATCGCTCAGGTCGTCTCTTTTTGGGCCGCGTACGAAATCACTGTAGGAAGTAAGACCGAATTCTACTTTGCAGCTTTCGAATGGTTTAAACCAGTCATCTAGTTCTTTCTTCAATTCTAAACCAATTCTGTACCCAATTCCTGATGATGTGCTTGGCACGATAATGCGAACATTATTCCATTGATTTGAGAGTAAATGTTTCATCAGCTGCGCCGCAGCGTATCCATGCTCTACGCTAACACATACAGCATCTCTTGGGCTGCTAACTTCAATCATTGAGAAGAATGCTCGGTGGCCGTTCGTGTGTGAATCTTTTGTGGGCACGCCAATGATTGGTACTGGTCTGGCCTGGCCGAAATATTTTGATTTCATTTTTGTCTTTTCATCCCAGTCTACAGAATCGGCCTGGACATACTCGTTGTTATACAGTTCGTCCATTAGCATTCGTGGCATATCTGAAGTGCATGATAATCCAGCCACAGCTACTATTCCATCATATTTTATGTCATCGTTTTCCCTGTGCCGGTTGAAAATTTGTTTGACAAGCCACGGTTCATGGCTCGGAGACGCTATTCGAACATGGTATTTAATGCCGCCGTGTTGGAAGCCGCGTACTATTTCTGCTCCAAGTGTTGTTTTAAACACGTCCCGTCCTACGTTTCGCTCTGTCTCGTCAACAATCCTTCCCTCATTGTTGATTGTTATGGTTCTTAGTGCATCTTTTATATCGTAAAACAACACTAGAACGTTTTGATCGCTCACGCCGCCCTCTCTGTTTTGTAGATGGTTGCGTTTCGGTCGTTTCCTACAGATATTATTCTGATTGGCGTGTCAAGCGTTTTTTCTAAGAAGTTGAGATAGTTTTTCGCGTTTTCCGGCAGGTCATCCCATGTTTTGCAGTTTTTTGTTGACGTTTTCCAGCCTGGAAACTTTTTATAGATGGGTGTTATGTCTGCTAAGTCAAGAGGATCGAATTGTTTTGTTTTTCCGTCTCTTTGGTGCTCCACGCAGACTTCTATTTCTGCGAATTCATCCAAGACGTCCAGTTTGGTGATGACAATATCGCTCATTGAGTTTATGTTGACTACGTATTGTGCCGCAACCATGTCAAACCATCCCACTCTTCTCGGTCTTCCTGTAGTTGCACCGAATTCAGCGCCAACAGTTTGCAACTTCTTGCCGGTTTCGTCTGTTTTGTAGTCAAGTTCTGTTGGGAATGGTCCTTCTCCTACGCGTGTTGTGTACGCTTTGAATATGCCTACGATTTCGCTTATGTCTAATGGGCCTAGTCCTGTTCCGCTGCACGCTCCGCTTGCTGTTGTGGTTGAGCTGGTGACGTATTGGTATGTTCCGAAATCAATGTCTAACAGGGAGCCTTGTGCTCCTTCTAGCAGGATTCCTTTTCTTTCTCTGAGCAGTTCATGTATTCTGCTGGCAGTGTCATCTAAATAGGGTTTTAATCTTTCGAATAAGGCGTAAGTCTTGTAGAGAACAGTCGTTCCATTCAGAATCGGCGCATATTCCACTTGGTCGCAGTCTGGTATTGCGTTTTGTATTGCAGCGATTTCGTTGAATTCCCTCGCTAGATTATTGTAAGCCGCGACTTTTTCTATGATTCGCGGGTTTGCGATTTCTGGTCTGAGTAAGTTTCCGAATGGTATTCCTTCTCGTGCGATTTTGTCAGTGTAGCACGGCCCGATTCCTCGGTTTGTCGTGCCTATTTTTTTGCTCGTGCTTCGTATTTGTTCCAGAAGTATGTGGTATGGAAAGATTACGTGTGCGCCTTTGGATATTTTGAGGTTTTCAGGTGTTATTCTTTCGCATCCGATTTCGTCCATTTCTTTGCAGATGGCTTCCAGGTCTACGACTGCGCCATTGCCTATCATGTTAAGAGTTCCTGGGTGTAGTATTCCGCTTGGTATCGTGTGCAGGACGCTTTTCTTTCCGTCGATTACGACGGTGTGGCCTGCGTTTGGCCCGCCTTGGTAGCGGACAATAACATCGTACAGTCCTCCTTCAACCAGTAAATCGACAATCTTTCCCTTTCCTTCATCACCCCATTGCCCGCCTACTATGACTGTTACATTTGGGCTTCGCATGTTCGTCCGTTTGCGTGGTTCTAGTATTGTTTCTGTCATATCTTTCACCTACTCTGTTGGCGCCTGGTAATTCGGCGCTTCTTTCGTGATTATGACGTCGTGCGGGTGGCTTTCGTGAAGCCCTGCAGTGGATCCTCTTCTGAATGTACCTCTGCTGTTCAGGTCTTGGATGCTTTTTGCGCCCACGTAGCCCATGCCTACTCTTAGGCCGCCTACAAGCTGGTAGATGACGTCTTCTAGTTTGCCTTTGTATGGCACAATGCCTTCAATTCCTTCTGGAATCAGTTTTCCTGTGTCTTCCTGGCCATATCTTTCTCTTGCTTCTTTTCTTTCTTGCATCGCGCTTAGGCTTCCCATGCCTCGTATTTCTTTCCACTTTCTGCCTTTGATTATGACTTCTTCTCCTGGGCTTTCATCAGTGCCTGCGAGCATTGTTCCTAGCATCACGCTTTGTGCTCCTGCCGCCATTGACTTGGTAATGTCGCCTGAGTATCTTATGCCTCCATCTGCGTTTACAGGCACTCTTCCTTGTGCGCCCTCGCAGACGTCATATACTGCTGTGACTTGTGGGACTCCTACTCCGGAAACTACGCGCGTTGTGCATATTCCTCCTGGCCCTATTCCTACTTTTAGGCCGTCTGCTCCTGCATCAATTAAGTCCGTGGCTGCTTCTGTTGTTGCTATGTTTCCTGCTACAACGTCAGTATCCGGGTGTCTTCTCTTTAGCTCGCGAACTGTGGCTATGACATCTTTTGCGTGTCCATGCGCGGAGTCGACTACCAGGACGTTGACACGTTTTGAAACCAAGAGGTCTGCACGTTCGTAATCATGTACGCCTACCGCAGCACCTACTGCTAGCTGCCCTCTGCTGTCAACATTTACTGTGTTTTCATGTTGGATTACTTTTTTCAGGTCGTCCCAGTCGTACATGCCTGTAAGGATTCCATCGTCGTCAGCAAGCGGCAGTTTTTTGAGCATTTCTTTTTTCATGTAAGCGTATGCTTCTTTGTAATCCATTCCTTTTTTGCCTGTGACGACGTTTCGTGTCATGAAGCTCTCTATTGTTGTGTCCAGGTTATCACAAACATAGGTCATGTGGTGTCCTGTGACGAGACCTACAAGTTTGCCTTCCTGGTTTACGATTGGGAAGCTGTTGAACTCATAGTCGTGTTCCTTTTTTTTCTTTAGAATATCCCTTACAGTGTTTTCCGGGTGAAATGTTATAGGCGTTTCAAGGAGGACGTTTAGTGAGTATTTCGTGCGTTCTACGATTGCACCCTGGTCTTCTTTGTCCATTGCTCTGTGTATTATTCCTAGCCCGCCAAGCATTGCCATCATTCTTGCCATTTTGAGCCCGGTGACTTTGTCCATTGCTGCGCTGACTATTGGTATGTTTAGGCGCACGTTTCTGCTGAAATATGTTCGGACGTTTGTTTCTGATGGTTTGACTTCAGAACCTAGTGGAACAATCGTTACGTCATCAAATGTTAGCGCATCCGGCCATATCGCCTGCATGAACTTGTACGATTTTTCATTCCGTTGGTATTCCACTTTCCACGGATCGATTACGATTGGGTTCATGCTGCCTTATCTTGCACCCTGCTTGCGTATGGGAGAAAATCATTCACCCATGTTTCGATTGGCTTTGCATCGAAAATATTACTGCTCAATGCATGGTTGCCCATTGTGCAGATTGCCTGCGACAACATGTACACTGATTTTTCTGCTGCAGCTGCAAGTTTTTCTTTTGTTGTAAACTTGAAAATGTGGTCTTTCCACTTTTCTTTGTCGATTTTCTTGGCTTGTTCTATCGCAGCGTAGATTCCTTCTTCCCTAAACACTGCACGCTGGACTTCCTTGTTGGTTGGAAGCAGATATACAATTCCTCCTCTTTCATATCTGATCATCTCTCTATTTTCGTCTACAGTGCAGGCAAAGTCTGTCAGGATTGGTTTTCTGCCTACAACCACGTTTTCTACTTTTCCGTCCATGTTGTCAGTGTTTCTTTCTTTTGAGTAGGCAATTTGGTGGTCTGTACATTTTATCAGGATTTCGTGCCAGCCTTGATAGACACCATCGTCTCCGCCCAATCTGTTGACAACATCTGCGATGGTGATGTCTGCGTCTCCGCTTTCTGCGAATTTGGTTGTGTAATTGAATACTGGCCGTGGCAGCATTGCTCCTGGGTTTGGAATTCCATCAATGCCCAGTGTTCCAAGATATTTGCTGAGTACGTCTGGCATTCCTTTGTCAGCAATCGCACCTCTGACTTCATCAAGCAGTAAAACAGTATCATCGTACGTTGCAACCTGTTCGTACTTATCACCGAGTCCCATCATGGTGCATATTTTCTTGAATACTGAAGAGCCGAGTGGCAGTCCTGCTCTGAATATTGACTCCACATCTGCAACGTATGCAGTTATTTCGCCTTTTCGGATTGCTTCGTGGTACGCTGCAACATCTTCAGCAGTTCCGCTTGGCGGAGTATTTGCAAGCTTCATTACGACGATATCGCTGAGTTCGCCTTTGTCAAGCAGATCCCTTACGCTGACAATTTTTCCTGATCGGTCAACCATGCCTTCGTAGCATGACTCTATGCCGTGATTTGCAGCGTCTTCGAAGTATGCTGATGCTTCCATTGCGAGTACGGAGTTCTTGTGCGGGACTTGAAACTCGTGTGGTATGAGTCCTTTCAAATCTGCAACAGAGAATCCTCCGCTGACTTTCCACGCTCCCCTTCCGAGCATGTGCGGTGTTGCTGGAATGTATAAATCTGCTCCGAGTCCTTCTCTTATCAAGTGTTTTACGCTTCCCATGTTTTCACCTCATTTGGTTTCTGCTGGTGCTGGTTGATATAGACCGCGAACCGTAGCATCCGCTTTTTCAAGTTTTGCAATCTTTCCGTCTCTGTCGTCAATAAGTTTTTTTCTTATTGCAGGGTCCAGATGCGAGAATATCTGTGCGATGAATTTCGCTGCATTTTTGGGGTCACCAACGTATGCGTTTGAGCTTCCTGGAGGGTTTGTCAAACAAGTGGCGTTTATGTGGTCTGCTGGATTGCTGATGAATGGGTTTAATGCGTGATAAGCGCCTTCGCCGGATAGCGCATCTGTTTTTGTGACTACTCCTACATATGCTAATGGCGCTCCAAGGGCGTCGTAGGCATTTATTAGTGCTTGAACAAGTTTGGGTTGCTTGTGCGCAGAGGCTATTCTCCACTCGCTTCTGATTCCATATGCGTTTAGTTCAGTTCTAATCTTGTCAACATGCTCTCTGTCGCTGTCAGAACCCGACATGATAACAACAAATCCTTTTCTTTCCGCGATTGCTTCCTGTACCTTTGTATCTATAGAACTCAATACATCATCTGTATTCATCATCCCACCCCGTATTCTTTTTATATTCTTTTTGCACCTAAATTCCGTTTATATGTTTTTCTATTCTGGAGTAGTTACGAATTGACGGGTAGTGGCAGTTTTGCGCATTGCAGGCCGTTCGCTACAAAGTGTGCTGCTAATGAGAACTTTTCTCCTGACAGTAAATAAGCCCTGTTTTGTTCTGTTTTGTTTACGGTTAAATCAAATATTTGGATTATTTCATCGATGCTGCCTGGTTTAAGTGTCAGTTCAGTAATTATGTTGTACATTCCATACTTCATCATGTCGTGTTCTTTGAGATCACGATAGAATGTTATCCATCGCTTGAGTTTTTCATCGCCTGGGTGTTTTGCGAGGTGTGCTGCCGCACTAATTATTTCATGGTGGCCTTCTGATACACTTGTTAGATCGCACAACCCTTTGTGTATTGTGTTGAATTTTTTCACGCTATCTTCTTCTGTTTCAGCGAGTATTGCTGCGACAGTTCCGCGTGAGTAATCATCTTCTATTCTTGATATCTGACTGAATAATTCATCGAAACGGGCTAGTTGTTGGCCTGTTGGTTCTGTTCTGTAAATTAGTGCTACAAGGTCTGTTGTTTCAGGGCATGGGGGGAGGGAGTGCAGTGATTTCCTAATTATCATGTTTATGACCGTAACAGTTTCCGCTGGACTGGCTTCTTGTAATGCCATTAAGGCGTATGTTATGTATCCTATTCCTCCGTTTTCTTTATAGTGGCCTCTGGTTTCGAATTCTTTTTGCATGGCTGCAAATCTTTCCAGGTTTTTTTCTGCGTATTGCTCTCTTCCTGACAGTATTGCCATTGCCTCTCGTAATTCTTCTCCTACTAGGTGTTTTTTTTGTCTTGTTGCGATATCGTATAGTGTTTCCCAGCGCGCTATTCTTTTGTCCAGGCTTTTGCTCGTTTCAGCTACTTCATTCTCAAGCGCTTCAAATTCTTGGTCTGCCAGCCGGTAGAGTCTTGCTCTCAGCTCGTTGCGTCTTTGCCTGCCCAGCACCGTTGTTTTCAGGTAGCCGTGTGGTGTTTGTACGCATCCGTAGATTTCGTCATGGTGAGCGTTTACCCGTGCGAATTCTTCAGTGGCCAGTTCGATTTTTGATTGTTCCTCTCTTAGATTTCTTTCTAATGCTCTCAGTATGCTTTCGTATTCACGCTTTTTTTGGCTGATAAAAAATCCGTGTGGCTCTTCTTTCATGTGACCCTCAAGTTTTGCAACTGCCATGAGCATTGCTGTTTTCTGGGCCACGACTTGTTTTTTCAGTTCTTCAAATCTTTCTGATTTTTGCTTTTTGTCAGCGTATTCTTCTGGCGTTTTTATGATTATTAAGGCTTTGCCTGCCAAGTATTCAACTGTTGGCCCGTCTATATCCGGGCTTTTTCTGTACCCCAATGTATCTAGAACTTCATAAGTTTTTTGACAATTCACAAGCATCCCCCAACAGCCTGCCTTGCTTCACAATTTATAAAGATTGTGACTTATTGAGGATAAGCAAGAACGTATTAAACGCTTCCTGTCGATGTAAACTTGTATGGGAACGTTATTCCTAATGGCAGTTGAACAATGTACTCTCCTTCTATTTTCCATGTGAGTTCTTTGTTCCAGATTGCTTTGAATATTACTGTGCCAAGGTCTGCGTAATTAACGTCCACGTAGAACGTGTGCTCAACGCCTTTTAGTGCTGGTATTTTGATTGGTTCTGCGAGTTCTATGTCTGTCAGGTGGTTGTCGTTTGCAAATACTTTTGCTTTGAAGTTTCCGACTGTTACTTTGAGCGGGTTTGGGTTGAATATGTGAACTGTGAATCCGAATCTGAAGTGTGTCCATCCTGCTCTGTCTGCGCTGAATTCTGTGATGTTTACTTGGAGGTTGCGAAGGCCTGCAACGCTTTGGTATGCGAAGAATCCTATGCCTGCAACTAGCAGAAGCATGACTATTGTCCAAATAATTCCCTGATGACCTCTTTTTTTGCTCACTTTACTTGTAATACTGTGGATTGATGAATCGTGCGAGTGCGAATATTACTCCTTTTTCGAAGGCTTCGGTTCTGTCTATCATGCCGTTGGTTAGTATGCCGACCGTTCCTTGTTTTTGTTTGGTGTTGTGATCGTGTATCAGCTCGTCCATGACTGGCCCGAGTTCTCTTCCTTTTCTTACTTCTAGTGCTACTTTCTCAGGGAGCAGTAGACCGCCTGAGTTGGCTATGCCTTTGTTGCCTTGTTTGTCAACTGCGACCACCCAGCCTGATAGGAGCATGCCGTGCTGTGTTTCTACAGTATTGCCTTCGAGGCCAAAGCCGTAGTCTGCGTCAATATGCTTGAGAGACAGTACTGCCCTGTTTGTCGCGCCTTTAATGCCTTCTTCTTCCGTGCTTGGCTGTATGCTTGTGCCGTGTTTTACGTCAACGCCTATCACTTCAGCGTTAGGCCAGATTTTTGTGACAATGTTCCTGACCGCGGCTATTTTTACAGGATTTGT